>URUU01000014.1 GCA_900551235.1 uncultured Lachnospiraceae bacterium
TGCATGTGTTAAGCACGCCGCCAGCGTTCATCCTGAGCCAGGATCAAACTCTCATAAAAAATTTGTCCAGTCAGGATTAACTCTTGGCTAATCCATCCTTGTTTTACTGTTTAAGGTTCGTTTTCAGAACTTTTCTCTTGAATTTTCAAGGTTGTCACTGTTCAATTATCAAGGTTCATCTTTTCGTTTGTGCCGTTTGCTGTTCGCATCGGCTTTGTTATTTTAGCACATCTCTTTGTGCTTGTCAAGTACTTTTTTAAACTTTTTTCGAAGCTCTTTCGAACTTCTTAAGTCGTACCAGACCGTGTTGCTTTGTCTCTTTTGCAGCAACTCTGATATTCTATCAAAGTCTTTCGGGTTTGTCAAGTACTTTTTTCATCTTTTTGATTCCGTCCCCGGATCGTCTGGATGATTCCCTGACTGCCTGTATCTCTCAGGCTCCGTTGTTTCTGCGTTTCCGCCGCAACAGTTGGTATGATACCACTGTTGTGCGGATCTGTCAACAACTTTTTTAACTTTTTTTCTAACTTTTTCTAACAGCTCTAAGTATACTTAAAACAGACTTACATTTCACTCAAACGCACACGACTCTTGCGAAGCGTTTATCTTAGTTTCGCCTCTGCCTCTGGGCCTCATACATCAGGATCGCAGATGCAATCCCGGCATTTAAAGATTCTACTTTCCCGCACATTGGAATACGGATACACCAGTCTGCACTTTCTGCAAGTTCTCTTGTAAGACCATTCCCCTCGTTTCCGATCAGAAAGGCTGTTGCTTCTTTATAATTCTGTGCATCGTGAACACTGCTGCCCTCCAAATAGGCCGCATAGGTTTGGATCTTGCACTTTTTCAGTTTCTGCATAACCGCTTGCATATTCTCAGCATAACAGAATGGCACGCGGTATATGGATCCCATGGTGGCACGTATGGTTTTTGGATTATAGATATCAACGGTTCCGTTGCTCATGATAATGCCTGTAATACCCGCACCTTCTCCTGTACGCACAATGGTTCCGAGATTGCCCGGATCCTGAATATTCTCCAGAACCATGATCAGCGGTGTGCTGCCCTGAATGATATCGTCCAGATCATACTCAAAACGTTTCACAAGGCTTAACACGCCCTGCGGCGTCTTTGTATCAGAAGCCGCCTCAAAGACACGGTCTGTGACGATTTCCAGGCTTTCCCCTTTCCAGATATCTTCTTTCTGATGTTTTTTGTAAAAACTTTCTGATACATAGGTCTTTATTACCTGCTCTGCCGGTGCTTCCCGGTACATTTTGATTCCTTCTATAATGAAGATTCCCTGTTCCTGACGCAGTTTATTTTTCTTATGAAGCTGAATCAGATTTTTGATCTGCGGATTTGCGGTGCTGGTTATCATATTTTTTCTCCTCTGATTGAAAATAAAAGAGCCGGTAATACCTTCACACTGGTAATATCCGGCTCTTACATACGTTTGACTTGAATACGGGTGTTGATTATTTATATCATGATGCCAGGGTCAAAAGGTCTAAATCCACATGAGCTTGCTCATAGGTGGATGAAAGACCTTGGGACCCGCCCCGATATGAGCATAAAAGTGGGATGATAATCCCACGATATGCGAATACTGGGGAGGATTGTGGGAGTGCAACGCACGGAACAATCCGTAGGCATCATAGTTGGGGACTTTTGACACCCACATCATATCAGATATTAAAACGTCGCTCTTCTGACTATATATTAGATAGAAAGAGCCTTGCTTACATCATACATATATTCTGAAATGCTCTTCTGCATTGCCAGAGCCTCATCAATATCAAAGTCTGTAAACTCTCCGTTTCTGTATCCTACTACACGGTTTGTCTTTCCTTCTGCCAGAAGGTCTACTGCATAAGATCCCATCATGGATGCATATACACGGTCTGTACATGTAGGACTTCCTCCTCGCTGCATATGGCCAAGGATGGTAGCTCTTGTCTCCATACCGGTAGCTGCTTCGATGCGGCGGGCCATGCTTGCAGAATGTCCGATACCTTCTGCATTGATAATGATATGATGTTTTTTGCCGCGTTTTCTGTTTTCAATAATGTTGTTGATCAGCTTCTGCTCATCATAATCATATTTTTCCGGAAGCAGGATATCTTCTGCACCATTGGCAATACCGCAGTACAGAGCGATGTAACCTGCACCACGTCCCATAACTTCGATGATGCTGCATCTTTCATGAGATGTGGAAGTGTCACGTACTTTGTCGATTGCTTCCATTGCTGTATTGATCGCTGTATCAAATCCAATCGTATACTCAGTACATGCAATATCCAGGTCAATTGTTCCCGGGATACCGATTGTATTGATACCCAGGGCAGCCAGTTTCTGTGCACCTGCGAAGGATCCGTCGCCACCGATGACTACCAGTCCGTCAATACCATGCTTTTTGCAGACTTCTGCACCTCTTGCCTGTCCTTCCGGTGTACGGAATTCTGCACATCTTGCTGTATACAGTACAGTACCACCGCGTGAAATGATATCGGATACGTCACGTGCTGTCATATCTTTGATCTCTTCGTTCAGAAGGCCATTGTATCCTTTATAGATACCTTTTACTTTCAGTCCTCTGGAAAGTGCTTTTCTAACAACTGCACGAATTGCCGCATTCATACCAGGAGCATCGCCGCCGCTTGTAAGTACGCCTATTGTCTTTATTTCTTTTGCCATCTTGAAACCTCCTCAGATTCGCTGTTTAGACTCTTTGATTTTCCTAACCAAATACTTCGCTCTCAATTCTAATTCATTTTACCGTTATTTTCAATACACTTTTCAACAACTTTTACATTGTTCTGCCCATATCTTCCAACAAGTTTCTGCAAAAGCGTCTCATCAGTACACACCGACCATGCTTTGCCCAGTTTTTTCATGGATTTTGGGGAACGAATGTAGATCACTACCTGATCGGAGCCATCCGACATACGCAACATTTCATAAAGCACTTTTTCTTCTTTCTCAAAGCTTTCCCGATCCTGAAACTGGATCCACAACTCTTTTGGCATATCAGCAAACTTCCAGATCTTTTCACAGATTATTTTACTTGCTTTTTCCTCTTCCGCAGATACGCGTCCCCGTATGAAAATCTTGCCATCCTGTACAATATCCTTTCGATAATTTTCATAATCTTTCGGGAATACCACCACTTCTACTGTACCCACAAGATCTTCTACTGTGAGAAATGCCATCGTTTTATTTGTCTTGGTATGTTTGATGGTGATCCCATCGATCATGCCGCCGATGATCTGCTTTGTTCCGTCAATCACCTTCGAGGCATGAATTTCTTCATCATATGCAAAGTCAAGTGTGGTCGCCGATATATTTTTCCGCCAGATCTTTTCATATTTTTCCAGAGGATGACCACTGATATACACACCAAGCACCTCTTTTTCAAATGCCAGAAGCTGCTCTTTGTCATATTCTTCCACATCCGGCATGCGGATTTCAAATTCTTTCTTTTCTTCTTCCGGAACAAAATCAAACAGGGACATCTGACCGGTCATTGCATATTTTTTTTCCTGATTTACACTGTCCAGGATCTGTACATAGACCATCATAAGCTGCTTACGGTTATCACACAATCCATCCAGGGCTCCTGCCTTGATAAAGCTTTCTATCGTGCGCTTATTTAATTCTTTTCCTGAAAGACGTTCTACAAAATCGCGGAAACTTTTGTACCTGCCGCGCACATTTCTCTCTTTTACGATTGCATCGATCACCGGTTTTCCGATACTTTTGATTGCCGAAAGTCCATATCGTATATTTTTCTTATATTTTGTACCCGGTTTTCCCGTTTCATTTTCTTTATAATTCTCATTTTCTTCTACAGAAAATGAACTCTCACCTTTGTTAATATCCGGCGGGAGCAGGCAGATTCCCATCTGACGGCAGGTCAGAATATATTCTGCCACTTTTGGCGGATTATCAATCACAGATGTCATCAGTGCCGCCATAAATTCTACCGGATAATAATATTTTAGCCATGCCGTCTGATAGGCAACGACCGCATAGCATGCTGCATGTGATTTATTGAATGCATATTTTGCGAAATCTGTCATTTCGTCATAGATATGATTTGCGATTTCCTCTGATATTCCATTTTTGATACAGCCCGGTACACCTTCTTCTTCATTTCCATAAACAAAATTCTGGCGTTCTCTTTCCATGACGGCTGCTTTTTTCTTGGACATCGCACGACGCAGAAGGTCGCTTCGTCCAAGCGTATAACCGCCAAGTGCACGCACAATCTGCATAACCTGTTCCTGATATACAATACAGCCATAGGTCGGTTCCAGAATCGGTTCCAGTTCCTGGCACTCATAAGTAATCGTATCCGGATTGTTCTTGCCCTTGATGTAACGCGGAATAAAATCCATTGGTCCTGGACGATACAGGGAAATACCGGCAATAATATCCTCTAAACTCTGCGGCTTCAGTTCTTTCATGAAGTTTTTCATCCCTCCGCTTTCAAGCTGGAAAATACCTTCTGTTTTACCGGTTCCGATTGAAGCCAGAACTGCTTTATCATTAAAGTCAATATGATCAATGTCGATTTTATTTCCACTGGATTTTTCTGCCAGATGCACCGCATTCTGAATAACCGTAAGCGTACGCAGCCCCAGGAAATCCATTTTCAAAAGTCCTAATTCTTCCAGCGTAGTCATCGTAAACTGTGTCGTAACCGCACCGTCGCTTCCTCTGGAAAGCGGCACAAACTCATCGACTGCTTTCTGACAGATCACAACACCTGCGGCATGCATGGAAGTGTGGC
This sequence comes from uncultured Lachnospiraceae bacterium, assembly GCA_900551235.1. Taxonomy (GTDB): domain Bacteria; phylum Bacillota; class Clostridia; order Lachnospirales; family Lachnospiraceae; genus Hominisplanchenecus. The sequence goes on from URUU01000014.1 coordinate 4,799, forward strand.
GCGGCAGTCCTTCCAGCCTTCTGGACATATCAATCAGTTCATGCACCTGCGGATCTTCATCATATATTTTCTTGAAATCCGGGTTACGCTGAAAAGCTTTATCTATAGTAATATTCAGCTCGGTCGGTATCATTTTGGCTATAGAATCCACCATCGCATACGGCAGATCCATCACACGGCCGACATCACGGATCACACCTCGTGCTGCCATGGTACCAAAGGTTACGATCTGCGCCACCTGATCTTTCCCATATTTTTCAACAACATAATCGATCACTTCCTGTCTTCTTTCGAAGCAGAAATCCACGTCAATATCCGGCATAGATACTCGTTCCGGATTCAGGAAACGTTCGAACAGAAGATTGTACTTTAACGGATCAAGCTGCGTAATGCCAAGCGTGTAAGAAACCAGGCTTCCTGCAGCAGATCCTCGTCCAGGACCTACCATAATATCGTGGTCACGAGAAAATTTAATATAGTCCCATACAATCAGGAAATAATCAACGTATCCCATTTTTTGTATAATGCCAAGTTCATAATCCAGACGTTCTCTTAATTCCGGTGTTTCCTCTCCATAACAGCGGAGTAGTCCGTCATGGCAGAGCTTCTGCAAATATTCCCATGAGGTATATCCAACCGGCACATCGTATTTCGGAAGCTTGGTCACACCAAATTCAATTTCCACATGACATCGGTCGGCAATTTTCTGTGTATTTTCCAGCGCTTCCCGTGCATACGGAAACAGGCTTTTCATTTCTTCTTCTGATTTTACAAAATACTGTCCGCCCTCATAACGCATACGGTCCGTATCTGATAATTTTTTCCCGGTCTGCAGACATAAAAGAATATCATGAGAATCGGCATCGGATGCATACGTGTAATGCACATCATTAGTTGCTACCAGATCAATGCCCGTTTCCTTGCTCATCCTGAAAAGCTGCGTATTGACCGCCTTCTGTTCCGGAATCCCATGATCCTGAAGTTCCAGGAAAAAGTTTCCTTTCCCAAAAATGCTTTCGTAGCGTTTCGCCGCCCGCACCGCTTCTTCATACATGCCACGCACCAGGTATTTCTGCACCTCTCCGGCAAGGCATGCAGACAGTGCAATAATACCTTCGTGATATGTTTCCAGCACTTCCAGATCCACACGTGGCTTGTAGTAAAACCCTTCTGTAAATCCTTTCGATACAATCTTGGTCAGATTGCTGTAACCTGTGTTATTTTCTGCCAATAAAACAAGATGATAATAGCGGTCATCACTGCTTCCTGCTTCGCGGTCAAATCTTGACCCCGGTGCTACATATACCTCGCATCCAAGAACCGGGTTAATCCCTGCCGCCCTCGCTTCCCGGTAAAAATCAATCACACCATACATTACACCGTGATCTGTGATCGCCGCACTGTTCATGCCCAGTTCTTTTACCCTTGCCACGTATTCTTTGATTTTATTTGATCCATCCAGCAGGCTGTACTCTGTATGGACATGTAAATGTGTAAAACTCACTTCGTACCTCTCACCCTCTCAATATCATATAAATGACTACAATAACTGCTGCTGCGACAAATGCAGGCGTGAACATGGTTTTCGGTTCGCCCGGACGTTTCTGTCTTCTTCTGAAACACCATTTCAGATGTTCATAGCGTCCACAATGTTTTGCGATCCAGATCAGCACACCGGCCGCTGCAAAAATACAGATCGCCGCAATGACAGAATATACATTGATCGCCGAAATCATCATCTGTGTTGTCAGCTGTGTATCCGCACCGGACGCTGCAGAACTTCCGGAAGAATCGATCCGTGTCAGCAGTTTTGAAACTGCCATGAGTACCGTACTCCAGCCATTGATCACAAAATGTGCTGTCATCGTAGCAAAAATGCTTCCGGTTGCCTCCAGCAGAATACCAAATGCAATACCCAGCACAAATGCATAACAAAACTGGTTAAAATTCATGTGCATCAGACCAAATGCCAGTGCAGATCCAAGAATCGCACACCAGACACCTCTCTGACGATAGCCATTATAATAAAGTCCGCGGAAAGTAAATTCTTCGCAGATCGGTGGAATGACCGCCATTACAACCAGATTTATCCACAAAGAATTCTGTGCAAGCTCTGCCTGTGAACTTTCAAATGCATTTCGGACAAACAGCATGGAAAGCAGATTCAGCCAGGATGTGACCGGGATCATCAGCAGTGCATACAAAACAACCATAGCAATCACTGATAGTTTCAGTGGTTTAAATGGCATCCACTTTCTCGGATCTATTCTGTTAACAGCCATAAAAACGATTACCGGAATCAAATATAAAATCTGACTTAAAAGCATCAACTGTATTGCGTCCATTGAACGGACAAATGGTATAAAGCCTGCAAAAATACCAGAAAGCAGAATCCAGATGACCGTTCCCAGAAACAGACGGTTTATCTTTGGTGTCTTGTTCATTGTTTTTCCTCCATAAAGTGTTTAACATTATTCTACCATAAAATGCTCTGTTTTTTGTATATCAAAAAACAAAGAATGTGCCTTGGCACATTCTCGCGCCTGCGGCGGTCGCTTGTGACATCTACCTTATATGCCGCAGTGCGCATCCCCGCGGAGCGTTTTTCACTTTACAGGAAAGCAATTTCCTGTAAAGTGAAAAAGCAGTCGGGTGTTATTCCCGGCTGCCTGATTCTGAATAATTACCGTTTATCGATACACGATCAGTCGTTGCGGCTGATCATATACTCCATCAGTTTGTCAATATCTGATTTTTCATATGCAACAATCTCCAGTTCCGGAATTTCGCCGTTTGAGAAGATATTTGCCAGAGATACATACTGTGACAGCTTAGATTTCAGATTCAGTCTGTCTCCTTCGCCTGTTACCAGTTCTACTCTTCCTTCACAACTGTCTACTACCTCAAAAAATTTATCAATATCTTTAATTCCCATTACTTTCATGATTCATTCTCCTTTCAGATAAGAAATGTTGAAAAGTGATTTATTTGATTGCGATTGCCTCGATCTCGATCAGGACATCTTTTGGCAGTCTCGCAACTTCCACACAAGAACGTGCCGGATATACACCGGTAAAGTATTTTGCATAAATTTCATTGATGGTGCCAAAGTCTTCCATATTTTTAATAAATACGGTAGTCTTTACTACGTTTTCTGTAGAAGTACCTGCCTCTTTTAACAGTGCTGCCAGATTGCCGATCGCCTGATCTGCCTGTGCGGCTGCACCTTCCGGAATCTCACCCGTTGACGGAACAACCGGGATTACTCCTGATGTATATATCATACCGTTTACTTCGATTGCCTGTGAATATGGTCCGATTGCTGCAGGAGCTTTATCTGTAGCGATTGCTTTTTTCATGATTATTTCCTCCTAACAAAGATACTCTGGATGCCAGACCCAAAATCCTTTTCCGGCACCAGCCTTTTTCACACACTATTATAAATTCACTTTCCAAACAGTGCAAGCAAATTTTTCGTGAATAAACCAGCCAAAAATATGGCAAAATGTTGAACATATCTCCGCGAAATATCTTATCATTCAAAAAATATCAGTAATTTTTACCGTTTTATAATGCGATTCTCAGTAATTTCGATACGTCCCTGTTTCAGCAGTCTTCCGACTGCACGTTTGAAAGCATTCTTACTCAGTCCAAATTCTCTTTTGATAATTTCCGGTGATACTTTATCATTAAACGGAAGTACCCCTTCAAATTCTTCAATGACTTTCATCACTGCTTCCGCATCTTTTTCCATTTGCTGCGGAATTTTTTCTTTATCCGTCAGATCCAGTTTGCCGTCCTCTTTCACTCTGGTTACACGCAGATTCAAAATATCTCCCACACGGTATTTTCCCTGGGCTTCTTTTGCCGGAATCAGTCCGGAATAACAGTCATCCACTGCCACAAAAACGCCAAAATTCTCACTGATTTCATAGATGCGGCCAGTTACTTTTTCATCTTTCTGATATGGAGAATCTTTTTTCAGATACTCATAAACTTTCATAGTAGCACAAAGACGGCTGCTTTTATCAATATAAAGTGCCACCAGGCATTCTTCTCCCGGCTGTACACGTTTTGTCTGTTCTTTATATGGAAGAAACAGATCTTTTTCCAGTCCCCAGTCCAGAAATGCGCCAATCTTGCCGGTATCTGCAACATGAAGCACTGCCGTCTCTCCGAGACGTATTTTCGGTGTGCGCATTGTTGCGATCAGACGGTCTTTTGAATCTTTGTATAAAAAGACCTCTAATCTGTCCCCTGCCTTGGTTCCTTCCGGCACTTCTTTTCCCGGAAGCAGTACTTTCTCTGCAGCATCTTTTTCTTCTCCCAGATAAACACCAAATCCCACTTCTTTTACTACATAAAGTTCCTGACTTTCTCCTAAACGAAACATATCTTTTCTCCTGTTTTTCTGTATTCCTGTTTATTTGCTATGAAATTCGTAACTGTTCAGCACCTTCACAGTTACGAGTCAAAATGCATTTAAAATCACCTTCGGTGATGGCATTTTGACTTGCATGTCTCGGGATTTTGGCATATTCATGCCAAAACACCTCGCGGGATACTACCTACTGAATAGTTACTGAAATTCTACCATTGCATACGGTTTCTGTGCCTCATCACACAGCATCACCGTACATTTTTTATCTTCTATATAAATATAAGGTACCACCACATCTCCGAGAAGGGCGGCTTTTTTATATTCTGCACGCATCTGGACAACCTGAAAGTCATCCGGCAGAAACTCCATCGCCATCTGCACATACTGTCCGTTATTGACATGATGATTGGTATCAATGTGATGTTTCACGATCAGAAAGCGCTCTTTCTTTTCCATTTCTTCCGGAAGTGCGATCTTTCGTGGTGCATAATCCATATCCAGCTTTTCATGCAGCACATACGCTTCCTGTTCCTCTTTCGGAACTCTGGTCGGATGTCCGGTCTTTAAATCCACGTAAGTCCATAATGTATTCGCCCAGGCAAGCTTTTCGCCTTTTTCATCCCGGATGCAGAAATTCCTTTCACCCAGAAATCCCTTAAAAGAATACGGCCAGGTCTGAACTGTGATCTTTTGACCAAATACCGGCAGCTCTCCCAAAACGATCTGCCAGGAGGAAAGTACCCATGCACAATTTTTTTCTTTTAAGTAGTCAATTCCAAAACCTATATATTCGGAGTGAAAACTGCTGCAGTCCTGAAAATAATTTAATATAGAAAGAAGTGTGATCCTGCGGTTTTCATCCACTTCACTGTAACGAACTCTGCTGTCAAACTGATATATCATCGATTTCCCCAACTTTCGTTTTCTTTTATTCCTATGAGCTGCCCGGCAAACGAAAAACTTATAAGTCATATATACAGAAAAGGCTGTCTTATAAAGACAACCTTCTTAACTGGGCTACAAGGATTCGAACCTTGAAATGACGGAGTCAGAGTCCGTTGCCTTACCATTTGGCGATAGCCCATCATTATTTTACTCTGCTGCGTTTCGTCGCTCGCAACAATGAGAATTATATAGTACTGTTCGGAAAATGTCAAGCACTTTTTTTTATTTTTTTCAGTTTTTTTATTTTCCCTTTTCTTCCAGCCTGCAATGTGTTATAACAGGAATCAAAGAACCCGAATGTATGCAGATTGGAGGAAATTATGAGTACTATGAAACTCACCCTGCTGACAGACTTTTATGAACTGACAATGATGCAGGGCTATTTTAAAACACAAAATACCGAAAAAGTGGTTTTTGATGCTTTTTATCGTAAAAACCCATGCGACGGCGGTTATGCGATCACCGCTGGTCTGGATCAGGTGATTGATTATATCAAAAATCTGCGTTTCAGCAGTGAAGATATTTCCTACTTGCGAAGCCTGAACACCTTTGATGAAGATTTTCTGGATTACCTGGCTGATTTCCGTTTCAGTGGTGATATTTATGCCATTCCGGAAGGCACCGTTGTTTTCCCTCGCGAGCCGCTGATCAAAGTAGTTGCTCCTATCATGGAAGCACAGCTTGTCGAAACAGCGATCCTGACGATCATCAACCACCAAAGTCTGATCGCAACAAAGGCTTCCCGTGTTGTCTGCGCTGCAAAGGGTGACGGCATTATGGAGTTTGGCCTGCGTCGTGCACAGGGTCCGGATGCCGGTGTATATGGTGCAAGAGCCGCTATGATCGGCGGATGTATCGGCACTTCCAATGTCCTCGCCGGACAGCTTTTTGATGTTCCGGTAAAGGGCACGCATGCTCACAGCTGGATCATGAGTTTCCCTGACGAGTACACTGCATTTAAGACTTATGCAAATATGTATCCGGACGCCTGCTGCCTGCTGGTTGATACTTACGACACTTTAAAATCCGGTGTGCCAAATGCGATCCGCGTATTTGAAGAAATGCGAAATGCCGGTATTCCGCTGAAAAATTACGGAATCCGTCTCGACAGCGGAGATTTGGCTTATATGTCCAAACAGGCAAGGAAACTGCTGGATGCTGCCGGTTTTGATGATGCTTATATTTCTGCTTCCAGTGACCTGGATGAATATCTGATCGAAAGTTTAAAAGCTCAGGGATGCAAAATCACTTCCTGGGGTGTCGGAACCAACATGATCACATCCAGGGACTGTCCGGCTTTTGGCGGTGTATACAAACTTGCTGCCGTAGAGGACAAAGAGACCGGAGCATTTATTCCAAAGATCAAGCTTTCCGAAAATACAGAAAAGATCACAAACCCTGGAAATAAAACTATTTACCGTATCTACAGCAAAGCAACCGGAAAAATCCGTGCAGATCTGATCTGTCTTGCTGATGAAGCATTTGATGAGAGCAAGGATATGATCATTTTTGATCCGCATGAAACCTGGAAAAAGACCAAAGTACGTGCAAATACCTACACACTTCGCGAACTGCTCGTTCCAATATTTAAAAACGGTGAATGTGTATACCACTCTCCGAGCGTTATGGAAATCCGCGATTACAGCAAAAAAGAGCTGGATACTATCTGGGATGAGACAAAACGGTTTGTTAATCCGCAGCATGTTTATGTAGATCTTTCTGATAAACTCTACAAGATTAAATCTGATCTGCTTGAAAAAATGAGTCTGGAAGCTCTTGAATACTAACATAGCATAAAATAAAGATCCCCTTCATAAACTGTTTTCAGTACAGGAAGGGGATTTGTTATGTTTTGTTATGAAATGCTTGTCAACTGTAACAACAGACTGCCTGAAGATTTTGTCCCACCGTCACTGGCTGTACCTGATATTGCGTTTGCCGCAGATCCTTCAGACGAGAAACGTTTTCTGGAAGTCCGGGCTGCAAAGCATGCCAAACGCCTTTTTGATGCTGCCAAAGCGGAAGGAGTCTTTCTTTATGGAATTTCCGGATACCGCAGCTACAAACGTCAGAAGATACTTTATCAAAGTGCCTGTCGTAAATCTCCGGTGGAGTCATCCTTATGTGAAACCGCCATGCCGGGATGCAGTGAACATCAGACCGGCCTGGCTCTGGATGTATCCTGCCCTGCCGTCTCTTTAAATCTTTCGCAGGCTTTTGCAGAAACGGTCGAAGGGCGATGGCTTGCCCGCCATGCCCCTCTTTATGGTTTTATCATACGTTATCCCAAAGGCAAAGAACATCTGACAAAGATTCCGGCTGAGCCGTGGCATATACGGTATGTCACCAGAAGCCTCGCCCTGTGCCTGACGCTCACCGGGCAGGTTCTGGAAGAATATTATGCCTGCTGTGACCGATAAAATCTGAAACCTACCAGTGTTGTGAGCACTTCCGTAACCGGAAAGGTCAGGTTATTATGTAACAACGTAAGCAAAGACACAGGATTTTTCCTGTGCCTTCGCCTTTACTGTTCCATTTGTCTTCCCATAAATCCTGCTGCACATTTTGCAAGTGCATTTTCGGTTTCGCCCATTTTGACACTGCGGTCTTTTCCGGAGAGGATTACCGAGCCGATCGCATCACCTCCGCAGAGGATCGGTGTTATCACCTGCTGCACTTCCGGCTTTTCGTCATCGTTTGTAAGTTCTACATGACGTTCTGGTGTTTTTCCTGCAAGTATGGATTCTCTTTCGTTAATCATCTCTTCCAGTACTCCGCTAATGGATTTCCCGACATAATCTTTTTTCAGACCACCTGCTGCCGCCACGATCTGATCCCGGTCTGTGATACAGACTGCATGCCCGCTTGTCTGTGCAAGTGATTCTGCAAATTCTCTGGCAAATTTTCCAAGCTCTCCAATCGGTGAATATTTTTTTAAAATTACTTCTCCTTCGCGGTCTGTGAAAATCTCCAGTGGATCTCCTTCTTTGATTCTCAATGTTCTGCGGATTTCTTTTGGAATAACAACTCTTCCCAGATCATCAATACGCCGAACAATTCCTGTAGCTTTCATTTATCTGTTTCCTCCTGTATTCTTCATGCTTTTCCATATTTTGCACTGTATGGATAGTATGTGAAAACATGAGGGAATTATGCGTGAAATTCAATTCAATCATTCTATCAAGCTATTTTTCTCTCGTAATGCTTTTCATATGGTCACCCACTTTCAAAAATCGAATTTTTTTCATTTTTTGAAACTCAGTGTAAAAACATATGAACCATCAAATTTATCGGAAAACTTGTCGAAACACCAACTAAGTATCCGTTCTGTTTTTCCAAATTATCTATAAGCTAACCTCACTTCCTTAATAGGCTTCAAAAAATGAATATGGTCCACGAAAACGAATAATTTTCTCTCCATATTGAAATTTTATCATATCCTTATCATTACTAAGATAAGCTCTGTCATTATCCATTATAACACCTCCAAAACACTTTTTTCATTTTAACATGAACAGAAACGTTCAACAATATCACCCGCCAAAAAAGAGCGTCTATCCACCATTTTTAAGAGATGAATAAACGCTCTCATAAATATCTTTTTCAGCCCTGCTGACCGTTTGCCTGGCGAATCATATCTTCTACGACAATGTCAAAGATTTCTCCCACAGAGTTGCAGTACTCTAAAATTTTCCATGGCTCATTTGTATGGAAATGGATTTTTACCAGATCTTCATCTCCGGCTGCGATCAGGCTGTTTCCTTCGAAATGTTCGGTGATGTAATCTGAAATTTCATCCTCATCCAGATCTTCGTCTCTTCTTTCGATCAGCAGCTGTGTGTCATAGCGGTATGCAAACTGATCATCTTCTGCATCAATTGAATGAATTGCCATTTTCTTATCCTCCTGTATGTTGAAATTGAAACAGTAAATGATTCGTAACTGTTCTTATATCCGGCAACAAATACTTTGATTTGTGCCGGGAAATTGCTGTAGTTCTATTTTATCGAATATTATCTCTTTTATGACATCCTCCCCCACCTCGGCGGATTTGGTTCTCGTTCGATAGCACCAGTGTGCTAAGCATAAGCGAGCTGATCCCACTTTCTGAGAGCAAGATTTTTTGTTTTTGTGTTCTTGTAACCACAGGCTGAACAGATCTGACTGCTTGCGAAAAATTTATCCACCTTCACAAGTTTTTTCCCCTGTTCCTCCAGTTTGTATTTTAAGAATGTGGTGAACATCCCCCATCCGTTATCCGAAACGGATTTTCCAAAATTCAGCGACCGCGACATTGCTTTCATATCCAGATCTTCTATACATATACAATCATAGGCAATTTCAAATATCCATTCGATATGGTTATGTTCCCATTGATGCAGATCGTTGAATAGCTGCTTTTATTACGCTTTTTGGATTTGAACCTTGGGAAACCTGTTTTTGGCTGTTTAAAAAAATTCTGGAACGCCGTATCAAGTGTACACCATCCTCACACAGCCGAACGTCCTGGAGAACAAAATTTTCTGTGCATCATTAGGATATATTCTGAATTTATAGGCCCTGTTTGCCACGCGGTCACTTCCTTTTTCGTTCCTTTTCCCCCTGGCTTTCTATGTATTTTTTGAGCACTCCAATGGGTGTACCACCGGTTGTAAGCAGACAAAAACTCTGGCTCCAGAAACGTTCTTTCCACAACTTTTGCCGTATCTGCGGAAATTCCTTCTTAAGAAGCCTGCTGCTTGCACTTTTATATGCATTTATGAACTTGCTTATTTCCGTATTTGGGTGTGCCCTGAAAAGTATATGTACATGGTCTTTGTCGTGATTCCATTCTTCAAGAGTGATATTGTAATTTGGAGCAATATACTCAAAGATCTCTTTTGCCCTGCCAGAAACAGTATCATCAAAAACCTGTCTGCGGTACTTAACCACAAGTACAAGATGATAGTGCAGCAAGAATACCGAATGTGCATTATTATCCAAATTCATTGTATTTCAGCCTTTCTTTATGATTCGACTGAGTATATTATACTATGATCAGAGCACAATATCAAGAGGATAATACGCAGAAATGCACACTCCTGCACTTTCATCTCGGTAATTGAATTGCCGAGGATTCCCGTTTATTGTCCTAAAATGGCTTTGCTATCCTCTGGCTTTACTTTGCCAAAAGCCTTACACAATAGATTGACTTTGTGGAACTGAACCGTTAGAATATTCTAAAAAAGAAAGGCAATAGCATGATGTTTCTTCACAACAGAAGATATATTCCTATTTTAGATCCTTAGTGCAGTATAGAAATCAATCATATACAAAACCATGAAAAAGGAATCTAATATTATGTTCAAAAAATTTTTTAAATATGTGACTCAGAGTATGGCCGGAATGATTGGTATATCGATCTACATTCTGGCGGATACTTTTTTTATTTCGCTTCATTCCGGTGCAAACGGTCTGACGGTTCTGAATCTGATCCTGCCGGTTTACGGCGTGCTGTATGCAATCGGGGCAATGATCGGAATCGGTTCTGCGACAAGATACTGCATCATAAAATCAAAAGGTAAAAATGCGGACTGCTATTTCGGACAGTCTCTGATATGGAGTATTCTGTTCAGCCTTCCGTTTGTACTGTGTGGAATTTTATTTCCGGCAAATATCCTGAAAATACTCGGTGCAGATGCAAGTCTTGTGAAACTTGGAACGGTTTATCTTCGAATCGTTCTGCTCGGGTCGCCGTTTTTTATGTCAAACCATACGTTCACGGCATTTACCAGAAACGATGACGCACCGTCAAGGGCCATGCTGGCATCGATTATCGGAAGCCTGTTTAACATTGTGTTTGACTATATTTTCATGTTTCCGATGAACATGGGGCTGGCAGGTGCCGCTCTTGCCACTGCCCTCTCTCCGGTAGTTACCATGAGTGTATGCAGCACACACCTTTTCGGTAAAAAAAGCCAGGTAGCAATGCATCTTTCTGTGCCGTCTTTCCGGCATCTGCTCTCCTGCTGCCAGCTTGGTATTTCTGCGTTTGTCGGAGAAATTTCTTCAGCTGTGATCACAACTGTTTTCAATATGCTGCTGTTAAACCTTGCCGGAAATATCGGCGTGGCAGCCTACGGTGTGGTAGCTAATTATTCAATCGTTGCGGTATCTGTTTTTAATGGGCTCGCCCAGGGAGCACAACCGCTTTTCAGTGAAAGTTACGGTGCCGGAAACAGCAAAGATGTCCATAAAATCCTACGCTACGGCATCCTGACCTGCCTGATTGTAGAGGCACTGGTCGTGATCTGTGCATGGGGCATGACTGATACGCTGATCGCCATTTTTAACAGTGAACAGAATCTTCAGCTTATCACGTATGCTCAGAGTGGAATGAGACTGTATTTTCTCGGATTTCTGCTCGCCGGGATCAACATTTTGCTGGTGTCTTATTTTTCAGCGGTTGATGACAGCCTGCCGGCAATCGTCGGATCTGTTATGCGAGGAGCCGTTGCAATCACCATCTGTGCGATCCTTCTTTCCAGGTGGTTCGGCATCGACGGCGTGTGGATATCTTTTCTTGCATCTGAAATACTGACGTTTGTGACAATCCTGGTCTTATATAAGTTTCTGCCGTACACAAAAAAATGACACCTTGCACCTTCCGGTCAGCGATGAAGAATACAGCAAATGCTTCAACCTGCAATGAAAAATTGCAGATTATTATGCTTTCATCATCCCTGACATAATGCAGCCTCCGGCTGCACCACACTCCTTGAGACTCATCCACTGAGTCTCATCAAATTTAATCCCGCCGATGGCGTACACCGGAAGATCGACTGCAGCACAGACCTGACGTAAAAAATCAAGTCCCCGTGGCTGCAGTCCTTTTTTGCAGTCGGTTGCATAAATATGCCCTGCCGTCACGTAAGACGCGCCAAGACGCTGTGCTTCTTCTGCCTGCTCGACAGAATGTACCGATGTGCCGATTTTCTTTATGATTTCTGTCTGACCCTCAGGCATACTCAAATCCTGAGATTCCCGGCATTTTTTATTTTTCTGATTTTGTTTTTCCAGAACAAACTGACGCAGAATGGGAAGCGGCAGATGTACCGTATCACATTTCAGTTTTTCCGCGACCTGCCAGAATGTATGCAAAATGCATGGAACCTGATATTCTGCACAGACATTCATCACTTCCTGTGCCAGTTCTTCATATTCTTTTTCTGAGAGATCTTTTTCCCGCAGGATCAACGCATCCGGGTGTGTTTCACAGACTCTGCGGATCTGCTCCAGAAAAGGACGCTCTGTCAGGCTGCGGTTTGTGACCGCCACAACCTGACCATATTCCCTATACATAGATATAATCCGACATGACCGGCTGAAGATTGTGTGCCAACAATGCATCGTAAACTTCTTCCACGGATCTGCCGTCGGAAATCTCGAACTGATCGTCCCCTTTGTCCTCGATGTCTTCGACATGGCTGCCGATTCCGGTGCTGACTCCCGCTGAGATCTTGGTTGCGGCGATTCCGACCAGATTGTCACGGACTCTCTCACATTCTCTTGTCGATACGGTAATGCTCGCAAACGGCATAAACAGACGATATGCACAGACTACCTGTAAAAGCTGCCGTTCATGGACATCCATTGGATTGATGCGGTCATTGTTGATGATCGGGCGAAGCCGCGGACAGGAAAATGCGATTTCTGCGTGCGGATATTTTCTCTGTAAAAGCCATGCATGATAACCAGTCGCAAATGCATCTTTGCGGAAATCATCCAGACCAAGCAATGCCCCGAATCCGACGCCTCGCATGCCGCCCATCAGTGCACGTTCCTGTGCATTGACACGGTAAGGATAAATACGTTTGTGTCCTGCCAGATGCAGCGTCTCATACTTATCAGAATTGTATGTTTCCTGGAATACCGTTACATAATCTGCACCACATTCGTGAAGATAAGCATATTCATCAGAATTGACCGGATAAATCTCAAGACCGATCACCTTGAAATATTTCTGTGCGATCTTGCAGGCTTCTCCGATATATTCTACGGTAGATTTGCTGCGGCTCTCGCCGGTCAGGATCAGAATTTCCTGCAGACCGGTCTTTGCGATCGCTGCCATCTCTTTTTCAATTTCTTCTGCATTTAACTGTGCACGGTTGATCTTATTGTGGCAGTTGAATCCACAATAGATACAATAATTCTCACAGTAGTTTGCAATGTAGATCGGTGTGAACATATAGACACTGTTTCCGAAATGTTTTCTCGTCTCCACCTGGGCTGCCTGGGCGATCTCTTCCAGCAGCGGCAGGGCTGCCGGCGATAAAAGTGCCTGGAAATCTTCCGGCGTACGCTCGCTGTGTGCCAGTGCTCTTCTTACATCTGCTTCGGTATATTTATCATAATCATAGGCTTCCATCTCGCTGACCACTTTGTCCAGAACTTCAGAGCCGATATCTTCCATGCCTTTCAGGTATTTCATATGGTCGATGCGGTTTTTTTTCTGGTCTTCCAGAATTTCAGCACTTAAAATACTTTCATTTACATGCGTGTTTTCCATGGTGGCTGCCTCCTAATCCTGCAGAAATCCGGTCAGCGGAGAAGATGCACTTGCACCACGTTCGATCGTTCTGCCAAGCCCGGAAAGGTATGCACTTCTTCCGGCTTCGATTGCCTTTTTAAATGCTTCTGCCATCGCCGGAACATCACCTGCTGTTGCGATCGCTGTGTTTGCCATTACCGCAGCGGCTCCCATCTCCATCGCCTCACATGCCTGGGACGGCCTGCCGATACCGGCATCCACAATGATCGGCAGTTCCATTTCATCGATCAGGATCTGGATAAATTCTTTTGTGCAAAGTCCTTTGTTGGAACCAATCGGTGCACCGAGCGGCATGATACAGGCTGCTCCGGCATCTGCAAGTGCTCTTGCCGCATTCAGATCCGGATACATGTACGGCATGACGACAAATCCTTCTTTTGCCAGGATTTCGGTCGCCTTGATCGTCTCATAATTATCTGGAAGCAGATATTTCGAATCATGCACCACTTCGATTTTTACGAAATCGCCGCATCCGAGTTCTCTGGACAGTCTTGCAATACGGACTGCCTCTTTTGCATTTCTTGCTCCGGAAGTGTTTGGAAGCAGTGTGACATCATCCGGAATATAATCCAGAATGTTTGCCAGACCGCCTTCGTTTGCACGACGCAGAGCCAGGGTAATGATCTGTGCATCGGCTTTCTCAATACAGGCTTTTACAAGATCCAGAGAAAATTTTCCGGATCCCAGAATAAAACGGGAGGTGAATTCATGTCCTCCCAGGATAAATTTATCGTCTTTTGTGTTCATGATTTTTCCTTTCTTTCTCATAATAATTCTATATTTCACAGCATTTCCATTTTGCGAAAAATATTGTTCTTTTCTGATCGTGTTATATTTCTTCTTCGTCCAATATAAGACGTGTTATCATATTTGCTTCATGTGCCGCACAGATTGCCACGCGAGGTGCCATCAGACCGTTTCCATACTCCGGTTCTGTCACTCCATCCCCGCACAGATAAAAATTTTTCATCAGACGCCTGGTGCGGATCGTGTTGCTGCTGCCATAGCCTGCCATTCCAGTCGCCGATACCAGCTTTTTCTCCGGGAAATGTTCCAGCACGCCATTGACCAGCATTGCTTTTGCTTCCGGCCGGTCGAAAGCTTCACAGATGATCGGTTCGTCCCCCAGCAGCTCCACCAGATTTTCTTCTGTCACTTTCACACAATCCGTGCGGATGTCCAGATACGGATTGATCTTCAGCAGCAATGACTTCAGGGCATCGGTTTTGTACATGCCAAGATGCTCCATAAAATACTGCTGGCGGTTCAGATTTGTGATATCCACGACATCAAAATCAATCAGATGCAGATGGCCGACACCGATCCTTGCCAGTGCGCAGGCTACATTCGAGCCAAGTCCGCCAAGTCCTGCGATCGCCACACGTCCTGCGGAAAGCAGTGTCTGCTTTTCCGGTGAATGACGTTCATTGAGTGCCGCCAGGATTTCTTCTTTTGTAAGTTTTTCTTTCATTTTCAGCCCCCTCCAACAAAGGTAACGATCTCCATGCTGTCACCATCTTTTAATCTTGTTTCCGAATAGAGATATTTCGGAAGGATTTCTTCGTTTAATTCCACAACGATACGATTTGTCTGGTAGTTGTTCTTCTCCAGATATTCTGCGACTGTGAGGTCTGCGGAAAGGGTTGTCTGGTTTCCGTTTATTGTAACCATAAGGTGCCTCCTTTCAAGATTTGTGCATATTTCTGAAAATTTCTGAAATGCCAGAATACCAGCATTTTCCTGTAAATTACTAAAGTTCAAGTCGGACGCATGTGAGACTTGGCACGCGATTCTGGTCAGCTTTGCTGACATTTACCTAACAGAATCGCTGTGCATCCCCGCGGAGCGTTTTTTGATTTACAGGAAAGCATTTTTCTGCAAATCAAAAAGAGTTCACAAAGAACTACACCCGTGGTGGTGTACCCCTTCATGAACTCTCGCTCACTCTCGTTATTTTATATTCTGTTTTCAGACAAATACCACTATAACAAACGAATCATGTCTTGTCAATCCAAACTTTCTACAGCGAAATCCATCCCATGACATTTGCAATGGAGCTGAGAAGAATAATAATAACACAGGCGCATGCCAGATATTTCAGGAAAAAATGATACAGTTTCTTCCGTTTGAAATCGGATGACTGTTCGATCTCTGCGTCCATCTTTCGAAATCCGACGACTCTCAGGATCAGGATACAGGTGGCAAGTGCTGCGATCGGCATCATAACTGAGTTGGTGAGGAAGTCAAAGAAATCCAAAAACTGCATGCCAAGGATCTTTACGGAATCCCAGATGCCATATCCGAAAGAGGATGCAGTTCCGATCACCAGCATCACGACCACCATCAGCAGACAGCATTTCGCACGGCTCCAGTGAAGCTCATCATTCAGAGTAGAAACGCTGGTCTCCAGAAGTGAGATCGCACTGGTCAGTGCTGCAAACAAAAACATCAGAAAGAATGCAATACCGACAACCGTGCCGATTCCCATGCTTGCAAACACTTTCGGCAGTGTGATAAACGTCAGTGCCGGTCCTGCCTGGAGCGTTTCCATATCTCCGCCGGAGAATGCAAACACTGCCGGAATGATCATCAGACCGGCCAGAAGTGCGACACCGGTATCAAAAATCTCAACCTGCGTGGTGCTTTTTTCGATGTCTACATCTTTCCCGATATAAGATCCATACGTGTACAGGATACCCATCGCGATCGACAGCGAATAAAACATCTGCCCCATTGCTGCAACAACGGTCATCCAGGAAAAGTTCTCCAGATTCGGGATCAGGAAATATTTGATGCCTTCCACGGCTCCCGGTCTTGTGATGGAATAAACAGCCACACAGGCTGCCAGCAGGATCAGAAGCGGCATCATAACTTTTGACACACGTTCTACTCCGTTTTTTACGCCGGCAAGAATGACAATAAATACCAGTGCCGCAAAGATCAGAAACCATATTTCTACTTCCATAGAAGAGGTGATAAAACTGTTGAAATAGCCATCCTGTGCAACAACATTTGCATTGCCCCGGATATACTCAAACAGGTATTTCATAACCCAGCCACCGATCACACTGTAATAAGGAACGATCATCATTGGAATGACTGCATTGATCCAGCCGCCAAAATGAAACGGCATGCTTTTTCCAAAACTGTGAAATGCTCCAACCGGACTTTTCTTTGTCATGCGTCCAAGTGCTGTCTCGGACACGATCATAACATAGCCAAATGTAAGCATTAAGATCAGATAAATAAGCAGAAACATACCACCGCCGTATTTTGCCGCAAGATATGGAAATCGCCAAATGTTTCCAAGTCCAACCGCAGAGCCGGCAACTGCCAGCACATAACCGATGCGACCGGAAAATTTGCCCCGTGCGTGCAAGAGATTTTCTGCATGTTTTTTATTTGTACACATAAAAAGAATCCCCCTTTGGTAAAAAATCCCTTACAGCAGAAACTGCCCGCCGCAAGGGATTTTATTATTTAAAACTTACAAAATGATTGTTCTCAAGAATCTGAAAATACTTTACGATTCGTGGATAAAGGGGTTCTGCCGCTTCACCAAACCGCTCTTTTTCCAGAGCAGCCAGATCCATGACGGTTCTCTCTCCATCGATAAAAGGCCAAAGATAACTTCCATGTACATCCAGATGTATCTTTGTGACTTCCGGGCGGTTAAATACTTTCTGTGCGATCCCGTTAAAAAAACCTTCATTTTTTACTTCCAGTATCACGCGATCCCTGAAGTCTTTGTGCCACTTCAGACCTTCGGCTTTTACCGGAATCAGATCCAGATAATTTATCTGTTGTTCCTGTTTCTTTTTTTTCATGCTTTTTTCTTTTTCTTAAGAGAGAAGTAAAGCAGGGATGCAATCATCAGTACCATAAGAATGACACCACCGATATTTCCAAAGTTTACACTCTCTCCGATGCTTGTGTTGATACCAAATACTGCGAAAATTGCCAGCAGGATACCTACCAGACCTTCTCCGGCGATCATACCTGCACAGTACAGTGTTCCGTCTGTGGACTGCTGTTCTTTTGTCTTTTCATCGACATTCTTACGTGCATCCATTACCATACGTACAACACCACCGATCATGATGGTTGCATTCAGGTAAATCGGCAGATACAGACCGATTGCGAACGGCATTACCGGGATACGCAGGATCTCAAGCCCCAGTGCCAGGAATACGCCGACAAATACCAGGTTCCATGGCAGGTTTCCGCCCATGATACCTTCTACGATCATCTTCATCAGAGTTGCCTGAGGAGCCGGTACTTCTGCTCCGCCGTAACCCCATGCTGCATTCAGCAGGTAGAGAACACCGCCGATAGCCAGACCGGATGCAAGAACACCGATCAGCTCACCAATCTGCTGTTTTTTCGGTGTAGCACCAAGCAGATAACCGGTCTTCAGATCCTGTGAAGTATCGCCTGCGATTGCTGCGATAATACAGATAACTGAACCGATTGCGATTGCTGCTGTCATACCGTCGATACCGGTTTTTCCGCTTCCTTTGATTGCCATAGTAGCGATCAGCAGAGTAGCGATTGCCATACCGGATACCGGGTTGTTGGAGCTTCCTACCAGACCTACCATACGGGAGGATACGGTTGCAAAGAAGAATCCGAAGATTACGATCAGTGCTGCTCCAAGCAGAGTTACCGGGATAGCCGGTACTGCCCAGATGATAACAACCATGGCAACGATTCCGATCAGGATAAACTGCATCGGCAGATCCTGTGCGGTACGTGCAGTACTTGTATTTTTTCCGCCTTTTACGCTCTTCATAGAGTCGCTGAAAGTTTTTACGATCAGAGGCAGAGATTTGATCAGAGAGATGATACCGCCTGTTGCGATGGCACCTGCACCGATGTATTTTACGTAAGTACTCCAGATAGCTGCTGCACCGCCGCCTGCATAAAGCTGAGCGATCGTTGTGCCTGCTTCTGCCGGATACAGCCAGGTATCAGGTCCGAACAGACAGATCAGCGGGATGATAACCAGCCATCCGAATACAGAACCAACAAACATGTAAGATGCGATCTTTGGTCCTACAATATAACCAACACCAAGCAGTGCCGGGTATACTTCCATACCGATCTCACCTTTGAAGGATTTAAAAGCTGCTGATACGTCTGCCGGAATCACCTTCAGACCGTCAACAACAAATTTAAATACTGCTGCAAGTCCCATACCTGAGAATACGGTAGAAGCGTTTGCTCCGCCTTCTTCGCCGGCCAGAAGTACGTCTGCACATGCAGTTCCTTCCGGGTAAAGCAGTGTCTGGTGCTCTTTCACGATCAGGGCATTACGAAGCGGTACCATGAAAAGTACACCTAAAACACCGCCGCAAAGTGCGATCAGTGTGATCTCTACCAGGCTCGGCATAGAGCAAAGACCCTCTTCTGCCCAGAGGAACAGTGCCGGCATCGTAAAGATCGCTCCTGCTGCAAGTGACTCACCGGCTGAACCGATGGTCTGTACCATGTTACTTTCAAGGATGGAGTTCTTACGCATGATAATGCGGATAACACCCATAGATATAACTGCTGCCGGAATAGAAGCAGAAACAGTCATACCAACTCGGAGTCCAAGATATGCATTGGCTGCTCCGAAAATTACTGCGAGCAAAACACCCATAATAATGGAAGTCACAGTAAGCTCCGGCATGACTCTGTCTGCCGGAATGTACGGTTTGAATTCGTCTTTCTTATTCATTTCCTTTTCCTTTCATACTTTTTTCTTTTAACGATCCGAAGACCTTCGTATATCCGCCCTCTTACATCTCCGGATCATTATTTACCTAAAATAATCCTTATGAATTGCTCCGCTTTCCCTCAGCTTCTGCAATTCCGTATCATCATAGAATTATATTGTACCTAAAACCCGACTAAATTGCAAGGATATAATGCATTTTTCTACTTTTTTCCTATTTTTCCAATCCATTTTTTATGCACTTTGCAGGCATCTTAATACCCGGGTCAAAAGTCAGAAATCACATTATGAACCGGACGGAATCCTGACGATTTTCTGTTCCCCTTCCATCTCTGTCCTCACAAGCACCGGCATATGGCGTTTGCGAAGGGCATGGATCAGCGGATACACCGTAAAAAGTTCTCCCTGCACATAGACTGCCTCCGGTTTGGATCTCAGGATTTTTTTCACCTGCTCCTTGATCTGTGCTTTCCACTCCTGTTTTTCGAGCGTGGATTCTCCGTAAATACCATCCCACTCCATCGGCGGAAGCTCCTGCAGTTTTACATGGACAATCTTTGCCTGCGAAAACTGCGGAAGTTTTAAAAGCAGTGCATCGCCTTTATCATCACCTCCAAGGCTTACGATCACAACTTCTTCGTGAAACTGCTGCTGGCTGATCCTGCATGCCTTTATGGCATCTTCAAGCGTACTTGTCGTCATCAGAAATCCCCCCTTATGGCAGAATTCTGCACCGGCAAGACCGCTCTCCTCTTTTAATTCTTCTTTTTCCAGCCCAAGCCAGCTCTCCGGAAAACTGCATTTATAATTCAGTGAATACTCCCGTTTCTGAGGCTGAATACAGTACCCGCCGCGGTTCGACGGAAAGATCACAAATGCGATATCCGTCTCGGAAAGGTATTTCTGACACGGGATAAAATCCGGCAGAACCAGGATCTGTCTTTCATACTCCGGCTTTTTGCCGGCTGCGATCTCTGCCTGATGCTGCTTTAATATTTCCTCCACTCGCTTATCCGCACGCTCGTTGCCCCGGTAACGCTCCAGTTTATTGTCCAGGATCATGCCTGCAACGCCGACTGCCCTGAAAAACGCTGCATCGTTTCCGCCCTGTGCATCCCATGGCGGATTGAAATTGCCGATCAGCGTTGCAAGCTCATTTTTTTCGCCGGTGTTGTCGTTGTTGTCCAATGGCTGCACAAAAGCCTCATCAAATTTTTCTGCCAGTTCTTCCCCTAAAATCTCAGCACCCAGATCTTCCCACAGAAGCCCGAAAGCCGCATATGGCACGCCATTTTCACGCACTCTGCTGTCTCTCTGGTGATGATCGTATTTTCCTCTTCCGATATCAAAGACTATGCCCTGAAAATCCTCCGGCACCTGACTGCCGCGGTAGATCGTGATCTCCGGATTGATCGACAGCAGCAGTGCCGCCGAAAACACATCGTCGGCATGGAATTTGCCGCTGTGGGTAAATGCCTGCACATCTTTTTCTTTAATTTGCTCCATTAACTGTGTCATAAAATTTCACCTTTCCGATCAACATATCATCATTTGCATTTTTCAGAACCGGAATGATCACACCACATTCACTTCCGATCGATTCCAGTTTGTTTGGCGGTGCACAGAAGATAACCTGGAAATCCTGGTTTTTGAAGAAATCAAGCATCAGTTTGATATTGTGGTCACTCATTTTTTCAAACGGCTCATCAATAAAGATCAGACGCACGGAATTGACACGCACGTTGTAGAGCATGGAGAGTGCAGCCGACAAAATCAGCGTGTATGGAATCTGCGTTCCGGCACCGGAATTGTATCCTACCTGTTTGGATAATTTTCCGTCTTTTACTTCTTCGTTGTTGATGATGATCTCGTAGCTCATATAATTGCGGTAATCTGCAAATTTCTGTATCTCCGCCAGATCATTTTTTTCAATGATGCGGTTGATGATATCCTTGATCTCCCGCTCCCGTCTCTCTACTTCGTCATCCTCATACCCCATCAGCTTTGTAAGGGCAATCTGACCATCTGCCAGATTGCCGGTCTGCTGAAGATATTCTGCATAACGCAGAATTTTTGCATAGTCGGAATTATCATTTAAAAACTTCACATCAAACTGATAGCGTGTCGCGAATTTCAGCTTGCGAAGTTCTTTGTTGATCTGTGCAATATCTTTTCTGGCAGCCCTGGCCGTCTCGTAAATATTCAGGACGAATTCCCTTTTGAAAATATTTTCGTAACGCATGGTCTGTTCTTTTAATTTCTGCTGCAGATTCTGAAGGTCATCGATCCAGATCTTTCCGCGTCTCTGGTGATAGCTCTTTTCGTACTCAAGTCCGATCGGAAGACGCTCTTCTTCCTGTTTGCGGTTGTTGTATGCCTGCTGCTGCCCGTTGATATTTGCCGCAAAACTGCTGACACGTTTCGCCATCTGCTCTTTTTCAGAAAGCTGCATGATGCCGCCTTTTTTATCCTCACCGGCAAGATAGCGGTCGTACTCTGCGATCGCTTTTTCTGTTGCAGAACGGTTAAGCTGCTGTTCTTCTTCCAGATGCTTCTTCTCTTCTGCTTCTTTTGCCCGATACGCCGTGATATCTTTTTTCTTCTGTTCAATCTCAGCTTCTAATTTATAGCGCTTCTTAGTTTCTTCGTCTTTCTTTTTTGTTTTTTCCTGTAATTGCTTTTCCAGATCGGCAACACGCTGCGAAAGCGCCATAAATTCTGCATTGTTTTTCTGAGCTTCCAGAAGTGCATGGTAACGTACATTCTCTGCTTCCAGCTCAGCACTTAACTGTTCACATTCTCTGTTTGCTTCCAGATTGTAATCCTTAAAATAATCCAGACTGCTCTGCAGAAAGACATCCTGATTCTGCATGGTATGTCTGCTGCTTAAAATCTCTTTTTCCCGTTTTTCCAACTGCTCCAGTTTTTTCGCAGCTCTTTTGCGGTTCAGCTCGATTGCTGCACCGCCAAGGCAGTAACTCTTGATTTTTTTCGTATTGATGTAAGTAACTGCCATATTTCTGCCAAGTTTTCCTTCTTTTGACATGGCATTGTCATATTTCGCAACATCACCAAGCTCAACGGCATGGATCGATCCCAGCCAGAACTGGAAATACTTCGCTGCCGTCTCATTCTGGATCTGGAGATAATGACAGACGGAATCTTCCTCGCATTTGATCCTGCGTTCAGACAGACGTTTTGTATTGACCAGCTCCACATAACGATGCCCGGAGTGATCCATCACTTCATTTGCCGTATCAAATGCCTGCGGAGATACCAGGATCGCATAACGATGCACGCCAAGGAACGCTTCGATCGCATCACGCCATGCTTCGTCTTTCAACTCCGATACATATTCACATGCCATGCGGACTTCTTCGTCAATACCCTGTTTTTTCAATTCTTTATTGATCTCGCGCATCAGCTGCGTCTGCTCCTGCACATGAGAATAGTCTGCTTTGTTGCGGTCACAGTTCTCAATGATCTTACTCTGCTCGCCGCGTTCGAGCTGCACTTCCTTGAGTTCCCGATCCAGATAAGCTTTGCTTCGCACAATGCTGTCACGTTTTTTACGGATCTCCGCCCGCAGTGCATCGATGGCTTCCTGTTTTTCCAAATTAGAAAGTTCTGTCTCCGTCAGTTTCTTAAGTTCCTCAAAATAAGAGACCTCGCACTCCATTTTTTTCAGCTCTTCCGCCACATGAAGCAGACGTTTCCGGAATTGTTCCAGCTCTTCTTTCTCGCTTTTGCGCTTCTCCAGCTGCTTTTCAAAAGCCGTGATCTGCTGTCTGGAATTATCAATCGCTTTGGATACATTCAGCTCCCTGAGTGCCGCTTTTGCCTCCATATAATAACGGTCAAGCGCATCGATTTCGGTACTCAGTTCTTTGATCGTTTTAATCTGTGCTTCCACTTCGATTCCGTTCTTGCGGATCGCTTCTTCTGCCGTGCAGCATTTCTCTTTCCAGGAGAGCATATTTCGATATCTTAATTTGATGTCATCCACCTTTAACTGCATGACACGCTCATCGTATTCTGCATAGTCCTTCAGGATCGCATCCAGATCTCCGATCTCTTCTTCGATCAGCTCCAGACGGCTGTTGATCTGCTCAATGTTTTTCTTGGCATCTTTTAATTTTTCAAAATTGACATCGTGCTCTTCCAGAACTGATTCCTTGATAAATTCCCGGATCTTGGCAGCTGGATTGTATGCCATGATATTTCTAAGTTTTCTCTGATAACGGAACACTTCCTGATAGGGGAGCTTCAGTCCGACCATCTGCATAAACAGTGCCACTCCGTCCTGCTTTTTGCGGAGTTTGACATTGTAGCGTTTCTGGAAGCCGGATGCATCATATGGCTTTAAAGCAGAACCGTCTTCATAAACAAAGGAAATATCAGCCAGACATTTCTCTTCCATCGCATACCAGTATGTGCCGCGGATATCCGTAACTGCTGTCTCGATGATCACACCTAGCACAAAGGATTTTTCATTGATCTGGTCATAATATTCCAGTGCAATGTGAGTGTACACAACCGGGATCTTCTCCGCCGGTCTTGCATACACACCGGCACTTGCATCAACCAGACAGCGTGTATACGAGATCAGATTTCGTTTGCCCACTCCTGTATTATATCCGCTCGTCGCCTTATTAAACTGTGTGTCACCTGTGTAGGCATATTTGATGGCATCGAGGATCGTCGATTTGCCGCATTCATTTTCTCCGGAGATCAGGGTGAGATTTTCTGCGACCGGAACGATCGTGTTGGTAAATCCATACCAGTTGATCAGTTGTACATTTCGCAAAACTATTTTACTCATCGCTCTCCTCACTTTCCGCCTCTTCCAGGTCTGCCCTGTCCGCTGCCTCGAAATCTTCCTGTTCCACAAATTCTGCCATCACCTGCTTCAGTTGTCCGATATCCAGACAGAACTGCAAAGAAGGATAGAGACGCACGGCTCCGTCCTCTTTTGTGATATCATCGCTGTAATCAATCAGGCAGAAACGGCGGAAGGTCGCATATGCCTTTTTAAACTCGACCGGAGTCAGTTCGATATCATAAAGTCTGCATTTATCAATAATTTCGCCGACCGTCACATAGACCGCTTCTTCATAGCCCACCCTCTCCAGAAATAAAAGCCACAGCACCAGCAGCAGCTTCATATGTTTCTGGTCAAAATGGTAGAGATTGAGACGCTTAAGTCCGACCGTTTCTTTATCATCATCATTTGGCTGCAGCATCGCCACACCCATCTGTTCTTCTACAGCCACTTTGTAGCCGATCACTGCCAGATACTGGTTCATATCGTAACGGTTAGATTCAGATGCCACAAACTGATAAAGCTTTTCTTCTTTGTCTTTTACAAGAAACGTCGTATCCAGAAGCCTCCGCACACAGCGTTTGAACAGATACGCATTATCATCGCTCATATTGCTTATAAAACTTAAATCCTGCATGTAAATTTACCTCTTTGTATTATCGTTCCTGAAAATATCATGTAAACTGCCAATTGTCTAAAGCCAGTGAGATTTCGGATTCCTTATTTTCTTGAAATCACCACATTGCTGATATCGGCGATCCTTGTGCTTACCTTCTCGTCCTCGATGCGGACTTCGTACGGAAATTCTGCATTTTTCGCATAAAGCATCGCCGCTGCGATCATCAGTGCTTCTTCTTTTGTCTGCACACCTTTCTCCTTCAGCTCCATGCTCGCATCCGTTCCAAGTGTCTCATCCAGATATTCTCCTACACGGGCCGGTGCGTAGTGATTTGGAGCACTACGAAACAGATTCTCCGTCCGTTTCTGCATCTCTTCTTCCGACATCACTTTTGCATTCAATGCAATGTTCTGCCCTTCGTTGCGGATACGCCGGTTCTGCTCAAACGATTTGTAACCGACGTATTTCTGGTTGATGACGCGTGTACACCTTTCCACCCTTTCCATCGCTTCATCCTGCTTCTCTTTTGAAAGTCTGGAAACACGATCCAGAAAATCTCCCAGCAGATTTTCCATCTTGACACGGCTGCTCGCCATCTGCATGATCCTGGTATTTGCCAGATTATAATAACTGTTAATGCGATTATCGATCAGTTCCATATTTTCTTCATACTCCACACTCAGAAAATACTGCAGCTCTGCCATATAACGATCTACGCGGGAAGTTGCCTGTTCTTTTGGACAATGCAGACGTTTTCCACATTCTTCGACCATTTTCTCATACATATCCCCATAGCGCAGCTCACTTATCCGGTCACGGATAAAAGAAAGTTGTGTCGGGATCAGTCCATTGTTTTTGACGAAAAAATATTCACTGAAGAACCGGTCCAGCATTTCATTTTTCATAATAAACTGACCGAAACTGTTCATGTCCTGAAACTCAATGACCGTTTTCATTATATCAGATATACTATCTTTTAAATCAGCCAGCTCATTGCGAAGCTCCGTTTCATTTTCCATCATTGGCACCAGGATGTTCGAGTAGGGACGTTCCTTTCGCACTGAACCTTCCTCCGATGCGGATTTCATGATCTCATACATTGAGAGGATCCTGTTCGACATCGTACCTTCGGTTTTCTTTTCTGTCAGCTTATCCAGAAAATCCATCATCCGTCGACAATCGGTGGAGAGGTTTACGACGTATTCGCCGCTGCGTCCGATCTGACGCGGTTTGATCCATCCGCATTCCCGGAAAATCACCAGGATCTCTGCCGCCTGAAGCTGCACTGCCTCATTCTCATCATCCGCTTCTTCGATCAGCCGCTGAATCTCTTCGTTTTTCAGATACAGTGTGATGCTGTCCTTTGCATCCGACTCATAGAGAACCGGAAGTTCCTTCGAACGGTCGATCAGAATCCGGATACAGTCATAGTAGATCCGGCGGTACTTGTAAGTGAGCGGTTTAAAAAACGACTCATTCTTTATGTAATCAAAAAAATTCATAATCTATTTATCTCCTAAGCTGCGGCGGCATTTGCATTGATCTGGTCGATCACTTTTCGGATTCCCATCCACACGCTCAGATCCGTAAAAATGTCCACAACACTTCCCTGATCCGTAAATGGTGCCCCCTGAAGTACCGACAGATCTTTCATCATGCCATTTTGCACAATGTATTCTACGATCTGATTCACAAAATAAATCTGCCTGCTGTCCAGACTGTTTTCATCCAGATATTCTGAAAATGCTTCTTTTGCAGCGTTCATATCCAATCCGACAATTTCACGGACAAATTCTCCAAGCGGCTTCTGTCCGTACTCCGTCTCATACTCTTCCTTTGTCCCCAGTTCACCCCATAAAATTTTTTCCAGAAGCTGTACATTCTCCGCTGTCAGAGGCTGATTGTTCTTCAGCCTGGCAATCGCCTCGTTATCCTGATGTCTGCGGACATAATATTCTGCTTTCGCTTTATAATTTTTCAGGTCATCATTTTCCAGCTCCGACTCTTTCCATTCCATCGCCAGAAGTTCATCTGCAAAATCGGTATCATACCGCCTTCCTTCGTTTTCTTTGATATATTTGATCAGTTCCCGCAGATTTTCACGGATATGTTCAAATTCATCCACACCAGCCGTCTCCAGATAATCCGTGTGCAGGATCTGATTCAGCAGTTTTTCCTGTGCTTTGATCTGCGGAATATTGGCAGCCTCTGCCACCGCACGTACTTTTTTCAGCAGATCCTTTCTCGCTTTTCCATATTTATTTCCCATCAGATACGCAAGCTCAATTCCATAGAGCAGTGCATCAAAACGAACAGCTGATGCCTCTTCCTGATCCGGCATGATCAGCGGTGCAATCTCATTCTGAACAGTCAGCGTATCTTCGTAACGGATATTCTGATAATTCTCCGGATTGGAATAATACTCCACATATTTCAAATGCTGACGCACTGCAAAATTATCGCGGCTCAATTCCTGTACTTTTCCCTGCATACTCTCAACCAGTTTTTTGCGATAAACTATCAGTCTTTCTGTCTGATACTGCAGATCCTGCAATTTATACGAAATCTGAAATTTCAGATTGAAGATCGCACTTTGCAGGGCCAGCCGGACTGCTGTTTCTTTTCCCTTCTGCATCCGGAAAAATTCAAAATTCCCACAGAAATCAAAAATATAGAATTTCTGCTTATCCTCACCGTCCAAAAGTCCAGGGCAGAGTCTTGTCCCCCGCCCGATCATCTGCCAGAATTTTGCTTTGCTCATCACCTTTTTAAAAAATACAAGGTTCAAAATTTCCGGCACGTCAATCCCTGTATCCAGCATATCAACCGAAATTGCGATCTGCGGCAGTTTATCCGGCTCCGAAAACTGGTCGATTGCACTCTGGGCATAACGGATACGATTGTCGATCACTTTTGCATAGCCCGGCAGATGCGGATATTCTTTATTGAACATCTCAAAAATTTTTTCCGCATGAGCATGATTCTTTGCAAAAATAATCGTTTTACCCAGCTTTTCTCCGTAGTCTGTGTGGATTCCATGCGTCATCAGAATGTCCAGCACCTGCCTGATCGTATCTTCATTGAAAATCCAGGAATTCAGTGCCGAGGATTGGATCCGGTCCACAACCTGACCATTTTCATCCACAAACGTATTCTCGTATTTTTCCTTGTCCTCATCCGAAAGCTCATCGTACGCAATGCCTTCTTCCAGAAATTTCAGCTTCGTTTCCACTGAAAGAAAATCCACCAGATAGCCGTCTTTTACTGCCTGTGCCAGCTCATAACCGTAAGTTGGCACACCCTTCTCCAGTTCAAAAATGCTGTAGGTATTTTTATCGATCTCATCTTTCGGCGTCGCAGTAAGTCCGACAAGCGGTGCATCAAAATACGTGAAAATGTCTTTGTATTTATTGTAAATCGAGCGATGTGCCTCATCACAGATCACAAGGTCAAAATGGCCGCCCGTAAATAATTTTCCTTCCTCATCCTGCGTAGAATCAATGCAGTTGATCATCGTCTGGTAGGTCGAAAAAATACAGTGTGCATACAGATTGCTTTTCTCCTCACACAGATTTGCCACGGAAAGATCCGGCAGCATATTTACAAAACTTCTTTTTGCCTGAGTGACAAGAGAAGTGCGGTCCGCAAGAAACAAAATATTTTTCACCCAGCCGTTTTGCAGAAGCACATCACAAAGTGCGATCACCGTCCTCGTTTTTCCCGATCCGGTTGCCATGACAAGCAGTGCTTTTCTTCTGTTCTTTTTATCAAAACTTTCACACACTGCTTTGATCGCTTCTTCCTGATAATACCTTCCGGCGATTTTTTTATCAATGCGAACACGACTGAGACCGCCCCGCATGGTTTTTAAATTAAACCATTTTTCGAGATCTCTTCTGGAATAAATACAGGAAACCTGCCGTTCCGGATACTGTCCGTCAATAATCCTCGTCTCAAATCCGTTCGTCAGAAAAATGACCGGTCTGCGTCCATACTGCCGCTCCAGAGAATCCGCATATAATTCTGCCTGCTGCCGTCCGCCCGCCACATCTGCACAAGTCTTTTTCGCTTCGATCACCGCCAGCGGCCGGTGTGCATCGTCATAAAGCACATAATCTGCAAAACCGCTGCCCGATTTATTTGGCATACCATAAACCTCGACTTCATTCAGCCAGTTCTTTCCTTCCCTCCATCCGGCATCAATCAGCATCGTATCGATATATTGTTTTCGGGTTGCATACTCTGACAATTCCAGAGGCTTTGGAACATACGTCTGTTTCTGCTCCTCTCGCCTTGAAGTGAGTTCCTCTTTCAGGGCTTTATTTTCTGCGATCAAAGCCTGCAGATCAATATCCGGAAATGCCGCCTCCGCTGCCTGGATCTCCTGATTCTGCTCCGGAAGACCTGCATCAAACTGCCCCTCCTGATAATCATCTGCATAACAATAAGCCATAAAATCCAGAAATATGTAAAGATTTTCAAGGCAGAGTTTCGCCTGATCCAGTGTCAGCTTTCTTCCCGTATGTGCGACCTGATTTGCCACCCTGCGGATGAAGTCCATCCTTCTCCAGATATTCTCATCCACAATATCTTTAAACTCTTCCGTATTCAGCAGGCTGACCAGCTTGTCCTGATATGGCATCACCAGCATATCATCAACCGAATACATCCATTTGACAGCAAATTCCATCGCCCGCCGGCAGTTCATCACGCTCGCCTCCGGATCGATCATCAGGATCTTTTCCGCTGCCACTGCAACATCCGCAAACGCTGCAAACTGCGGGATATCCTTCAGGAAATCAAAATTAGTCACGCCGCCACCCCCTCTTGTTGTATTTTCGTAAAATGTCTTCTGTTATTTTAACATGAAGTGGTTTTTCTCACAAGAAAGTTATAAGCGGAATCCTGCAAATCCGGTAAGTTTGACTTGAAAATACTCAAACATATGGTAGAATGATATCATCAAATTTCATATGATTGGGAGGTTTTATTTATGGATTACGGCGACGCTTCAACATTTTCAACCGCATCAGGAAAAGATTATCAGTATGTTGTGCTTCAGGTTACATTGAAAGAGAAATTTATAGGCACCGGTTCCGGAAATCTTACCGAGCTGGAGAACGCAATCATTCACCAGGCACAAAAAGGCTATCGTCTTCATACCATTGCTACATCAAATGGAGGCAGTAAAGGTCTTATGGGTGGAGATCGAATCCAGGCTACTATGGTTTTTGAGAAAATCGTATAAAACAGCAATATCTGGCTCAAAAAGCATTATCTTTTGAGGTTCACCTCTTGTTTGCTTGGTTAAAATAACCGTTCCGCTTTCCAGGCTGGGGCGGTTATTTTTTGCCTTTTTCGGCATTTGCGGGAATGTATCCTGGTTTTTTGTGAATTTTCAGTTGAAAGTCAGTGTTTTAAGGTCGTTTTATATTAACAAACTTTTTATTATTTTGATTTGTCTGTGGATACAACAAAGTCTGAGAACTGCTGCTGAAGTTTTTTCGACGGCACTATATAATCCATGTCCATAAATGGCTTCTGAGTGACTTTCTTTAAATCGCCAGCATCTTGGTACTTTGTAAAATCAATTTGTTCCATCATTTCACAGAGAAAAAACAAACTTAAGCTATCATCAAGAAAATCACTAATATACATAGCATTATCTGTAACCCAAACTGGTCCTTTTACCAAATGAACATTCCCACTTTGAAAACCAACTCTTCCAATTACAATCGTATCATGCTCATATAACACATTATCTGTATACCAAGAAATCCCATTTCCCCCGTATGCCGATATGCCAGTTTTAAACCTATGATTATTCGGCACCGCTTTCCCATTTGATATCTTGAATAGATCACTCCCCTTCTTTGTTTGAAATCCTTTAGAATTTGTTCTTGGATTACCAAACATCTCTGCAGATCGGGATTTGACAAGGGTCTCCAGTTTTCGTAATTGTCCCTTTTTAATCTGTATTATTCCATTACATTGTTCCAAAATATCCGCATATTTTTCCTGTTTCTCCAACGTTGGCAAACAGATTTCAATATTTTCAACAATTTCTTTCGAGATTTCTTTAAATGTTGCACCTCTCCCTAAAGAATTTAAATACTCCTTATGCCCTTTTAAATACCAATATAGAAAACGATTATTGATCTGCTTTGAACATATTAAATTTTTAAATCCTTGATTACAATACATCTCATATCCTGCTATGGCTACTTTACCTATTGGTGCTCTTGAGGACAAAATAACGGTACCTTTAGGAAAGGATTTTAAACCTGTTTTTTCAACACCTTCTGTTGTTATTTTTCTTAAACTCTCATTTATAATATAGGTATCCTCTGTCAATTCAGCAGGAGTAATCCAATTAATATCTCCATCCCAAAATTCTTTTATATTAGTTTTTGGTGTGGCTCCTGTAACAATTTCACATATATCACCTAATCTCTTTTTCTCCATCTAACTTCTCCCACAAACCTGCATTTACCTTGCAATTTATCTGCACTGCAAATATGAACAGCGCAAAATTTGCTCAGGCTATGAAGCGTCTATGGGATGTTTTTACATTGCTTTGATTGACCATTGCATACTGCATCGTAGTGTCGATTTGCTGATGTCCCAGTAGTTTTTGTACTTGCTCGATCGGCATCCCTTTATCTATGGCTCGTGTTGCCATAGTTCGACGGAATTTATGCGGATGGATTCTCTCTAATTTTAATTCTCGCCCTAATTGTCTCAATCGTATTTCCACTCCACTGATTTTCAGGCGTTTATGTGGATCATTGAGCGTCACAAATAGTGCCGGATTATCGTCTGTCCGGCATTTTAAATAATTCTGTAAATGAAGTTTTGCCCTTGCATCAAAATAAACCCTGCGTTCTTTATCACCTTTTCCGTATACAATACATTCTCTTTCATTAAAATCGATATCTGCAATATCCAGATTTACCAGTTCACCGACTCTCATTCCGGTTGAAAAAAGTAAATCTATAATAGCAAGATCACGCTTTTCCTTGCAATTATCACGCAAAATCTCAATGCTCTCATCAGAAATCACTTCTTTTACTACCGTTTTCGTCTTGATTTTGTGGATGCGTTTCACCGGACTTTTTAAAATATGATCCTCTTCCTCCAGCCAGGAAAAGAAACTGGATAAATTGCGACGAATATTGTCTATTGTCACTTTTCCACAGTTATTGATTTTCTGATAATCAATCAAATATTGGCGAATATCCTCCGTCGCAATCTGACGCAGTGGTATCGTGATTCTTTTCAGCATATGCTCAATCGTTACACGATAATATTGAATCGTCCTGTCTGAGCACCCCTCAATCTGTTTTGCCGTCAAAAACATTTCCAGATATTTCTCATTTGAAATCTCTTCCTGTACCTGTTTCGCCTCATTTAAGTGATAAATCAGCACTTTTTGAAGCTTTTTCATCTGCATTACATTCAAAAATTCCGCCATGTCATTTAAAATATTATAAATCTGATTCTCCATTTTTCTGCACTCCTGTTTTTGCAGAAAGTATAACAGATTTTATCCGAAGAATCTTGTATATTGCAATTCTATAATCTTTGGATTAAAATAATTTTGAAAAAACATAAAAGAAAACAAAATCAAGAAAATTTTTGACATTTTTATTAACACATGATAGTATAGCTATAGAAAAAAGGTGTTGCCGATAGACGGTTAATCCGATTTATTAACTAATACTCAAAAATAGTCGCTTAGTTTCTCAGACAGGGCGGCTATTTTTGTGATTTATGATTATCTTTAACCCAACACTAAAGCAGGTTAAGCCGAAGCTAATCACTGCAATAAAGTCTAAAATACTCATTGGCTTAGCCCTCCTTTCCAATGGATTCCCTTTCAGGTTTCTATGTAATCAGAGGGGTGCTGAGTGCCGGTGGCACTCGTTAAGCACCGACCGTAACGGAGTGTAGACCACAGTCCCTCTGCTGAAGGACTAACCGCCTACCGTTATGACAACACCTAGTTCTTAATTATAACAGTTAGTATAAGAGTCTGCAACTCTTGTTTTGACAAAATCTAACCGTTTTCCCTAAAGAATCTTATTTTCCTCGTAACATTCGAAAAGATATGATGGATTTTCATAATAAACACTGCTGTTATAATCATCTATTTTTCCACTCAGAAAAGAATTGTAAACTTTAATCAATGCGTCAATTACTTTTATTTTTTCTTTTTCTGAAACCTGTTTAATAAGGCGTTTATAGACTTTTCCAATGTCCCAGTGTGTAGGAATTGCATACTGACATTCTCCGACATTATCAAAATTTCCCTGTTTAATCTGAGCTTCTTCTATAAAATCTTCGCTTACCCGGTCAATATTATCACTATGGTAAATATCCGCCAGATCATAAATCTTTTCCAGTCGCTTTTTTCCTAATGCATTAACGACATCTTCCCTGGTATTTTTTGTTTTTCTTGCAATATAATCAATCAACGCACACGTAAAAAATAAATCATTATCCTTTCTGGATTCTCTTCCATTCTCCATCACTTGACCACCTCAAATCCCCTGTATTCCAGACATTTCAGTGCTTCTTTTGAGCAAAAATTTATCTGATGTGTCGGATATTTGAACTTTGCCAGCACCCAGAACTGCTCTCTCGTGATCGAACCATCCATATAATCAGAAATATAATTGTAAATCTGATCATCTGCCATCGCTCCGATCACAATATCATAGTCATGTGTTTTTCCTGCCCGACAGTCAATGATAAAGTCCAGCCATTCATCTGTCATTTCCCGGAAATCTTTAATCTTTAACGAAGAATCCAAACGCACATCGTAAATGGAAACGATCTTGGTATCATAACGTTTTGCCCATCTCTGAGCCTGTTCTTTGATAATTGTGCAGTAAAAACCCGTCCCAAAATCCTTCGTGTTGCGTCCCTTTCGGATTTCCGGATGTTCTACTGCCATATATCCACCGTGATATACTGTCATTTTTGCCATTTCATCACCCTTTTCATCCAAAATACTTCTGCATCAGACTGTCAAATAATAACTGTGTCTCTTCTAAGGATTTTTGAATCTTAGATTTTGATTTGTCAATGGATGCAACAAAGTCTGCGAATTGGTTTTGAAGTTCTATTGGGGGTATCGGGATGTTCAATGTTGCAAGAGTTTTCTGATTAAGATTTTGAATATTAGCACCTCGCCCAGTCATTTGTTTCCTCATGGAATCTGTTTTTAACACACGCAACAAATAGTTTTTATTGACTTCCCTACTTGTCAAACGATATCGAATACAGAAACCGCTATAAGTAGTTTGAACATCGTGAGGATAAACAAGCACGCACCGACCAACAAGATCTTTATTTCCATTTGAACGAACAAAAACAATATCTCCATTTTGCAG
This sequence comes from uncultured Lachnospiraceae bacterium, assembly GCA_900551235.1. Lineage (GTDB taxonomy): Bacteria > Bacillota > Clostridia > Lachnospirales > Lachnospiraceae > Hominisplanchenecus. Next base: position 39,273 of record URUU01000014.1, read on the forward strand.
CATACTTTCTTCAGGGGGCATTTCATTCAATGATATTTTCGATAATTGATCTGTACCATCAATTATCGAATAATCCTTAAAATCTCCAACTCCTAAACAATATAATTCTATACCACTATCACCTGTATGGAAATTCATACCGTTTTTACAATATCCCATTTCAAGCAATGATTTAATACTCCAGTTATATGGATTCTGTATTGGATCCCCAAACATCTCTGCAAATCGGGATTTGACAAGAGTGTCCAGTTGTTCTAATTCTTGTTGCTTTTTTTCAATAATATCGCTTACTCTATCAAGAATTTTTACAATTTTTCTTTGTTTTTCAAGTGCTGGTAATTCAATTGGAAATTCATATAGCATTGAGAGTTTTAAATTATCACGTACACTTCCAGTTGACACAGCTTTTATACGCTGTAAAACAAAATCACTTTTCAAATAATAGTATAAATACTGTCTCTCCAAATCCGGTGACACTGAAAAAACATTATACAATGGACTTACTATAACTTTTTTCTCTTTTCTCTGCCAATCTACTGATCCAACATTAATTCGTGAAGGATTATATGCAAAATATCCATATGGAACTATTTTATAAGTAGTTTTGTCCTTGCTTGCTACCTCTTTTCCAAAATAATCTTTACAAAATCCTTTTGTATTTGTAACACTATATACTGAAATATTTTCATCATCTTTATTTTTAAATGAATACTCTTGTATATAATCTCCTAATCTCACCTTCATTTTCCATTCCCCGCTGTTTCTTCTGAATTTTTACTGCCAGATTTTTCATATTCCTCCCACAAATATGAATTTTCTCGTCCTTACCTTAAATAAAGACATCTTGGTTTTACTGTTTCTTGTTTCCATGTGCATACTTTATTCCAGAATAACATTTTTCAGTTCCTTGTGCAAGCCGTTTCCTTTGTTTTGTTGCGGTTGCTTATTGTTTATGTTGTCTTTTTAATATTTTTCATTTTCTATTAATTTAAAAAGAGTTGTGCGTTAGTATAATGACAAAGCATATTTTCTTAACCTTCCTGGCATTATGATAATCCGGATAAACTTGAGATTGTGACACTGGAAAATGCCATTTATATGGGTATGAAAAATGACCTGGCTTTTATCGTTGATACTGATTTATTTCTGTATGAACATCAGTCTACTTACAATCCAAATATGCCGCTACGTGATTTATTCTATATTTCCAGTGAATACCAGAAATTAGTGGATCACAAATCTCTCTATTCTTCTGTGTTACAGAAAATACCGGCACCCCAGTTTATTGTATTTTACAATGGTCTGGAAAAGGAAAAGGACTACTGGGTAAATCATTTATCCGAAGCTTTTGAAAACCAATCCGGTGATCCAAAGCTGGAACTGGAAGTTCTGACACTGAATATCAATGAGGGACATAATAAAGAACTGATGGAACAATGCCAAACTTTAAAGGAATATACACAATATGTAAATTATGTACGCAGATACGCGAAGGATTTTGAACTGAATGAAGCAGTCAAACTGGCTGTCAATGAATGTATACATGACAACATTCTTTCCGACTTTCTTCGTGCAAACAAAGCAGAGGTGATCTCCATGAGTATATTCGAATACGATAAAGAACTGGAAGAACGAAAACTCCGTAAGGCTGAATATGAGGCCGGGGTAGCTGATGGTATCAAAACAGCTACTGAAAATATTAAAAGGGAAGATGCCCTTTCCTTAGTTGATCTTGGCTTGTCTGTTGAGCAAATTGCTGCTGCTTTAAAAATTGATTTAAAAACCATTCAAAAATGGATTGAGCAAAACCCACAAGGTTAATATTTACACTCATGGGATTCGCTCCGTTGATACGCTATATTTTCGCTGTGTGGAACGTGAAAATCACTTTGCTACACAGTAAGTTCAATCTGATTTCCTTCGATTCCCACTACGCAGCTTTCGTAATACCCGTCTCCGGTTATCCGTGGACCACTGATGATTTCATAGCCATCTTCTTTTAATTTTGCTGTCAACTCATCTACTTTTTCTTTGCTTCCGACGCTGAATGCAATGTGAATATATCCGGTCTGTGTCAGGGCTTTCGGAGAATCCTGCATCTGCGGCTTATTCATAATTTCCAGTCTTGCCCCATCGTCAAAGGAAAGGAAGTAAGAGCGGAAGTCCGTTTTTGGATTGTGATAACCGGCATTTACTCTGGCATCCAGATAGGTTTCAAAAAATATTTTTGTCTTTTCGAGATCTCTTACATACATTGCAATATGTTCTATTTTCATGCCATCTCATCTCCTAACATTTTTTCAAGTTCTGACATGCTCTCCTGTACCTCTTTTTCCAGTTCCCGTAAATTTGCCATAATTTCAGATGTTGGCGGATATTCTACCGGAATATATTCTATTTCTTTGTATTTGTTGATGGAAAGGTCATAGGCATTGTCTACGATTTCCTGTTTTTCTACAAAAAATGACTGGTCCGTTCGTTTACGGTCATTTTCTGCTTCCAGATTTTTAAATCTTGCGATGATATCCGGAATATCGTTTTCTTTGACTTCAGAACGTTTATCATCCAGGCTGCGTCCGTCTGCTTTCATATCATAGAACCACACTTTGTCTGTTCCGCCATGCCCGGTTTTCGTAAAGATCAGGATCGCTGTAGAAACTCCGGCATATGGTTTGAACACTCCCGACGGCATGGAAATGACTGCTTCCAGCCGCTGTTCTTCCACGATTGCTTTCCGGATATCTTTATGTGCTTTGGACGAACCGAAAAGTACGCCATCCGGTACAATACAGGCACATCTTCCTCCTGTTTTTAACATTCTTACAAACAGAGTCAGGAAAAGCAGTTCTGTCTTTTTGGTTTTGCAGACTTTCAGAAGATCTGCAGATACAATATCGTAATCCAGACTTCCTTTGAATGGCGGATTTGCCAGGATCAGGCTGTATTTTTCTTTATCTTCGTTCTGGTCAGAAAGGCTGTCGCGATATTCTATGTTCGGATTGCTGACACCATGCGTCATCATATTCATTGCTCCAATTCGCAGCATTGTTCTGTCCATATCGTATCCATGGAACATCTGATTCATATAGTGCTCTTTGTTTTTTGCGTTAAACAGAACTTCTGCTTTTTTCTTCTTTCGAAGGTATTCACTGGACTCTACCAGGAATCCGGAGGTACCGCAGGCCGGGTCGCAGATCAGGTCATCGGCTTTTGGATCCATCATTTCTACCATCATTTTTATGATATGGCGCGGTGTGCGGAACTGTCCGTTTACACCGGCGGTTGCCAGTTTTGACAGCAGATACTCGTAAATATCACCCCGGACATCTTCACTCCTTAACTGTTCCATTTTTTCGTAAATTTCATCCATGGCAGTCACAATCTTATCCAGCATCACCGGAGTCGGCACTTTGAAAATCGCGTCTCCCATATATTTTGCATAGGCACTCTCTTTATCCCCATGAAGATTTTTGATAAACGGGAACACATTTTCCTGCATATTTGCGTACATTTTCTGAGCCGGAAAATCGTGAAATACGCTCCACTTGAGCTGATTTCCCGGACCTTTTCTGTCTCCGATTGTTACGTTTTCTTCAAATATGCTTTGATATGGCAAACCGAGCATAATGCTTTCTTTCATATGTACGTTATCCGAATCATCCAGATCGCGGATAAACATAAGATAGGTCATCTGCTCGATCACATCGAGCGGATTTGTCAGTCCGCCTGTCCAGAAAATTTCCCATAAACCGTCTACTTTATTTTTTAATTCGCCTGTAACCATTTTTTATTTTCCTTCCTATAATGTCAAGCCCTAAAGTATTGATTTTGTGGGCTTTTTTTTAAATATTACCTCTCAAAACAGAGCTAAAGGTGTACGACATTCATCGTATCCTGTACTGAACAGCCATAAAAGGGTATAACTTATAAAGCATCCTGGTAAAGGGGCTTTAAAGGCTATAATCCTCTGTTAGCTATGAGGGTGAACCTTCCGTGTCTAATGAGATCTTGTCCCAACTTCCTTCGTCCCACCTGTTCATACACCGAGTGCTTGCCAAGCTTTCTAACAGGGTCGTGCCCTATGGAGTGAACTACCGCAAGCTACAGCTCTTGTTTGTCATTTGATTCTTACTGACCTTATGATTCTGCAAGGTGCGGTTTCCCGCGGACGCTTA
>URUU01000015.1 GCA_900551235.1 uncultured Lachnospiraceae bacterium
ATACAGAAATGATGGCTGGCGGTGCCTCGTTTGCTCCCAGTCTGTGATCATTTCCAGGATCGGCTGCGGATTCACGAAGCAGATCTGCATGCTCATCGACTGCTTTTAAGATACAGGTCAGCACCATAAGGAACTGTACATTCTCGTGCGGTGTTTTGCCCGGATCTAACAGGTTGATGCCATCATCGGTTGTGATGGACCAGTTGTTATGTTTACCGGAACCATTCACACCGTCAAATGGTTTTTCATGAAGCAGACACTGCATACCATGCTGGCATGCTACCTTTTTCAGTGTTTTCATAACCAGTTGGTTATGGTCAACTGCAATGTTTGCTTCTGCATAGATCGGTGCCAGCTCGTGCTGTGCCGGTGCTACTTCGTTATGCTGTGTTTTTGCGGAGATACCAAGTTTCCAGAGTTCTTCGTTGACATCTTTCATATAAGAAGCGATACGCTGACGGATGGTTCCGAAATAATGGTCATCCAGTTCCTGTCCTTTCGGAGGCATTGCCCCGAACAGGGTACGTCCGGTAAAGATCAGATCTTCTCTCTGCAGATATTTCTGTTTGTCAACCAGGAAGTATTCCTGCTCCGGTCCAACGGACGGTGTTACTTTTTTGGAGGTTGTATTTCCAAACAGTCTCAGAAGTCTCAGTGCCTGCTCGTTGATTGCTTCCATGGAACGCAGCAGCGGTGTTTTCTGATCCAGTGCCTCACCTGTGTAAGAGCAGAATGCGGTCGGAATACAGAGGATCGCTCCTGCTGCATCTTCACGTACATAAGCCGGTGAAGTACAATCCCATGCTGTATATCCTCTGGCTTCAAACGTAGCGCGAAGACCACCTGACGGGAAGGAAGAAGCATCCGGTTCTCCTTTGATCAGTTCTTTTCCGGAGAACTCCATCAGTACAGTGCCATCCTGTCTCGGCGCTGTAATAAATGCATCGTGTTTTTCTGCTGTTACACCGGTAAGAGGCTGAAAAATATGTGTATAATGTGTTGCACCTTTTTCTACTGCCCAATTCTTCATAGCCTCAGCTACCACATCTGCTACCATCGGATCCAGCTCTTTGCCCTCGTCAATGGTTTTTCTGAGTGCTTTGTAAACCTTCTTTGGCAGACGTTCCTGCATTACTTTGTCATTGAATACATTTTCACCAAAAATCTTTGCAACATTCATCTTTTCAGTCATGTGTTCTCCTCATCCTTTCTGTGATAAGCTTAAGGTAAATTAAATTCAAGTCGAACGCACGTAAGACTTGGCACGCGATTCTGGTCAGCTTTGCTGACATTTACCCAACAGAATCGCTGTGCATTCTCGCGGAGCGTTTATCTTAGTCGGAGATTGCACTCCCACTAAGACAAATTTGTTACTCGCCACTTCATAGAAGTGGGAGTCTTCTCCGACTAAGATAAAATCAAAAAGACGCTCCATCCCTCTCGGGACAGAACGTCTTTGTTCTCTCACTTACCATTCTTAAATTTGCTTCTACCATACTCCACATTTTTCTGAAATGCAAGTATAATTTAAATTTTCCACAAAATTTATAAATTTTCAGTGAAATAATTCTCAGGCTTTGTCGATAGAGCCGAAAATTTCCATTTTTTCTTTTACAGTAGCTTTGATTGCTTCGAATCCAGGAGCAAGAAGTTTACGTGGGTCAAATCCTTTTCCTTCCAGATCTTTGCCTTCTTCGATGTATTTACGGGTAGCTGCTGCAAATGCCAGCTGGCACTCTGTATTTACATTGATCTTAGCAACACCAAGGCTGATTGCTTTTTTGATCATGTCTGTCGGGATACCTGTACCGCCGTGCAGTACCAGAGGCAGATCTCCTGTCAGAGCCTGAACAGCGTCCAGAGTCTCGAAGCTTAAGCCTTTCCAGTTTGCCGGATATTTGCCGTGGATGTTACCGATACCTGCTGCCAGGAAGTCGATACCCAGATCTGCAATTCTCTTGCATTCCTGAGGGTCTGCACATTCACCCGCACCTACAACGCCGTCTTCTTCACCACCGATAGAACCAACTTCTGCTTCCAGAGACATACCATGCTCTTTGCAGATCTCTACCAGTTTCTTTGTGTTTGCAACGTTTTCATCGATCGGGCTGTGAGAACCGTCATACATGATAGATGAAAATCCTGCTTCTACACATTTCAGACATCCTTCGTAGCTGCCGTGATCCAGATGCAGGGCAACCGGAACTGTGATGTTCAGCTCTTCCATCATACCATTTACCATACCTACAACAGTCTTATATCCTGTCATGTATTTGCCAGCACCTTCGGATACACCGAGGATAACCGGTGAGTTGTTCTCCTGTGCTGTCAGCAGGATTGCTTTTGTCCACTCCAGGTTGTTGATGTTGAACTGTCCTACTGCATAATGGCCTGCTTTTGCTTTCTGTAACATTTCTTTTGCTGAAACTAACATATTTTTTACCTCCACACTTTGTGATTTTTGGTGTTTCCTCTATTATAACCTACTTATGCAAAAAAGAAAATACTTTTTTAGTCAAATTTCTCAAACACATTAAAGTTCACTCTCTCCGGGAAGATGGTTGACCAGGATCGAGACTGCTTTCTGATGACAGAAAATCTCTACTTCCTTATGATCTCCGCCGTATTCTCCGTCCAGTGTCCATGGGATCTTTTCCTCTGCACGCAGGATGACATGATCCGTCTTGTAGCTGAAAATATATTTACTGTCCATCTCTCCGCGCAGCAGACTTGAAATAATCTCCTGAAGCTCTATGGCATTGTGCGGTGTACGGATCATCGTCACTTCGAACAATCCGTCATCGAGCTGTATGTTCTTTCCCGTGATGCTGTGAAAACCGCCGACGGATTCTGAATTTGTCACCATACCGTAAATAAATTCATCTTTTATGTGTTCGCCCTGCACTTCGAGCTCCACTTCATAGGATTTGACATTAAAAATGCGCTTTGCGCCTTCTAAAACATAAGCCAGATGTCCGAGAATATTTTTCATGTCCTGATTGGTCTGATAAGATACATCGGTGAAGATTCCAAATGCTGCAATATATACAAAATAATCTCCGTTAAATGATCCCACATCACAAAGATATGCACAGTTCTCCACAATGCATTTTGCTGCTTCTGTCATACGTTTCGGAATCTGAAGACTGTTGGCAAAATCATTGGTACTGCCTGCCGGAATATAACCGATCGGCCGCTTCTCTTCACATTTCATCATGCCGGTCACAACTTCATCCAATGTACCATCTCCGCCGCTGCAGGCGATCAGATCAAACTCTGCAGCCCTCTTCTTTACTACTTTTGAAGCATCCTGCGGTTTCTGTGTGATATAAAGCGTAACATCCATGCCGCCTTTTATAAAAATATCTGCAATATCAAGCAGTGCATTCTTAATCTGTCCTTTTCCGGATCTTGGATTTACAATCAATAAAACTTTTTTTCGCTTCATTCTTTCGTTCCTTCCACTTTCCCCGTATATCTCGACCTATTGTACTCTTTTTTCCGTCCTCAGACAAGTATTGTGTTTGATTTTAAGCTTAAATTTTTATAAAAATTTTGCTGGAAATTTTATCAAAATTTTCGGATTTCATCCCCTCCGTCATCCGTATTATCAATCTTTTTGATCACCGCATAATATCCAAAATTATCATTGACTCTGATATAAATCCGTTCTCCGGCTTTATGTCCCAGAAGTGCTTTTCCCATCGGTGACTCTGTACTGATATGCCCTTTCATGGAATTGCCGCGGATGGATGTGACAATTTTATAAGTTTCTTCCTCGTCATCGTCTTCGATATATAATGTTACGGTATTGTTGATCCCAACCTCATCTGCTTTGGACTGATCTGATACAATCTGTGCATTTTTCAAAAGTCTTTCCAGATAACGGATGCGGCTCTCATTTATGTTTTTGTCTTTTTTGGCTGCATGATACTCAAAATTTTCGCTTAAGTCTCCATGTGCTCTCGCTTCTTTTACGGCCTCAATTGCCTGCTTACGCACCGTCAGTTTCCGGTATTCGATTTCCTCTTTGATTTTCTTTACATCATTCTCTGTCAACTGTTCATGTAACATGATCTTATCCCTGCACTCTCACAATATAATCTTCTTTTCTTAGTTTTGCAGGTGCTTCTCCTCCTTCTGCCGCATATCCTAAAATGCAGTGGCCAATTCCTGCATAATCGCCTTCGATCCCCCATTTTTTCAGCAATGCTTTTCCTTCTTCGCTCTCAAATTCTTCCTTTGCACGATGGATCCAGCAGGAGGCAACTCCAACTGCATGTGCCGCATTCATCAGATTCCCCATAACAAGAGAACCATCTTCCAGATACGTTCTTCTGCTCTTATCTGCCAGTACGATCAGCACGGTCGGTGCTCCGTAAAACGGATCAGATGTCACTCCCATGATCTTCGCATTCATTTTGCCCAGCTTTTCAATCGTCTCTTTATCCTGGACAACCACAATCTTCGGTGACTGCATGCCCATACCGGTCGGTGCATAAGTGCCTGCCTCCAGAATCTGTTCCAGTTCACTTTCTTTTATCTGTTCCGGGCAATATTTCCGACAACTTCTTCTTGTCTTTAAATCCTGTAATGTCTGATTCATAATGAAGCCTCCTTGTCATATATTTTATTATTTTACTGTTTTATTATTTTGCCTATAGTCTCGTGATTTTTCCGCATTTCATGCTCTCAAAATCACGAAACATTCGAAATCCGCACATTTTTCTTTGAAAAATGGCTTCTTGCTATAGGTATTATACCACCTTTTCTATTTTTGTGTAGTCAAAGTATTTTTTTCGCGGTATAATGCTAAGGGTAGCTGTTACCCTACTATTTTTGAATTTACAGAGGAGGTTCACTATGAAAGACGTTGCTATATCAGATTCTATTATTTACACCGGCGTAGATGATAAAAATATTGATCTTTTCGAAAGTCAATACGTTGTTCCTAACGGCGTTTCCTACAATTCTTACGTGATCCTGGATGACAGAATCACTATCATGGATACGGTAGACCGACGCGGTACCGAAGGATGGCTTTCCAATTTAAAAGAAACGCTCGGCGACAAAAAACCTTATTATGTTGTAGTATCTCATCTGGAGCCTGATCATGCCGGAAACTTAAAAACTCTGCTGGATCTGTATCCGGACATCAAAGTGATCGGAAATCCGAAAACCTTCACAATGATCGCACAGTTCTTCGATGTGGATTTAAGCGATGACCGCAAAGTCGTTGTCGGCGAAGGCGATACCGTAAACCTTGGTGTCCATACCCTGCAGTTCTTTATGGCTCCGCTTGTTCACTGGCCGGAAGTTATGGTTACTTATGAGCAGTCCGAAAAAATTCTATTCTCTGCTGATGGCTTCGGCAAATTCGGCGCTCTTGACGCAGATGAACCATGGGAGGATGAGGCAAGGCGTTATTTCTTCAATATCGTGGGCAAATACGGTGTGCAGGTACAGAACCTTCTGAAAAAGGCTGCCACTTTGGATATCCGGATGATCTGCCCTCTGCATGGCCCGATCCTGAAGGAAAATCTTGGCTGCTACATAGACAAGTATCTGACCTGGAGCAGCTACGAGCCGGAAGAAAAAGGGGTTGTCATCACATGTGCTTCCATTCACGGAAATACCATGGTCGCTGCGAAAAAACTTGCTGAAATCCTCAAAGCAAAAGGTGAGAAAAACGTAGTACTCTACGACCTTGCCAGAGACGATATGCCGTCTGCGATTGCGGATGCCTATCGTTATGACCGCCTTGTTGTCGCTGCTGCTTCTTATGACGGCGGTATCTTTCCATGCATGGAAACGTTCCTCCGAAAACTGAAGGCAAAGAACTTCCAGAAACGTAAAGTTGCCTATATCCAGAACGGAACCTGGGCTCCGTGTACTGCAAAACAGATGCAGGCGATCACTGCGGAAATGAAAAATATTACCAATATCGAACCGGTTGTAACGATCAAATCTGCCGTAAAAACAGTTGATCTTGCCCAGTTAGAATCTCTTGCTGACGCTCTGATGGCATAACAGTTACAAAAACGCACTCAGCATCGTTTTCAAAATGATATCTGAGTGCGTTTTAGTTTACGATATTGAAAAGAAAAAACTTTTGACTTCCATCTCTTTTTAAAGATCGATCATTTCCACGTCTACTTTTTTCTTCTTTTTCTCTGGTGCCGGCTTCTGCGGTACGTTTTCTTTTGCTTTTGCATTCTGCTGTTCTGCAGATACTTCTGCCTGTTCCTTTTTCTGACGTTTTTTCTCACGGCGTGACAGACGTTCCTGCTGCTTTGGCTCCCGCTTTTTATTTTCACCAAATGTTTCTTCTACAGCCGGTGCCTCTTCCGGCGGCAGCACAGGCTGTGGAATCTCCTGCTGCATTCCGGTTGCTGCCTGCTGCTGAACTGGTGCGTAATAATTTTCGGTAGCAAGATAACGCTCTTTTCTTGCAAACTCATTTGTCTGCAGATCCAGCTTCTCTTCCGTATCACGAAGATCATCTTTCAAATCACGATTCTTCAGGAGCAGATTGATGACAAGAAAAAGCAGAAGTACCGATAATGCAATCAGTCCGTAGATTACTTTCATAGAAAAGTCTGCATCTGATTTCAGTTTATCCACCTGCTGCATAACCATGGAAGCCGCATCCGAAACTGCTTCTGTCTCAGTCTGCGCCTCTGTGGCTGCTTCCGTCTGTTCTTTCTTCTGTGCCTCGGTTTCCGGAGCCGCCGTCTCATTGGCTGCCGCGATCTGTTCTGCCGCATTCGGATGCTCCGCCTGCACATCCAGTGTATACACTGCCTGCACACCGCTTTCTGATGTCACCGTTATGTAAACCGTAGTCTTTCCATCTGCCAGAGTCTGACCGGAAATATCACAGGTGGCTGCACCATTTGACGGAACCGGATCCAACTGCAGTTCTTCTGTTCCTTCCGGCACTATTACTTCATATTCTGTTGTACTGTAATCAAAATCCGGCGATACACTGACTGCATTTTCTATTCCCAGATCAGAAAGTGAATTGTCATCTGATCCGCTGGCAAATACAGTCACACCGGAAATACAGAGCAGAAGCATCATGCATACCGCCCAGATTTTCCATGTCTTCTTCCACATCTTGTCTTCTCCCTTCAAAACCTTTTATGCTTCATCAATCGCTTTTCCAATATCGTGACGATAATATTTATTTGCGAAATCGATCCATTCTACCGCTGTATAAGCATTTGCACGTGCTTCTTTCAGGTCCTTTCCCTTTGCGGTCACACCAAGCACACGGCCGCCGTTTGTCACAATGCCTTCTTCTGTGCGTTTGCTGCCGGCATGGAATACATAGTAACCATCTTTGTCCCTGAACCTGTCAAGACCATGGATCACGAAACCTTTGTCGTATTTCACCGGATATCCGTCGGATGCCAGTACGACGCAGACTGCCGCATTGTCCTCAAACTGCAGGTCGATCTGGTCAAGTGTTCCGTCAATGCACGCTTCAAAAACGTCAATGATATCGGTTTTCATACGCGGCAGGACAACCTGTGCTTCCGGATCTCCAAATCTTGCATTGTACTCCAGGACACGAGGGCCTTTTTCGGTCAGCATCAGTCCGAAGAAGATAATGCCTTTGAACTCTCTTCCTTCTGCAGCCATCGCATCGACCGTTGCCTGATAGATATATTTTTTGCAGAATGCATCCACTTCTTCCGTATAGAACGGACTTGGTGAGAAAGTTCCCATACCTCCGGTGTTCAGTCCGGTATCTCCGTCTCCGGCACGTTTGTGATCCTGTGCGGAAGTCATCGTCTTGATGGTCTTGCCGTCCACATAAGAAAGCACAGACACTTCTCTTCCGGTCATGAATTCTTCTACCACCATTGTATTGCCGGCTGTACCGAATTTCTTGTCCTCCATGATGGTTTTTACGCCGTCTTTTGCTTCTTCCAGTGTATTGCAGATCAGCACACCTTTTCCGAGTGCCAGTCCGTCTGCTTTCAGAACGATCGGGAAATCTGCTTTTTCCAGATATGCAAGCGCTGCGGATGCATCGGTAAAGGTCTCGTAAGCAGCCGTCGGAATGTTATATTTTTTCATCAGGTCTTTGGAAAATGCCTTGGAGCCTTCCAGGATCGCTGCATTCTTTCTCGGTCCGAACACACGCAGTCCTTCTGCCTCAAATACATCTACGATACCGCCAACCAGCGGATCATCCATACCAACTACCGTAAGGTCGATTGCCTGTTCCTTTGCAAATGCAGCCAGCTTATCAAACTCCATCGCCTGAATCGGCACACATTCGGCAAACTCTTCAATCCCGGCATTGCCCGGCGCACAGTAAATTTTATCTGCTTTTGGACTCTGTGCGACTTTCCATGCGATCGCATGCTCACGTCCTCCGCTTCCGACTATCAATACTTTCATCCTGCGTCCTTCTTTCTATTATAAAGTACTTGAATATAGGATGCCTCCGGATTGTTTCATATTTCTGCAATCCTGACATCTTTTTATTCTGTGATTATCGTTTTTCCATTTTCCACACGGACTTTCCCTTCTGCGATCAGGCGGATCGCCTGCGGCATGATCTTCCATTCTGCCTGCTCCATGACACGCTTCTGCAGAATTTCCGGGGTATCATCCTTTTGTACTTCCACTGCCTTCTGAATGATGATCGGACCGGTATCAGTTCCTTTGTCCACAAAATGTACCGTTGCACCTGTTATTTTTACACCGCGCGAGAGCACCCCTTCGTGCACTTTCAGTCCATAATATCCGGTTCCACAAAACGCCGGGATCAGAGAAGGATGGATATTGATGATCTTGTTCGGATAAGCATCCACCATAATCTCCGGGATTACGACAAGACATCCGGCCAGAACAATGAGGTCCGGCTCATAAGACTGGATCTTTTCCAGAAGTCCCTGGTTAAAAGCTGCCCTGTTTTCAAAATCTTTCGGCGAAACACACACTGCTGCAATGTTATGCTCCTTTGCTCTTTGCAGAGCGTAAGCATTTTTATTGTTGCTGATCACCGCTTTGATCTCAGTATCTGGTATACTTCCGTCTGCAATGCCATCGATGATCGCCTGAAGATTGGTTCCGCCTCCGGATACCAGTACTACCAGTTTTAGCATAAGGTCACACCCTTCTCACCATTCACAATCTCGCCGATCACGTAAGCGTTTTCTCCTGCTGCTTCGATCGCTTCCATAGTCTTGTCAACGTCTGCCGGATCAACTGCAACGACCATACCAATACCCATGTTATATGTATTGTACATCATCTGCTCTTCAATCTGTCCTTCTCTTGCCAGCATTTTGAAGATTGCCGGAACTTCGTAGCTGTCTTTGCGGATCTCGGCACGTACACCTTCCGGCAGCATACGCGGAACATTTTCATAGAATCCACCGCCTGTGATATGGCTGCAGCCTTTTACGCGAACACCTGCTTCTTTGACGCTGCGAAGTGCTTTCACATAGATCCTGGTCGGTGCGATCAGAGCTTCACCTAGAGTCTTGCCAAGTTCTTCGTGGTAAGTGTTCAGAGTCTTTTCATCCATACTGAATACTTTTCTTACCAGTGAAAATCCGTTGCTGTGTACACCGGAGGAAGCAATACCGATCAGAACGTCTTTTTCTTTTAAATCTTTTCCTGTGATCAGATCTTTTTCATCTACCACACCAACTGCAAAACCAGCCAGATCGTATTCATCTTCTGGATAGAATCCCGGCATCTCAGCGGTTTCCCCACCGATCAGTGCTGCATCAGACTGTACGCATCCTTCTGCTACACCGCTTACGATCTGTGCGATCTTTTCCGGATAGTTCTTGCCGCAGGCAATGTAATCCAGGAAAAACAGCGGTTCTCCGCCTGCACAGGCTATATCATTTACACACATGGCAACGCAGTCGATACCGACGGTATCATGTTTATCAAGAATAAATGCCAGTTTCAGCTTCGTACCTACGCCGTCCGTACCGGAGACCAGTGTTGGTTTTTCCATGTCTTTGAATTTCTCCATGGAAAATGCACCGGAAAATCCTCCGATGTTGGTCAGTACTTCACTTCTCATGGTCTTCCTGATGTGTTCTTTCATAAGTTCAACTGATTTGTATCCTGCCTCGATATCCACTCCGGCTTTCTTGTAATCCATGCTTTTGTCCTCCCTTGGGTTCTGCTTTTATTTTACGTAATTTTTGTAACCAACTTTCTGAAGCTTTGCGTCTTTTTCCACAACCTGTTCTTTCATTTCTTCTGAATACGCTTTCAGCCTGGAAAGCAGTTCTTCATCAGAAACAGCCAGGATCTTCGCAGCTAAAATGCCTGCGTTTGCCCCGCCGTTGATCGCTACGGTTGCTACCGGAATACCTGTCGGCATCTGTACAATGGAGTACAGGGAATCTCTGCCGCCAAGAGATGTTGTATGCATCGGAATGCCGATAACCGGCATTGGGAAGATTGCTGCACACATGCCTGGCAGATGAGCTGCCATACCTGCTCCTGCTATGATCACTTTAAAGCCTCTGCTCTCTGCTGTCTTCGCATATTCAAAGAAAACATCCGGTTCGCGATGTGCTGAGATGATCGTCATCTCATAATCAATGCCCAGTTTCTCTAAAACGTCTGCAGCTTTTGCCATAACCGGCATATCTGAGTCGCTTCCCATTACAATTCCAACCTTTGCCATGGTTCAATCTCCTTTTCGCATGATATGATGATGCCAGGGTCAAAAGACCAGAATGCCGTTCTTGCTTGCAGGATAAGACATTTGGACCTGGGACCCGCCAGACATGAGGAATCAGCCATTTACAGAGTAAATGTACGGATTCCGAATGTTGATGGAATTGCGGGAGTTACTTTGTAACGGAGCAATTCTGGCATCATAGTATAATTTAACATCTTTTTAATTTTACTAATACTTTCTTTCATTGTCAACTGAAAAACCTCAAAAACTCAGATAGCGGTTCAGTTCTTCCGTACCAGGAAGTACAAATTCTCCTTCTGCAAAAATCGGTATTTTTCTGCCGTCTCTGCACACTACCTCAATCCTTCCAAGCTCATCATACGGAATGGTAATATCAAGATGATGCCCAAAATACGCTTTTCCCGGATCTTCTTTTCTCAAAATGGAAATCTCATTATCCCTTGCAGCGATCTCTTTTTTATCCGGATTGTAAACCGGTGTATCTTCCGCCCAGCTATAGCAGGTATCTCCTACGGCAAAATGCGGACCCGTCTTTTCTGCGATCAGGATCGGCAGTTTTCCTTCGATATGATACGCTCTTGCCATCGCATAGGCTGCCGTGTTAGTTCCGATCGCAAATTCCCCGATTGGCAGTGTTTCATGGTTTGCCAGCACATTTTCACGGACGTAATTCTGATTTTCTTCTGGCTGTTCAAAATTCCCGCAGGTATATGCTTTTACCATACCATCTTGAAATTCCAGATGCAGTTTTTCGTATTTCAGGCCTTCCAGATAAACCGTGCATGCCTCAAGGACACCACATGTTCCCGTCAGCACCGGGGAGGTAAAAACTTCTCCGACCGGAATATTCACATCTGCCACACAGTTTTCAAAATTGGTCTGTCTCTTCGGATCATCCAGTTGATGCAGTGCAATGTGCATATCGGTATGATTCTCCCCTTTTCCCAGCACATGTACGCTCTCGCCCTGATCCAGGGCATCGATCATTTTTTGCTGGATATCCGCATAAAGCTGATAATCAAGCGTATTGATCCTTATCGTTTCCCTGAAAATTTCCTCGAACTGTGCTCCTATTTCCGGCACCGGAAAAGCAATGATCGTGAAGCTGCGTTCCTTTCCTATTATATAGCGGTTCGTGATCTGTACCGCTTCATTATCCATCTGTGTCTGGAGTTTTTTCTGTTTATCCGATAAATAATAGGCTTCTTTCTTTGCCTGTGGATAAAACTCTGTTTCACCAAACGTATCGATACATGCCGGACCTGCATGTCCTTTTGCCAGTGTTTTGTATGTCTCATAAGCAGAGCGCATCACACCAAGCCGGCGTTCCATAAACGCCTTATCCAGATACACAGCCTGGTCGGCCCGGTGATCGTAATCAAACTGACGGTTCGGAACTGCTCCGTAATAGCCGATCCGGTGTACTCCCTTCCTGTTGATCCGTTCGGCTGCCGCACGGTAGATGATCGGTTTTAATCCCATTTTTTTGAAATTGCAGACTGCCTTTCGTACCACACGCTCAAAACCGATCTGATAGCGGAGGTTGACCGTCTGTTTTTTTGAGAGATCTTTTCCGCCGATCAGAAATCCGATCCGGTATCCCTCCGTAAAGGTATCTGCTATCTTTTCTATCGTTTTTTCATCCAGATGGTTCATAAATTCTGCCATTTTCTGTTCATTTTCCGTGATGTATTCACCATACTGATAAAGATAGCGAAGATCCGTAAGATCCGATTCCATCACGATCTTTACTGCAAAATCCAGTGTTGGATCTACCGCCTCACGGATACGGTGTGCCACGGTAATCTCACTGTAATCACTTTCAAACCAGTAAAGAATCTGCTGGATCTGGCGATAACCCGGAAGTTTTTCTCCCTCAAAACAGTTGTACACTTCGATCAGCAGTTCCTGCAGGATCACTTTTTCTTCCAGCCGCTGTTCAAATGTATAAGGGATCAGTGCATACAGTTCTGTATACAGAAAGCTTAAGATCCGCCCGTGGATCTCTCCAAGTTCTGCTACTGCATACTGTGGATTTCCATAACTGTGATCATACTGCTTTGGAAGAATATCTTCATAAAGACTTTTGTTTTGAGTCTGCCACTGTTCCAGCGTGTAATGTTTCGTCTTTCCCTGTCGGATTTCTTTGTATAATGCATCCATTTTTATAACAAAAGAAGCCGTTTTTCTGAAATATTTTCCAAACGGCTCCTGTGCGGTATATTCTTTTGTCATGGATGTCAGTCGTTCCACCGCGAGTGCATCGCGTTCTTCTAATAAAGTCATATCCATTTTCACCGCCTGTTTCTTTTTATTTCCAGTCAAGCGGATATTCGCAATCCGCTTTGCTGCTTGATTTGGTTAAATTCCTATCAGAATCACAAATACCCACAAAGCGAGCATGATTCCATTTAATATTGCTCCAACCTTTGCAAAAAGGTAACGTACATTGTCCTCTGCAAATCCCATCAGACCGAAAACCACACCACACAGTGCAAACACGATTCCAAGCAGCCCGATGCTGCCAAGATAAATACCGCCCTGTCCGTCCAGATAGTATGCCAGCCATGCAAGCACGCCGAATATGATCAGAGACAGTATGCCAAGTACTGTAGAAAGTACGCCTTTTCCGGAATGTTTTTCTTTTGCAAAAGAGTACATGCGCTTTTTAGCCATAAATTCTTCTCCTTAACTTATTACAGAAGTAAAACAGCAGATAGCCGGTCATGCCCCCCAGCGTATTCAGCAGCAGATCATCCACATCAAAACTTCCCACCTTCCAGACAAGCTGTATGATCTCCACACACAGACTGAACTCGAAGCTGAGAAGCAGAATACGTACAAAAGAACCTGTTTTCGGCCAGATGACCGGAAGGATCATTCCAAAAGGAATGAACCCGATCACATTTCCCGCCAGATTGCAGAATACTGCAAAGGTGCCGAGCGTTTCTCTGTGTACCCAGAATCTTTGTATCTCCCGAAATGGCCTGAGATTGTAGGCGTAGGTCCTTCCTTCTATCGCCCTGCCATATCCTTCTGCAAAAAACAGAAAATACGTCAGAGCCAGCATATACGCAAAAAACAGCACGGCGCCCAGTATCCTTATTTTCTTTTTTGTCTCCTTCTTCATAAGATCAGATCAATACCTGACTTTTGCATTTCAGAAGTCTTGCGCCGTTTACGATCATCATAACTCCGGCCGAGATCCCGGTGACCAGAATTACAATCCCTACTGCAAGACTTGCTGCTCCGGTACCTCTGATCGTCTTAAAAATCTTTTCGTTCATGAAAAGCCTCCTTTTCACCTCTCTGCACAAGATTATTTTGCTCCGTACTGTGCGTAATATGCATCGATCGCTGCTTTGAGTGCATCATCAATGATCACTTTTCCATTATATTCCCGGTTGTACAGATGCTCTACTACATCCTGCATATTTACGATTGCCGCGGTCTCAAAACCGTAAAGATCTTTTACTTCATCCAGGGCACATTTCTCTCCGCCCTTTCCGACTTCCATACGGTCAAGAGATACCATCAGTCCAACGATCGTCACATCCGCCGCGCCCTTTACCTTCGGAACCGTTTCTTCCATAGATTTACCGGAAGTTGTTACGTCCTCGATCATGATCACGCGGTCACCGTCTTTTAACTTGCTTCCAAGAAAGCTTCCCTTATCTGCACCGTGGTCTTTTTCTTCTTTACGGTCAGAGCAGTAGCGTACTTCTTTGCCGTAAAGCTCGCTGTATGCGATGGCTGTCACAACACCAAGCGGGATTCCTTTGTAAGCCGGTCCGAATAGTACGTCGAAGTCATCGCCATATCTGTCATGGATTGCTTTTGCATAATATTCACCCAGTTTCTTTAACTGGGAACCGGTCACATAAGCTCCGGCATTCATAAAGAATGGAGATTTTCTTCCGCTCTTCAGTGTGAAATCACCGAACTTTAATACATCACAATCTACCATAAATTCAATAAATTCCTGCTTATACTGTTCCATTTCTTATCTCCTTACTGCACGGCACCGATCAGTTCCCTGATATCGGATACGTTCTGTGCTCTCATATATGCTTCGATTCCTTCTTCCACTTTGACGGTGGTCATCGGATCAATAAAGTTTGCGGTTCCTACGGACACGGCGGTCGCTCCCGCCAGGATAAACTCCAGGGCATCCTCTGCATTCATGATGCCGCCCATACCAATGATCGGAAGGCGTACTGCCTGTGCGGTCTGATATACCATACGCACAGCAACCGGTTTGACTGCCGGACCGGACATACCTCCGGTCTTATTTGCCAGAACAAATTTTCTGCGATTGATGTCAATCTTCATACCGGTCAGCGTGTTGATCAGAGAAAGTGCGTCTGCACCGCCGGCCTCTGCTGCCCTTGCCGTCTCCGTGATATCGGTCACGTTCGGGCTGAGCTTCATGATCACCGGCTGTTTTGCCACACGTTTGATCGCTTTCGTAATATCCTCAACCGATTTTGGATTCTGTCCAAACGCAATGCCGCCTTCTTTGACGTTCGGGCAGGAGATGTTGATCTCCAGCAGATCCACCGGCTCGTCTGCCAGACGCTCTGCCACTTCACAGTAATCTTTTGTGCTTTTTCCGCAGACATTGACCACGATCTTTGTGTCATACTGTTTCAGAAAGGGAATATCCCTTTTTACAAATACATCAATGCCCGGATTCTGCAGGCCGATGGCATTTAACATGCCGCCATAGACTTCTGCCACTCGCGGTGTCGGATTGCCCGGCCACGGTACATTTGCCACACCTTTTGTGACAACTGCACCAAGCTTTGACAGATCCACAAATTCACTGTATTCTGCTCCGGAGCCAAACGTTCCGGATGCTGTCATAACCGGATTTTTCAGTTCGACTCCGGCGATATTTACGCTTGTATTGGTTTCTATACTCACAGCTCCACCTCCGTTGCCAGAAATACCGGTCCGTCTTTGCAGACACGCTTATTATGTACATGGGAATGTTCATCTACTTCCTTTGACTGGCAGACGCAGGCAAGGCAGGCACCGATACCGCATGCCATACGCTCTTCCATGGAGATCCAGCACTCAATATCCCGTTCCTGTGCATAGGCTTTCAGCGCACGCAGCATCGGAGTCGGTCCGCAGGCATAGATCACATCTGCCGCAAGTTTGTTTTCACGGACCGCATCCAGGACATTTCCTTTTGTGCCGGCGCTGCCATCCTCGGTTGCCGCATAAAATGCCGCATTCTGTTCCAGTTCTTCTTTTAAGAACAGCTTGTCATCGCGGTATCCGGCGATCACCGTCTTTTCACCCGGAAGCTGTTTGGAAAGCTCAACCATCGGTGGAATACCAATGCCGCCTCCGATCAGAAATACCTTTTTGCCTTCGGCACGCTCAAGCGGGAATCCATTTCCAAGCGGTCCCAGGATTTCAATTTTATCACCTTTATTATACTGTGCAAACTCCGCTGTTCCTTTGCCTGCCACACGGTAGACGATGCGAAGTGCCTGTTTTTCTTTATCAATCTCACACAGGCTGATCGGACGCGGCAGAAGTCTGCTGCCATCGTTGCTGTACACGGAAATAAACTGTCCCGGTACAGCCTGTCCTGCAATCTTGTCTGTCTGAAGCCACATACTGTAAATGTCAGGAGCAATGCACTCCTGGCTTAAAACTTCTGCAAGTTCTTTGTATTTGCCAGCCATTTCAAAATCCTCACTTATCTGCTTATTTCTGATGCCGGTTTCTTTTCAAAACGGCTGATTATTTTGCCCGCTCAAGAGCACCGCTGATATCTGCGATCATCGCCTCAACGGCAGCTCTGGATGCCTCGGCGAAATGTTCCTCACCGTATTTTGCGTACTGTTCCTGTTTGTAGGCAGCAATGATTCCTCTGGATGAGTTTACGATCGCACCAAGTCCGTCCTCATTGAAGAAGTGTACCAGATCTGCACCTTTTCCGCCCTGTGCACCGTATCCCGGTACCAGGATAAAAGACTTCGGCATGATCTTACGCAGTACTTTTCCCTGCTCCGGGTAAGTTGCCCCGACAACGGCTCCGATGTAGCTGTAATCATCGCCCATGCACTCTTCGCCCCATTTTGCAACCTGTTCCCCAACCAGCTCATAAAGCGGGCGGCCATCGATCAGACGATCCTGGAACTCACCGCTCGACGGGTTGGAAGTCTTAACAAGGATGAACAGACCCTTTTTCTCCTCTTTGCAGACGTCTGCAAACGGTTTTACCCCGTCCGTTCCAAGATATGGATTGACCGTAACAAAGTCTTCGTCAAATCCTGCAAAGCTGTTGCTGCCGACTTTGACTTTCCCCAGATGTCCGACCGCATAAGCTGCTGATGTAGATCCGATATCGCCTCTCTTGATATCACCGATCACAACAAGATCTTTGGATTTGCAGTAGTCTACGGTCTTTTTAAATGCCACAAGACCTGGAATACCGAACTGCTCGTACATGGCGATCTGCGGTTTGACTGCCGGGATCAGGTCGTACACCTGGTCTACGATCTCTTTATTATACTGCCAGATGGCTTCTGCTGCTCCTTCAAGTGTCTCGCCGTGTTCTTCAAAAGCACGTTTCTGGATATGGGATGGTACATAGGAAAGCATCGGATCGAGTCCTACCACGATCGGTGCCTGTGTTTTCCGGATCTTCCGGATCAATTTCTGAATCATAATCTTATCCTCTCTTCTGCTTATTTATCTTTGTAAACCACTTTTCCGTCGCAGATCGTCACTTTCACTTTGCCTCGTACGGTTCTGCCGTGGAACGGTGTGTTGCGTCCTTTGGATGCAAAGGTATTTTTGTCGATCACATACTCTTCGTTCGGATCAATGATGACCACATCGGCGATCTTGCCTTCTGCAAGGGAACCTTTGTCCAGACCTAAGATCTTTGCCGGATTGCAGCTCATCTTTTCTGCCATCTGCATCGGTGTGAGGTACTCTTTCTCTACCAGCTCGCTGATCGTAAGCGGAACGGCTGTCTCAAGTCCGACAATGCCAAACGGTGCCGCCGTAAAGGAGCGTCTCTTTTCCTCATCACTGTGCGGTGCATGGTCGGTCGCGATTACATCCATGATGTCATCACGCAGACCGCGTTTTAATGCATCAACATCCTTTTTGGTACGCAGCGGCGGATTCATTTTATAGTTTGCATCGCCGGCATCGACATCCTGGGATGTCAGCGTAAAGTGATGCGGGCATACTTCAGCAGTCACACTTATCCCGTGTTTCTTTGCCTGTTTGACAATCTCCACACTTCCGTAAGTGGAGCAGTGGCACAGATGCAGATGTGCTCCTGTCTCTCCTGCCAGCATCACATCACGCACTGCGATAATATCCTCTACTGCATTGCTGATACCGCGAAGTCCCTGCTTGCGGATGTATTCATCGTCATTTGCCACACCTCCGTCCATCAGGTCGATGTCCTCGCAGTGTGCCATAATCGGAATCCCGCACTCTGCCGCAACCTTCATTGCTTCTTTGCAGAGCAGGGAATCCATAACCGATTTGCCGTCCTCACTGATTGCCGGGCAGCCTTCTGCCACCATGGACTCAATATCAGAAAGTTCCTTTCCTTTCTGTCCTTTTGTAATCGCTCCTGCCTGCAGTACATGGATCGGTGCGTTCATCTTTGCTTTGTTGTGTACATAGCGGATATTCAGTCTGTCATCCGTCACCGGCTTTGTATTTGGCATCGCCAGTACCGTTGTAAATCCACCGTGTGCTGCTGCCATCGCTCCCGTCTCAACAGTCTCCTTATAAGTCTGACCTGGATCTCTCAGGTGTACATGCAGGTCGATCAGTCCCGGCATGACATAACAGCCGGCTGCATCGATTACTTCGTCTGCCTTTTCTTTTATTTCCTGTTCTACTTTTACAATCTTATCCTCCTCGATCAGGATATCATACCGGCCATCTTTTCTGGTGTCCGGATCAATCACTCTGCCGTTTTTAATCAGTATACTCATCTTTCGGATTCCTTTCTGTAAAATATCCCAAGGCATGCCATGCACACCTGTCTGCAATGATTCTGCATCTTACACACTGCAGAACCGTTACTTCACTTCTATTTATTCTACCATACCATAAGAAATGCCGCAAACCTTTTTTCAGGAACCTTTCCAGGAGATGCAAAAAAGCACAACCTTGATTTTTGCAGACTCTGATGCTATGATAAGGTAGATTTCAGTTGGAGGTATCTTTTATGCATATTACACTGCCTGATTTCGGTGGAAAGCCGTACCGTTCGCTGGATTACCACCTGCGAAGCCGCTACGGCGAAAAAATTTACAAAGTCTCTCTGGATGGCGGCATGACCTGTCCAAACCGTGACGGCACACTCGGAACCCATGGCTGTATTTTCTGCAGTGAGGGCGGCAGCGGTGATTTTGCCGGCGACCGGACGCATCCGGTCACGCAGCAGATTGAAGAGCAGAAAGTCCGCCTTTCCTCGAAATTCCCGGCAACACATTTTATCGCCTATTTTCAGGCATATACCAATACTTACGCTCCGCTTTCGTATCTTGAGCGTATTTTTACAGAGGCTATTGAACATAAAGATATTGTCGGACTGTCTATTGGCACAAGGCCCGACTGTCTGCCGGACGATACGCTTGATCTGCTCTCCGAGCTGAACAGAAAGAAACCTGTCACGATAGAACTTGGCCTGCAGACGATCCACGAACGCACGGCTGCTTTTATCCGCAGAGGTTATCCACTTTCCTGCTTTGAGGACGCACTTTCAAAACTTCAGGCACGGAGAATAGAGACCGTCGTACACACCATTCTCGGTCTTCCGGGTGAAAGCATGGAGGATATTCTTGAAACCATGCGGTATTTGAATGTACATCATATTGACGGCATCAAGCTTCAGCTGCTTCACGTACTGAAACATACCGATCTGGCAGATTATTATGGGCAGACCGGATTTCATATTTTCTCTGAGGACGAATATGTTTCCCTTGTGATCCGCTGTCTGGAAGTGCTTTCACCGGATATCACGATCCACCGCCTGACCGGGGACGGACCAAGTGACCTGCTGATCGCACCGCTCTGGAGTCTGAAAAAGCGCAGTGTTCTCAATCACATTCATCACGAACTGAAGGTTCAAGGTACCTGGCAGGGACGGCTTTTCTCTGAACCATAAACACACAATTCCAAAACACAGGGAGGTATTTTATGGCTGAACCATTTACGCTTTACAAATTAATCATCTTATATATGCTCGACCGTGTAGATTTTCCGCTTACCAACAGTCAGATTTCCAGTTTTCTGCTTGACCGCGGCTATACGAACTATTTCACGCTGCAGCAGGCTTTTTCTGAGCTGGAGGAGGCCAGTCTGATCCATTCACAGCCCATCCGCAACACTACACAGTTCCAGTTGACAAAAAGCGGGCGTGAGACACTGGGGTATTTCTGTGACCGCATCCCAAACGCAATCCAGGAAGAAGCCGACCAGTATCTTCAGGAACACAAAATTGAACTGCGAAATGAAGTTTCCGTTACCGCAGATTATTACCGTACCACAGCAAAAGAATACGCCGTACACTGTGTCATAAAAGAAAAAGAGTCCGATCTGATCGACCTGACTCTTACAGTTCCGGACAAAAAACAGGCAGAAGCCATGTGCAAAACCTGGAAGAACAAATGTGAAGTTGTCTACCAGTTTCTGATGACTCAGCTTCTGTCCTGATTTTACTATGTTTTTCATTAAAGTCATTCCTCATGCAGCCAATCCAGATGACGTCTGATCTGCTGTTCATAACCACTGTCACTTGGTTCATAGAATTTCACATCGCCAAGTTCATACGGCAGATAACGCTGCTTCGAGAAATGTTTCGGGAAATCATGTGCATACTCATAGCCAATGCCCCTTCCAAGCTTCCCTGCCCCACCGTAATGTGCATCCTGCAGATACGGCGGCACGGAGGCTTTTTTATTTTTCACCGATTCCATTGCGGAAAAGATCGCATTGGTCGCGGCATTGCTTTTCGGTGCACATGCCACATAAGTCGCTGCCTGAGAAAGGATCAGCTGTGACTCCGGCATGCCGACACGCTCGACTGCCTGTGCTGCTGCAACTGCCACCTGAAGTGCCTGCGGATCAGCATTCCCGACATCTTCAGATGCACAGATCATGATCCTCCTGGCAATAAAAGTCACACTTTCTCCGGCATAGAGCATTCTTGCCAGATAGTAGACTGCCGCATCCGGATCGGATCCCCGCATGCTCTTGATAAAGGCTGAGATCGTGTCGTAGTGGTTATCTCCCGCCTTATCA
The DNA here is from genome assembly GCA_900551235.1 of uncultured Lachnospiraceae bacterium. Lineage (GTDB taxonomy): Bacteria > Bacillota > Clostridia > Lachnospirales > Lachnospiraceae > Hominisplanchenecus. Next base: position 20,999 of record URUU01000015.1, read on the forward strand.
TAGCGGATCACACGTTTCTGGATACATTCTGATGCCACATCGATCGTAAAATGGATTTTCCCATCTGCCAGGCGCTCCGTTGTCAGTACACCAAGTTCTACCGCATTGAGTGCTGACCTTGCATCGCCGTCTGCCGCTTCTGCCAGAAAATCTGCTGCTTCCTCATCCATGCAGACATCATATGCTCCCATGCCGCGTTCACTATCTGTGACAGCACGCAGGATCAGCTTCCTGATATCCTCTTTCTCAAGCGGTTTCAGTTCAAAAACTTTGGATCTGGAAAGCAAAGCACCGTTTACTTCAAAATAAGGATTCTCCGTCGTTGCCCCGATCAGCACCAGCGTCCCGTCCTCAACAAACGGCAGCAGATAATCCTGCTGCCCTTTATTAAAGCGATGGATCTCATCCACAAACAGAATCGTCCGTTTGCCGTACATCCCCATACGCTGTTTTGCCCCGGCGACTACCTCTTCCATATCTTTTTTGCCTGCTGCCGTGGCATTGATCTGTATAAAGTCAGCACTTGTAGTACCTGCGATCACTTTTGCGATCGTGGTCTTTCCGCTTCCCGGCGGTCCGTAAAAAATAACGGAACTGAGTTTATCTGCTTTGATCGCACGGTAAAGCAGTTTATCCTTTGCCAGAATATGCTGCTGCCCGACAATCTCATCCAGTGTCCTTGGGCGGATCCTGGAAGCAAGCGGTGCTTCGCTTTCCATTTTTGTTTCTCTCATATAATCAAATAAATCCAAAGTTCTTCCTCCTCTCCTGTGTCTTCTTTTCCATCTAAAAGATGCCATACGAATCATTCTGTTACCAAACAGTTCCGCATCCTCTCAATCAAGTACAAGTTTATCTACTGTCACAAATTCATACCCCTGCTCTTTTAACAGATCCACGATCCGAAATGCTGCCTCCACCGAAGTTTCATAGCGGTCATGCAGCAGAATAACGGCATTTTCTTTTGCCTCCGACATCACTTTTTCTACGATCCGGTCTGCATTTTCGGTTTTCCAGTCCAGCGGATCGATCGTCCACAGCACTGGGAACATCTCAAAACCACACTCCAGATTTTTATTCCACGCTCCAAACGGCGGCCTGATATATTCCGTATCATATCCAACGATACTTTTCACCAGTTCGCTTGTTTTTGTAATCTCTGCACATGCCTGTTCATCTGACATTTTTGTGATATCTGCATGTGACCAGGTATGATTTCCGATCAGATGACCATCTTCTGCCATCTGCCGGATCAGTTCCTCATTTCCTTCGATATTTTCTCCGATCAGAAAAAACGTTGCCTTTACTCCCCGTTTCCACAAACCGTCAAGCAGCTTTTTCGTATAGACCGGATGCGGGCCATCATCAAATGTCAGGGCGATTTTAGGCGGAATATCCGCGGATGCCGGAAGTATTTTCCCACACCAGCGGATATATTCCACACTGCCAATACCGATTCCGGCAAACAGCACAAACAGATAGATTTGAAAAAGCAGGTTTTTCCAGTTTTTATATAAAAATCCTCTCACCGGAATTTCGCCCTTTCCATTTCTTCATGCTATCCTATGCCTGACGGAATCTTTCTATGACCTTTTTTACTTTACCCTGCCTGCTGCAATACCGCCTTTTTTCAGCAGTCTGCTGTAAGCTTTCTTCTTGTTCTTTGGCACTTTTACGGTTACTTTTTTCGAGATTCCCCAAAATGCCGCTTTTTCTACTTTCTTCAGTGATCTTACCTTTTTCAGGCTGATCTTCTTTAACTTCTTGTCGCCTTTAAAAGCATTCTTGCCGATGCTTTTCAGTTTGCTGCCGTTTACGGTCACTTTCGTCAGCTTCGTACAGTTTGCAAATGCATTTTTTCCGATCTTTGTCACATTGTTTCCGATGGTCAGAGAAGTCATCTTCTTATTTCCTTTGCAGGCATTTGCGGCAATACTGGTTACTTTGTAAATCCTGCCATTTGCCCTGATCGCTGCGGAAATCTTCACTGCCTTCTTTGTCTTACCTTTTGCAGTCATATTTTTCACTTCAACCGTATCGTTTCCGGTGATCGTATAGTTGAAAATTCCGGATGCATCTGTGATCACATCGCCGATCTTTGCGGCAGAACTGCTATTGTTCTGAGAGGCATTATTGCTATTATTCTGACTGTTATTATTCTGAACAGGCTTGTTGTCATCCGGCTTCTTCGCCGTCAGTCCTACCATTGCTGCCTGATACTGGTCAAACGCTTCTTTGAGCTGCTTTGCCGTTGCGTTTTCGGATGCTTTTACGATTTCCGCTGCTTTCTTTGCCTCCTCCAGTTTGCTCCAGCTCTCTGCTGTGTACGTATCTTTTTCTTTTGCTTTTTCTGCTGCCTGCGCATCCAGATCAGTAATCTGAGAACGATATTTCTGAGGTACTGCTTTCAGATTTTCGATTGCCTGCTTCAGACCTGCCTGTGCCCTGGCAACGTCCTTTTTCTTTGCCTTTGGATTTGCTGCCAGTTCTTCTGCTTTTCGGATCAGCTCTTTGATCTCCTTATAATCTTCTGCCGGATAATCTGCTTCTTTGTATTCCGCTTTTGCCAAAGCTGCCTCATTATTTAAGTCGGTTTTTTCTTCTTCCTCCGCAAGGTCGGAAACGGTCAGACGTATCTCGGCTGCGGTACTGAAACATTTTCCAGCCTGATCACTGTCCGCATCTTTGACTGCAAATTTTACGTATTTTGCTCTTACGATCTCTCCAAAATCTGCAAGCTTCCAGGAAGTGTCGGATGTCCAGGTTCCCTCTGCCACTTTAGTATAATCCTCACCATCCATGCTGACAGAAATCTCATAAGCCTTGACGATACCATTGACACCGCCGCCCTGTCTTGGCTGATAACGCAGACCGGTTAATTTTGCCACATCTTCCAGTTCAAATATCAGATAATGTTTCTCATAGGAAGCCATGTCTTCTGCATTGTTATAATTTGTATGCCAAATGGTACTGCTGTCCCCATCCAGAACGTTTGCCGCTGCTGCTTTTTCAGAAACGGTTTCTTCTGAGCCTGCGGTTACAGTCACCTTTCCGGTGTAATCGTTTGTGGAGATCGATGCTGCTGTTCTCATACCATAATTTGCCAGGATATCTTCTCCAAGCTCTTTTAAATCTTTGCCGGATGCCGTTGTAGTATATTCTTTATGGTTTCTTACAAATGCCCACTCAAATGCAAACCAGTTGATGTTCTGCGTGCTCTCGCCTTTCAGTTCTGCCTTTTTCTGGTTGATCCACATCACCCAGCGCTGTTTATAGAAATCTTTGGTAAGTCCTGCCCACTGACGGTTGGAGTAGTCTTTCAGACCGCCGCTTTCTGCCTGCGGATAAGATGCCCAGGTCGTTACCAGGGATTTTGCATTCAGTTCGTAGAGATCTTCTGTAAAATCATCGTCACCGTCTGCCAGTGCTTTCGCCTGCTCTACCCAGGTACCAAACAGAAATTCGGTTCTTGTTCCAAGTACTTCTTCCACTTTGTCGATCAGACTTAAGAACTGATCGGAAGCCTCTGTAAATTCTTCCAGATTACCGGCACGGTATGCACTTACCATCGCTGCATGGTACTTCTGGGAAGAATTGGAAAGTACCTGCTTGAGCACATCTGCCAGATCATAGAGATAAGCGTCACTGTTTTTTAAGGTATCATAATCCTCCATCAGCAGTTCTGCTGCATTTTCCAGCTCTTCCATATTATAACCGACCACTGCATTTCCCCAGGTGGAAGCTGCACCGATGCTCTCTGCCGGACGGGCATTGACATAAGATTCCGGTGCACCCTGACCACGCATGTTCAGATCTGCTTTGTAAACGGTATTTTCGAGAATCTTCATCGCTTCACAGGCAGGTTCGCTCTCGGCTCCATAACGTCTTGTCACATAGTCTTTGAGCCACTGATCGGTGTTGATCTCAGTCAGAGGTTTTTTCGCATCGTCACACCATACGGTTTCAAATAATAAATCATAAAGTACCGGGTTATTCTGGGAACCCTCCGGGGTGATGCCGATACCGGTCAGCATTTCACTGTTGTTTGCCGCATCGACCACGCCGCTGACAATATTGTCCATATGTCCGTGCAGTCCCATACGTCCGCCGAAGTTATTCAGCATACAGTAAACCCACGGTGTCTTCTGGAATTCTTTACCGCCGGAATAACTGCTGTCATTCCAGTGCGTATCCTTCTCCGCATAGAGATCCAGAACAAGTGCATGCTCTTTTCTTCCATTCAGACCGCTTATCAGTCCGGCGCTCGGATTGCCCTGCCATGCCTGGATCACCCAGACGGCATCTTTATCATGTTCCAGCATGGAATTCAACACTTCTGAACTTACATCACTTGTGGACATATCGCCGGTATTTCCACCTTCGTGGAATGGATCTGTTGCATAATAATGTGTTACATCTCCGTAGACGTTTTTCTGACACTCATAAAATAATTTCGCATATTTGTCGTATGCCGCTGTCGTGGTGCGCAGCATGTACGGACGCTGGAAGGAGCACCAGGTTCCCTGCGGGATCACATCGTTATCCGTCAGTGCATAATCTCCTTTTGCCTTGCTCTGTACATCAACCGGAACCATGCCGCTGTATCCCTGAAGGATCGGCTGCATACCAAGTTTACGCATAATGAGCTGGTTCTTTCTTGCAAGATTCGTTCTCCTGGTAAACCAGGAATCATGGACCGGTCCACCGTATCCGGAAAGGTTTGCCATATATGCCCATGCATAGTAAGCAGGACCTGCGATATAATCTTTGATCTCTTCGTGTGTATAGCCAAGTGTACTTAAGAACTCTCTCCAGACTTCCTCCTGTCCTGTGATATCCAGCACGACATTGACACCATTGAGTGCCAGCCAGTCAAGCTCTTTTCTCCACTCGTCCTCGCCCCAGAAAGCCATGGAGTAAGACATGGTGCAGTAATTGTATGCATAACGCAGTGCCACTTTGCACTCTTTATGTACTTTGTTTCCGACTTTTACTATGCGATCCGGCATCGTTACCTGATCACCGACCTGGCTGATGCTCACGTTGCAGTAATATTTCAGATAATAATTCAGACCGTTTGCGATCGTCACACCGCTGTTGCCGGTGATCTTCACTTTACCGGCCGCATCTTCGATCTCATAATAATCGGCTGCGCCTTCTGCCTTATCTTTCACTTCAAAGGTAAACCAGTCTTTGTACTGTTTACCGAGGTTACGGCTGACAATGCCATAGACTTCATCGATCGTATCCTGTGTGGTAATCTGCGTATTATATGCTGATTCTTCATAGGAAACCGGCGCGGTAAATACAGCTTTCTTTGCTTCCCCTCTCTTTGTTCCAAGGATACGCACTTCGTTCAGTACCGCTTTGGAGCTTGCGGAATTGTAAGAGAGCAGGATACGCACATTACTTGCTTTCTTTCCTTCCGCCTGATAAACTTCACCGCCTGCCGGACAACTGTCGGTACTGGTTTTTTCGGCAAGTTTGCTGTAATTCTGTCCGTCATTGCTATAATACAGGGAATACTGGGAATAACCTTCCTGTGGTGTATACACCTCGATCTGTGACAGATCGTACTCTGCATCAAGATCAAAATCCACATAAGCCGGATACTGGTCTGCACTCCAGGTATTGTTCTTGTTTCCATCGACAATACGATCCAGCGTATCCTGGCTGTAATTGCTGTGCAGTGCAGTGCTTCTCCATACGATATTTTCGGTATCGGCTTCTGCAATCGCTGCTTTGTTTGCAAGAATCTGGAACTCTGCCAGAGAAAGTACGTTATTTCTTCCGGCATCGTTTTCTGCCTCAAAAACTGCCTTTATGGATTCATATTCCAGATCTTTGACGCTGGGATCAACCTCTGCGGCATTGATCTGCACTTTGTTTGCAGCGCCTGTGTTTATCGTTCCTGCCGCAAACGGCTGCTCTGCATAAGATCCGTTTTTCACTGCTTTGCCATAAAGCTTATAGGTATAGGATGCATTTTTATTGTCCTTTGGCAGTGCCAGGACGATCTGACGCATCTTCTGTTCTACGCCAAAACTGACTTCTGCGAAGGTTTCGCTGCTTCCTGCTGCGAACGTTTTCTCCTGGATGGCTGCTGCGGTTGTCTCATCATTATCGGTGATCTTTGCCTTGTCTGCAGAGGTATTGACTTCACTTTTCAGCGTCAGTCCCTGCTTTCTGGTTGCAGCGATATTTTCCAGTTCTACGACTTCTTCCGCACCATTGTCAATGTAGATTTCCGCTTCTGCGATCGCCGGCCAGAATGTGCCGGCTGAGCCGTCATTTTTCGGAGCGGAAAGTTCCACATACAGATGTGTCATCGCCTGTGCATTTTCAAATTCAAACGTATAGCCATCGTCAAAACTTGCTGTTTTTGCAGATCCCGGTACACTGACCAGATCGCTGGTTACGTTATTCAGTGCATATTTCAAAGACACATCGACGCTCCTCGCAGTAAATCCAGATTCGAATTTCAGCACAACCTTTTTCACACATTTCGTGTTTGCCTTCGGCAGTGCAAAAGTTAACGTACACGGCCAGTCTGCCCCATTGTTTACCCACAGCGTAGAAGTGTTGCCATCCACCAGATTTTCCTTACCTTTTCCTGCTTCCGCACTCGGAACAGTGATCTCACAGTCTGCTGCAATATTGGAAAGGCCACTTTCTGCCTGTGTCTGTACTTCCTGTACCTGCACTTTTGCAGCCTGCTGCGGTGCTGCCTTTACCGTCCCAGAAGCATAAAGCGGAACTTCCGTAAATACCATCAGGGAAGCAAGCAGAACACTCAGCGTTTTTTTTCCGCGTATTCTTTTTCCTTTCATAAGTTCCTCCATCTTATTCTTTGTCACCAATTACCTTCTATTTGAACAGTCCCCGGAAGAACTCCACGATTGCCTGAATGATCCGTGTAAAAAAATTCCCAACACTTTCTTTATCCACATGGAAATCAAGATCTTCCAGTTTCTGATACAGATCCTTTGCCTGGTCTTTCAGTTTGTCCACATCCAGATCCAGTCCTTCTATTTTTTTCATCAAACCGGCAATCTGCTGCTTGTTGTCAGCAGAAAGATGAATATCCAGTTCTTCACATGCCTGCTCGATCACGTTCTGGATATCTTCCGCACTGGTCAGGTTGTTTTCTGCCACTTCCTTTTTCACCAGTGCGATCAGATCTTCTGCTTTTTCAGAATCTCCGATCTCTTCTACCAGTTTACCGGTCAGCACAAGTTCATCGTTTGCCGCATCGAGGTTTGCATCAGAAACTTCCTCACCTGTCATCGTCTCATATGCTTTGATCGCACCGACCAGTGCTGCCGTCCCGGAAATGGAAAACGGACCTGCCACCGTGATATCTGCATCTTCAATGCCCGCCGTCAGAAGAGCGTTGCGATACATACCTTCCGTACAGTAGGAAATATTTTTTGTCGTTACCCTGATACCGTTTCCGGCTTCTTTCCCAACGACCAGAACAGAAGAAAGTGCCCTGGTGCCGATGATCGATGCATCCAGATACTTATCCAGGTATTCATGCTCATCTGCATTGGTAATGCTGATGATATCATAGTCATCCACATTGATATTATCCAGTCCGAGCAACGATAAGACTGTCATCTGTTCCTGTGCACTCAGATCTGCACCAAGTGCAAGATACGGCTTGTCGATCACTGCATCCACACGGTCTGCAAATACGGTAATACCGGAAGTAAACAGTATCGTCGCTGTCAGAAATACTGCTGTAAATTTCTTTTTCATGTATTCTCCTTTCTGAATAATCCAGAAAAGCGAACGTTCTGAGACGTCCGCTCTCTTATCCCACAGGAATTTTTCTTCTGCGGCAGTGCAACATTATCTTAGTTTGGAAAACTCATCTGCAAGTGCCGCAAATTCTTTTAATGTCAATGTCTCCCCGCGTACATTGACCGGGAAACCAAGCTTTTCAAAAGCCGCCTGGATCTGTTCTTTCGTTGCTGCAATCTCTGGTGAATTATTCAGACCGTTGAGCAGCGTTTTTCTTCTCTGGTTAAAAGAAGCACGGATGATCCGAAACATCAGATTCTCATCCTTTACCGTGATAGGCGGATTTTCATGCAGTGTCAGCCGGATTACCGCACTTCCGACATTCGGACGCGGCATAAAGCAGTTTGGCGGTACATTTGCCACGATGTATGGCTCTGCATAAAACTGCACTGCCAGAGACAGTGCCCCGTAATCTTTGGTGCCCGGTCCTGCCTGCATACGCATGGCAACTTCTTTCTGAACCATAACGGTAATGCTCTTTACCGGCACATGGCTCTCGAAAAGTCCCATGATGATCGGTGTCGTAATATAATACGGAAGATTTGCCACCACTTTGATCGGTCTGCCCTGATTGTATTCATCCGCAAGTTTTGCGATATTCAGTTTCAGCACATCTTCATTGATCACCGTTATGTTGTCATACTCTGCCAGCGTCTCGGAGAGGATCGGGATCAGATTGCGGTCGATCTCCACTGCCACAACTTTTCCTGCCGCCTCCGCCAGATACTGTGTCATCGTTCCGATACCAGGACCGATCTCCAGCACACAGTCATCTTTTGTGATCTCTGCAGACGCGATGATCTTGTTCAGCACATGGGCATCGATCAGAAAATTCTGCCCGAACTTCTTCTGAAAGGCAAAATCATATTTTTTAATTACTTCTATGGTTTTCTGCGGATTTGATAATTTCTCCATTGTTTCCTGCCTTTCAGTCTGTGATACGGTACATATTTCTCGCGTTCTCATAAGTAACCTTTTCTGCTTCTTCTCTGGAAATGCCCTTTAACTCTGCGATCATGTCGAGCACATAGGAAATATAGGACGAACAGTTTCGTTTGCCGCGAAATGGCACCGGTGCCAGATACGGGCAGTCGGTTTCCGTCAAAATCCGCTCAAGTGGAATGCTCTCCACCACTTCTTTTAAAACTCTTGCATTTTTAAACGTAACAACACCACCGACTCCGATATAATACCCCATCTTGATATACTCTTTCGCCATCTCTTTCGAACCGGAAAAGCAGTGGATCACACCTCCGGTCGTTCCGGCATGCTCACTTTTGATCAGATCAAACGTATCCTGCGCGGCCTCACGGCTGTGTACAATGACCGGAAGATTTACCTCTTTTGCAAGCTCCATCTGTTTTTTAAACCATTCCTTCTGGAGCTCGTGGGACTCTTTATCCCAGTAATAATCAAGACCGATCTCGCCGACTGCGACTGTTTTTTCCATGGTACACATCTCTTTGAGCTGCTGCATCTTCCCCTCGTCCAGTTCACCGACGTGATCCGGATGCACACCGACTGCCGCATAGACATGCGGATAACGCATCGAAAGCTCTGCACTGTCCTTTGCCCCCTGAAAACTTGCACCCACGTTTACAATACAGCCGACACCCTGTTCTTCCATCGTGGAGAGCAGGCGGTCTCTGTCTTTGTCAAATGCCTCATCGTCATAATGGGCGTGACTGTCAAAAATCATACATTCTTTTCCTCTTAGCAGATCTCTGCTCCGGACGGCATTTTCTTTTCCGGCACCATTAAAGAAAGTTCACCCTTCTCATCCTCTGCACACAGCAACATACCTTCCGAAAGAACTCCGGCAAGTTTTGCAGGTTTTAAGTTTACCAGTACCATGACTTTTTTGCCGACCATCTCTTCCGGCGTGTAATGTGCCTTGATTCCGGATACGATCTGTTTTACCTGGCTGCCGATCTTAACCTGGGAGCAGAGCAGTTTTTTGGATTTTTTTACTGCCTCACAGGAAATGATCTCGCCTACCTGGAACTGCATTTTGCCGAATTCTTCAAATGTGATCTCCTCTTTTGGCTCGATATCAATGCCTTTTTCCTCTTCTTTTTCCTCTTCTTTTTCCTCTTCTTTTCCTTCTTCTTTTGCCGGATGAAGCTCTGCAACTTTTGCCATCACTTCATTGATATCCATACGTGCAAAGAGGATTTCCGGTTTCTCGGTTACTTTATTGCCTGACGGATACAGACCAAAGGTATCCATCTGGGAAAGCTTGCGTTTCTGTGCTCCGAGCTGTGCCAGTACTTTATCAGAAGTCTCCGGCATGAAGGATTCCAGAAGTGTTGCTCCGACGCTGATGGACTCTACCAGATTGTAGAGAACCGTTGCCAGACGATCTTTTTTTGCCTCGTCTTTTGCCAGTGCCCACGGCATCGTCTCGTCGATGTATTTGTTGCAGCGTTTGAACAGTGTAAAGATCTCGGTGATCGCATCTGCCACACGCAGCTCTTCCATTTTTGCAGTGACTTTGTCCGGTGTCTCCAGAACAACTTTCTTGAGTTCTTCATCGACCGGCTCGTTTACATTCTTATTTTCTACCACTCCGCCAAAATATTTGTTGGACATGGAAACGGTACGGTTGACCAGGTTTCCAAGAGTATTTGCCAGGTCAGAATTCATACGCTCTACCATCAGCTCCCAGGAGATCACACCGTCGTTTTCAAACGGCATCTCATGCAGAACGAAGTAACGCACTGCATCCACACCAAAGAAATCAACCAGTTCATCGGCATACAGTACATTTCCTTTGGATTTGCTCATCTTGCCGTCACCCTGCAGCAGCCACGGATGTCCGAATACCTGTTTCGGAAGTGGCAGGTCCAGTGCCATCAGGAAAATCGGCCAGTAAATCGTATGGAAACGGATGATATCCTTACCGATCAGATGCAGATCTGCAGGCCAGTCTTTTTTGAACTGCTCGCTGCTGTTGCCGTCACAGTCATAACCGATGCCGGTGATGTAGTTGGTCAGTGCATCCAGCCATACATAAACGACATGTTTCGGATCAAAATCTACCGGAATGCCCCATTTAAAGGAAGTACGGGATACGCACAGATCCTGAAGTCCCGGAAGAAGGAAGTTGTTCATCATCTCATTCTTTCTGGAAACCGGCTGGATAAATTCCGGATGGGTGTTGATATGTTCGATCAGACGGTCCGCATATTTGCTCATACGGAAGAAATAAGCTTCTTCTTTTGCAGGCTGTACTTCGCGGCCGCAGTCCGGACATTTGCCGTCCACCAGCTGAGACTCGGTAAAGAAAGACTCACAAGGTGTACAGTACATACCTTCATAATGTCCCTTGTAGATATCTCCCTTGTCGTACAGTTTTTTGAAGATCTTCTGTACCTGTTTTTCGTGGTCTGCATCTGTTGTACGGATAAATTTATCGTAAGATGTGTTCATCAGATCCCAGATTCTTTTGATCTCTGCGGAAACTTCATCCACAAAAGCCTTCGGTGTCACACCTTTTTCTTCTGCTTTCAGCTCGATCTTCTGACCATGCTCATCGGTTCCGGTCTGGAAGAATACATCGTATCCCTGCTGTCTTTTGAATCGGGCAATGCTGTCTGCCAGAACGATCTCATAGGTATTTCCGATATGCGGTTTGCCGGATGTATAGGCAATCGCAGTTGTCATATAAAATTTCTTTTTATCCATTTCTGCCTCCTGTATAATAAGATGTTGGGGGCAAGTTTTTGCCCCCAACTAATGCCTGCGAATTGCTCCGTTACAAAGTAACTCCCGCAATTCTATAAACATTCGGAATTCGCATATTTACTGCGCAAATAGCTACTTCCTCATGTTTAGCTTTTAACGCTTATTTCTACGGTAACATAGGAATGTTTGTCTGTCAAGATTTCAGACTTATTAAAATACGCGACTAAATGAACGGCTCTTCGTATTCCAGTAATACAATCTTCCGGATTTATTTACTTTTGAACCATTTTTCTTTTTTGTCTCAACGCATATGTAATACGTCTTTTTCGGATTGATTGCTTTTCCTTTGAATTTCTTGATTGTAACCTTTGTCGTATTCTTGCCAACTGATTTTACTTTCTTATAGCCTGATTTCAGTTTTGTGGACATATAGATATCATATCCACTTGCTCCGCCGACTTTTCCCCACTGGAAACTCAAACTTCCTTTTTTAACTTTGATTGTCTTTTCTTTAATGCGTGCCTGATTGAAGCACTGGATCTTTGCTTTCGGAGTGCTGTAAGTTTTGCCATTTACCGTCTTAAACGCCTGAATGGTTACAGTATAAACTTCATCTTTCATTTTCGTAAAAGATGCTCTGGAAGCATAGCTGTTTGTGCTTACCGGCTTGCCGACACGTCTGCCTTTGCTGTTATACAGAGTCACCTCTACCCTGTCTGCTGTCTCTACTCTGTCCCATGAAACGTCCAGAGTTTTTGCATAAAACCACCATTTTTCCTGTTTGAAATTATGTACGGCTGCCGGAATTGTCTCTACTGTTATACTTACAGGTGAACTTGTTTTTGTTCCATTCAAGGTATACGCCTCTACCCGCACACGATAATTCTTTCCATCCTGCAGTCCGGTCAGTGTATATGACGGTGTTTTGGATGTTCCGACCAGCTTCATATCACTGGAGCTGGTGCCAAGATAAATGTTATACCCTTCTGTAGTCAGATTATTCATGGAACTTGTATATGTCTGTGCCCAACTGATGCTTACACTGTTCTTATTCCATGCTGTCTGCTTTAAATCTCCTAACGATACATAATAATACGCACTTTCTGCCGCCTGTACCTGTTTTGCTCCGCTTCCAACCATCGCTCCAACGCTTCCTGCTGCCAGAGTCAGCGCCATAAGGAGCATCATACGAAGTTTTTTTCCTTTTTTTATCATGTTTTTCTCCTTTGCTTTGTGCTGTAATTTGGGGTGCTGCTATAAATATCGTAATCAAATGATGCCTTCCGAATTGCTCCGTACTTCGTACTCCCACAATTCGTACCATATATTCGCATATCGTGAAGCTTATGCTCCACTTCTATGCTCATATCCGGGCGGGGCACGAAACCATAAAACCACTCCTGTGCAAGCACATCGTGGTTTTGGGTTTCTGCCCCTAGCATCATTATATCATTTTTCTGCTTTCACCGCTACTCTTTTTGGCAATGGCAGGGAAATTTTTTCAACAATCAGGAAAGAACACATCATCAGTACTGCCCCAAGCACAAAACGCATCCCGGGACGTTCTCCCAGCACCAGGATCGAGAGCAGACAACCAAACACACTCTCAAAAGAAAGGATCACGCCGCTTGTGGACGTTTTCACATATTTCTGCCCGAATACGCTGAGCAGATATGGCACAACCGTACAGAATACCGCCAGATAAGCAATGCTTCCGATGTTCATGCCGGACATGGCTGCCGGATGCGGCTCCAGGATCATTGCCGCGGCAAGTCCCAGGATACCGCCCGTCCCGATCTGAAGCATATTTAACAGAAAGCCATCCTCTTCCCTTGCAAAAATCCCGGTCACAACGATATGGATTGCATAGCATACCGCCGAGAGCAGCGAGATCAGATCGCCTTTGTTGATCCCGTCAAAACTTCCAAGTAAAATAAAGCCAAGTCCCACAATGCAGACAAGTGCCGCCAGAATATCTGCCTTCTGCGGCTTTTTCCTTCGGATCACCCAGTAGATAAGCGGCAGGATCGCCACATAAGATCCTATAATAAAGGAAGATTTCGAAGAAGTCGTGTACTGCAGCCCGACCGTAAAAAATAAAAATTCAAAATACAGGACAATGCCCATGATGATCCCCCGCTTTAAGGTGCGGAGGGTCATTTTTTTCATTCTCGGAATGCAGATCAGTGTCATAATAATGCCCGCCAGCAGAAAGCGAAATGCAAGAAGCCAGATTGGTGAGACATTTTCCAGCGTGTCTTTTAACACGCAAAAGGCACTGCCCCAGGTGAAAGCTGCCAGGAACAGTGCGAAAATTGCAATTATTTTTTTAGATGAACTGATTTGTTTTTTCATCGTAGTGATAATCTATGCTGTCCATCTTCTCCAGAAGGTTCTGCCGGTTCAGTCCGCGGCAGGTACACAGTGCCTCCAGTGATTCATAATAGTCACGCAGTTGTGTATTTACATAACTTAACAGTATCATCGGATCTTTTGGAATCATAAGTTTCTCCTTTTTTCAGACTTGCGGAACCCCGGAGCAAATATCATTCGACTTTCATGACTTCCGCCGCCAGTTTTCCGTCTTTCAGACCGATCACGATGGTGTCTTCTGTCTGTACATTTCCAGAAAGGATCATCCTTGCTGCCAGTGTTTCCACATTTTTCTGGAGGAAACGTTTCAGAGGTCTTGCACCATAGACCGGATCATAACCACCGTCTATGATATAGCTTTTTGCCTCATCCGTCAACTGCAGTCTGATCTCCTGGTCTGCAAGTCTGCGGTTCAGATCTGCCATCATCAGATCAACGATATTGCCGATGTTTTCTTTTGTCAGCGGCTTGAACATGATAATTTCATCCAGACGGTTTAAAAACTCCGGTCTGAAATGTGCCCGCAGGTCGTTCATGACCAGATCCTGGCTCTCTTCACGGATGCTGCCGTCCGGTTCAATGCCATCCAGCAGATAGGACGAACCAATGTTGGATGTCATGATCAGGATCGTATTCTTGAAATCTACCGTTCTGCCCTGGGAATCGGTGATACGTCCGTCATCAAGTACCTGAAGCAATACGTTAAAGACATCCGGATGTGCTTTCTCGATCTCGTCAAACAGTACAACAGAGTAAGGTTTTCTTCTGACTGCCTCGGTCAGTTGACCGCCTTCTTCATATCCTACATATCCTGGAGGCGCTCCGATCAGACGGGACACAGAATATTTCTCCATGTACTCACTCATATCGATACGCACCATATTCTGCTCATCGTCAAACATGCTCGCTGCCAGTGCTTTTGCAAGCTCCGTCTTGCCGACGCCGGTAGGTCCAAGGAAGAGAAAGGAACCAATCGGCTTGGTCGGGTCTTTGATACCGGCTTTGGAACGAATGATCGCATCGGTCACTTTCCTGACACCGTCTTCCTGTCCGATGACACGTTTGTGCAGCTCGTCATCCAGATGCAGGATCTTGGTACGCTCACCTTCGGTCAGTTTTGCAACCGGAATACCGGTCCATCTGGAAATGATCCTTGCAATCTCTTCGTCTGTAACACGGTCATGTACCAGCGACAGATCTTTGCTTTTGACCTTTTCTTCCTCAATCTCCAACTGTTTCTGAAGTTTCGGCAGTTCGCCGTACTGCAGTTCTGCTGCCCTGTTCAGATCATAACTTCTCTGTGCTTTCTCGATCTCTTTATTCATATTTTCGATCTTTTCACGCAGCACAGACAGATTTTCTACGGAATGTTTCTCGTTGTCCCACTGAGCTTTCTTTCCTGCAAAGGATTCCCTCTGCTCTGCCAGCTCTTTCTGCAGGTTCTCCAGACGCTCCGCACTTAATTTATCGGTCTCCTTTTTCAGGGCTGCCTCCTCGATCTCCATCTGCATGATCTTTCTGCGCTGTTCATCCAGCTCCGTTGGCATGGAATCCAGCTCCGTCTTGATCAGGGCACATGCTTCATCGACCAGGTCGATCGCTTTATCCGGCAGGAAACGGTCGGAAATATAACGATGGGAAAGGGTCGCAGCCGCTACCAGTGCACTGTCTGTGATCTTTACGCCATGATAAACTTCATAACGGTCTTTTAATCCACGCAGAATGGAAATCGTATCTTCCACACTCGGCTCATCTACCATAACCGGCTGGAATCTTCGCTCCAGTGCGGCATCTTTCTCAATATACTGACGGTATTCATCCAGCGTTGTCGCACCGATACAGTGCAGCTCGCCTCGTGCCAGCATCGGTTTTAACATATTGCCGGCATCCATCGCTCCGTCTGTCTTTCCGGCTCCGACGATCAGATGCAGCTCATCGATAAAGAGGATGATCTGACCATCGCTTTTTTTCACTTCTTCCAGAACGGCTTTCAGTCGCTCTTCAAACTCGCCGCGGTATTTGGCACCAGCTACCAGTGCTCCCATATCCAGGGCGAAAATCTTTTTATCTTTCAGTCCCTCCGGCACATCACCGCGGACGATACGCTGTGCCAGACCCTCTACGGCTGCCGTTTTACCGACACCAGGCTCACCGATCAGCACCGGATTGTTTTTCGTTTTTCTAGAAAGAATACGTATCACATTGCGGATCTCCGCATCTCGTCCGATCACCGGATCCAGTTTCTGATTTCTTGCTTTTTCCACCAGATCCTGGCCATATTTATTTAACGTGTCATAAGTTGCCTCCGGGTTGTCCGTCGTCACACGCTGGTTGCCGCGTACGGTGGAAAGTGCCTGCAGGAAGCGTTCTCTTGTAATCCCGAACTCCTGGAAAAGTTTTTTGATCTCCGGACTTGAATTTTTTATCATCGACAGGAACAGATGCTCTACGGAAACATATTCATCTCCCATAGCTTTTGCCTCGTCCTCTGCCTGAACAAGTACCTTGTTTAAATACTGTCCGATGTAAACCTGTCCGCCGGAAACCTTGGTACGTTTCTCAAGTGCGGACTCGACTGCATCGGTAAAGTACGTTTTATCAATCTCCATCTTCTCGATCATCTTGAGGATGAGACTGTCTTCCTGTTTTAGCAGAGCATAGAGCAGATGCTCCTGCTCAATCTCCTGATTGCCATATTCATAAGCCAGTTTCTCAAGGCTGTTGACAGCCTCGATAGATTTCTGTGTAAATTTACTGATATTCATAAAAACACCTCCTGTTTGCCAGATGTTATATGTTTCTTTGTTCTATTGAGAATATAACACTCTTTATTAGCACTGTCAAGAGGTGAGTGCTAATTTTTTGTGAAGAATTTGTGAAGTCTTGATTTTATGGCTTCACAGGGGATTCTCACTTACTTTCGCACTCGATTTTCTTGATTTTACACCATTTTTACACCATTTCATTTGATTTTGGTGTAACACTCATTTTCTTTACACCAAATTACACCATCGACTTACATTTACACCACAGCAGGTACAGTTTCCGGCAGATTCATTTTTGACATCTCATTTTCTACATGAGTCATTTCAGCGATATGATTGTAGATATTCATAGTGATCTTCGCATCAGAATGGTCTTCGCTCCGCTACGGTCGGTGCTTAACGGATGTCCACCGGACATCCAGCACCCCATCACATACTGCATAACTTTCGGATTAACATTATTCTCACCCAATCTGGTACATCCTGTGTGACGAAGAATGTGTGCAGATATATGAGGCATCAGTTCTGGCTCCCTGTTCTCATTTTCCGCCAATATTGTTTCTCTCTTATTATAGGCATTAACGATATTCTTCAGAAAACTATTCACACCTGCTGGCATAATCGGACGCCCATGTTTTGTGTTAAAAATAAAACCACTGCGTCTACCAATCTCTACATTACTCTGCAATCCCAACATCAAATTTAATTCTTTCTGCTTACGAAACGCATCATATACGGTCTGAGTCATAGGAATTGTTCTGATTCCAGCATCCGTTTTTGTCTCCGAATCATGGAAACAATAACCTTCTTCTCCCTCATAATAAACAAGCTGTCCATTCACATGAATTTCCCGGTTTTTCATGTCCACATCCGACCAGGTCAATCCGATTGTTTCACTTATTCTCAGGCAGGCTCCAAACATAATCTGCATCATTGGCAAATGCGGCTTATACACCTTACTGTTCTCCACAAATTTCAGAAGCTTCTCTTGTTGTTCCAACGTTAATGCCTCTTTCTCCTTTGCAGCAGCACCATAATCGCCAAGAGTTCCTGTTACCGGATTTTTACGGATAATCCCATCCTCCACAGCCATATTAAATGCCGGGTTTAATAAAGCATACATACTTTTAATCGTACTGTGTGCCAAACCCTCATCCGAAAGTCCTGAAAAAAATGTCCGTACATGAGATGTCTTAAAATCAACAACACGGATATTTCCAAGAGTATTTTTTATCCGATAATTCCATGTTCGCCAGTAGTCCTTTTTTGTTTTTTCCCGGATATTCTTTGTCGCCATATATCGCTCAAATAATCCATTTACCGTCAATTTCTTTACAGATGTGTCCGTAATAAGCTGATCATCAATATCTTTATTGATTTTCTTTTCCTGCTCACGCAGACTTGCCAAATCCATGTCATAGATTGTAACACGTTTTCCGGTAATCTCATCTTTGTAACGATACATATAACGTCCGTCTGGACGCTGACTTTCTCCTGTTTTTAAATTTCTGCCTTTATTGTCTTTTCTTGCCATACTAATCATTCCTTTCACATTCGTTGTTTGTTATTCGGAATGATTTTTGTCCTGTTCGTATCAGTCATAATCTGTCTGATATCTGTTCACAGATTAACATAATATTTTAGGATTTCCAAGGATAAATTCTTGAAAAACACTAATTTTTCTTTGCACTCTCATTCCGAAGGAAATTCGTTGTTTTCTCCTGTTCTCATCCATTACACTGCCATTGCATCAAGATATTTTTTTATCTTATCTACGTTATAGAGAACACGTCTGCCAACAATGATCTTTGCTTCTGCACAGTCTGCAATTTTTCTTGCTGTGACAGCACCACAGGATAACATTGCCATTAAGCCTTCAATGTCCACAGTCAGACGATTTTCCGTGTTATACTCTGTTGTCTTTCTCATGATGCACATACCTCCTTTCCTCCGTATTCTTTTGCATCACCTCCCAGACAGCGGTTTCATGCCCGTTGTCAGTACATTCTACTTTTTGATTGCATTTTTTGATGATTTTCCATTCTGTTCGGCGTGTTGGCTTCCGTTCGTATAGGCGGCGTCAACGTTACAGTTGACCTCTATCAGAATTTTTCTGAATGCTGGCAGCGCCTTCTCGAGCATACCAGCCGTTGCCGGAGTATCTTCGATTTCCACATACTACTCTCTGGTACAGCGGTGGAACTCTGTGTTGTCCTTTCATCCCCTAAGGGTACCTATACAGCTCATTTAATTTTCAATGTGCGTAAAAGATCTTGACTTCCTATTCAAAACCTTCTTCTACTAATCACACGTGGCAGAGGCGATAAGGTCATATTTTTCATAAAAAAATTTGATTTTTTTATCTCCACCTTGTTTATTCGCTTTTATGCGAATATTGATTATGCTGTCATTATATTTCGCTTCAATGTTAATGTCAAGTATTTTATTCGCTTATTTGCGAATCTTTCTGTTTACATTCTGAGATTTTGATAGTAAAATGGAATTATCAAATAGAAAGCAGGAAATCTGATATGACGATTGGTGATAAAATAAAAAGAATCCGGACATTCCGGAATATGACACAGGCTGAACTCGGTGCTGCTCTTGGCTGGGGCGATAAAGGGGCAAACCGCCTTGCCCAATACGAAACCAACTACCGGGTTCCCCGTAAAGATCTGGTTACTGAAATGGCTAAGATTTTGGATGTGAATCCACTGACACTGCATGAACCAACTACGATGAATGCTTCTGAACTGATGGAAATCCTGTTCTGGATTGACGAATTTAATCCGGGCATGATCAATCTTTTTCAACTAGAAACTTATCCAGGCGAAAAATCAAATTCCAGTGACGATACAGCTATCCGCTATCATAATTCCGACAGCTGGCCTGCTCATCCACCTGTTGGCATGTGGTTTAATTATGGGATTCTTAATGATTTTTTGAAAGAATGGACAATTAGAAAAGAAGAACTGAAATCCGGCGAGATTACCCAAGATGAATATTTTGAATGGAAAATTAACTGGCCTCAGACATGTGATGACTGCGGTAAACGGGAACCGTCAAAGCAGTGGAGAAATTTATATAAATAATTCAAAGACCGAAACTCTCCATCTTGCTTTGAATTTCGGTCTTCTTAAAACTCATTCATAACCGGTCAGTACTTTCACGGTTGCTATAAATGTTGCTCTTTCATATGATTTCTACAAACGTCTTATAGAAATCATATGTCTTTCCGTTTTCCTGAGCACAGAGCAAAAAGCGGCTGATGATTGCACCGGTACGGTGTGATTCCTGAATATGCGATAAGTGTTCGTGCAGGTTATTAGGAAACCCCTCTGTCACTTCTTCCCTCAGCAAAAAAGTTACATACCGATCTGCCTTTTTTTGCCAAAGAATACTGGATTTTGGAAATAAGGAACTCATTTCCGCTGGTATAGTAAGCCCACGTTGTTCCTGTGGAAGTGTTTGCGTATGCTGCACCCGTGAATAAAGATACGGATTTTCAATATACCGACGCAGCTTGTCCCTTTCAATCAAGTCAAAAGATACAATGCAACAGTTACCTCTGCTATCCTTTGTTAATAACGCTTTTACTTCCCACATATGTCAACAGGAAATAACTTCCATATACGAACACAATAAATATTGATGTTACAAGGATCGTGGATGCTACATTCATATCTCCAAACACCTTAATAACTTCACGGCTTGCCACCGTCAAGCCGACGACTGAATGAATCACAGCCAGTAAAAGTGGAAGCAGATAATAGCTGAGAATTTGTATAAACAGTGCACGATTCAGTTCCCGGTGTTCTACACCCAGTTTTTTTAGGAGCTTGTATCGTTCTACATTGTCAGTGGCTTCGGAGAGCTGCTGAATAGCAAGGATTGCTGCACAGGCTATCATAAATACAATACCAAGGTAAATTGCCAGAAATGCTATGATTGCCTTTGTAGTGACCGAGGATTCATATGCCTGCTGCTTTCCTACATAATAGGCAAAGGCACATTCTCTTTTGCTCTTTTCCTGATAATTATCCAGCAATGTATCAAATTCTTTTGCTGCGTCTTCACTCACGCACTGTACATTCCATATCATCGTATCGACATTCATATTTTTCATCCATGTATCTGCGACTACAAATATGATTTGGCCCATGTCACTATTTGACATGGTAAATTCTTCAGCTTCATTCACCGGAGAAAGTACATTTTCCTCAATAGTAAGATTGATACTTTTATCATGAAATTGTTCTGCAAGTCCACGAACATTTTCTTTATTATATAAAATTCTATAATTGTTTTCTAATAAATCAATGCTGTCCATGCCTTGTAGTTTACGCATGCCATTATAATCTGACAGGCTTACAAATGTCAGAGGACTATCTCCATATCCATAAGCAGACAATGTTTCTGGTATCTCAACATCGTAATCCTTATAATATGCCTTTCCCTCTGCCATGATCCCTTCCATACATCAACGCCGAGTACGAGGAAAAGCTGGAGGAAATCAAAACTTCCCACACCTACG
>URUU01000016.1 GCA_900551235.1 uncultured Lachnospiraceae bacterium
TATTGGAATTAATATCTGCAATTTTCAAGGTTCATTTGAGCCTTTTTCTTTGGCTCTGTTTTTTCATAACTTATTTGACACTACCATATTTTTTTAGCAGCTCATAGGAGCTTGTCCGAGGGAACTGTACTGTGCTTCTCGGAATATTCAAGTGCTGCGCTATCTGCGCGTCCGTCATGTCAAAGAAGTAGTACAGCAGTACCGCTTTGCGCTTTTCTTCCGGTAGCGTATGTAGTGCGTCGGCAAGTTAGAAAAAGAAATCTCCCGTAGCTGCCTGTTTCTAACGTCGCGCCATGCGTTGCTTGCCTCGCATCTTAACACCTTTTTGCAAAATCCGTTAAAAGCACAACGTACTTCAAACTGGGTGCGATAAGGTTCGTTCAAGGTATTCACCTCCTTTCGCAACCGCGAAAGCGGGTGATAGGTGTATTTCCCCTTTCACTACCCACACCACTCAAAAAGCGGATTTTGCCAACTCCAAGCGATGATTTCCCCCAAAAATATGAAAGATTATGTTAAGAGGTATCCGCACACCATACATGCTGCTAATTTTGTGGGAGCAAAGGGGCAGGAAGCACGGTGGGGAACGGCAACACGCAGCAAGGAGTTTCTGCACATGACAAAAGGCACCCATACGGACATGAAAGCCCGCATGGGTGCCTTGAAGCAGAGCAAAAGCGTATAAAATATAAGGGCTGCTGCTGGACGGTAGGATAACCAAAAGCAAAAAGGTGACAATCTTAGGAACGCGGAAAAGTTGCTGCAAAACATAAACGTTGCAGCGGATTTCCAAAATTAAAATTGTCGTTTGTAGAAATGTATTTTTCCCGCGGTATCGTGCCGCGTTAGATACACCTCCTGTCGAAATATACTCGCATATAAAAGTTCATCCTTGTTTGTTAGATAAGGTTTAGGTAATTGTACTTTTGTGCAGGAAAATGGAGGGCAAGGGACGATCCTTACCCACCGTTACTTTTGTCTCATGGATTGGTGCTCGCAAAATCTTTCAGATTAACGAATTGAGGATCATAATCTACTGTGCTACTTTCCATGCCTTTGCGTTCTGGCGAATATTCCAGTATTTCTGATAAATACCCTCCTGTAAAACAAGCTCGTCATGCTTTCCATGCTGAACAAGTTTCCCGTTGTCGATGACTAAAATCTGCTCTGCGTCCCGAATGGTAGACAGGCGGTGTGCAATTACAATCAGTGTCTTATCTTTTACTAAAGTGCTGATTGCCTGTTGCAAATACACTTCATTTTCGGGATCAACGCTTGCGGTGGCCTCGTCCAAAAGGACGACAGGGGCATTTTTCAGCATGGCACGGGCAATGGATATTCTCTGTTTTTCGCCGCCGGACAGAGTAGAACCGCCCTCTCCAATCATGGTATTGTAGCCCTCTGGTAATAAGGAAATAAAGTCATGGCAGCGTGCCTTTTTAGCTGCTTCTACAACCTGCTCATGGCTTGCTTCCGGGCAACCAAACTTAATATTGTTTTCAATGGTATCTTTGAATAAATAGACATTTTGAAATACCATGCTCATATTTTTCAAAAGGCTGTCAGATGTAAATTCCCGAACATCTTTGCCACCTATGGTAATGCTACCGCCTTGAATATCCCAAAAGCGGGAGATCAGACGGGTAATTGTTGTCTTTCCACCGCCGGAAGGCCCGACTATGGCGGTCATTCCTCCCTGCGGAATGGTAAAGCTGACATCATCAAGAATTTTCGTTCCCTGTTCGTAGGAGAAGCTAACATGATCAAAGACAATATCATAACTTTTTAAGGAAATATCTCCGCCCCCGTCATCAATATTCTTTTCTCCCTTAATCCGTTCCACACGGTCAAGGCTTGCTTCCATGGAGCGTATCATGGCGGTCATTTGTCCCATTACCTCTACAGGATTGAAAATTGAGAATGAAGCAATGAGGATAACCGCAAGGCTTGAAAAATCCAGTTCCCCGCCTAAAGCGAAAATCTGTGATACTAATATGATAGCGCAGGCAGCTACACGGAAAACCATAGAATATGCCATATTCATAGGTGCGAAATCCCGTTCAAGAGCGTAAGACGCTTCCATACTTTTTTCATAGGCCTTTTCAATGCCACTTAAATTTTTCTCTGCCATATTGAATGATTTGATGACGGATATTCCCTGCACATATTCCAATGTAGCCTCAACAGAAGCAGCCTGTACCTGCCGCTGTTTTGCAGTCAGTTCCTCTCCCTTTTCCTGCATACGCCCATAAATTAGGAACGAGCAGAGAACACCTAAAATAAAAATCACACCAAGCCGCCAGTCAAACATCAGAATGAATATGCTGATCACCACCATGTTTACCATTCCGGTTGCTACACGGTCAAGAATGTGCATGGAGTAGTTTTCCAAAAAATTAAGGTCAGTTGTAACCGTTGTTGTAATGTCCCCCATATTTCGCTCATGGAAAAAACCCATACCCACATTACGCAGTTTATCTCCTAAAGTAATTCGCTCTCTGGAAACAAACTCAAATCCCGCTGTGCTTTGAAAGCTATACACTAAGTATTTGAACACCATGCGGACAACAAGAGAGATTATCAGTATACCAAAAATTACAAGCCAGTCATTCCCTGCAAATGCTTTGTTGTTCTGTATTTTTGTGAGGGTATAGAACACAGCCCCGACAGGGAACATTGCCATAATTGAGTCTATAAAGCTGAATACAAAACTCGCATAGATACGCTTTGACAAATCACCACTCAAACGCAATACTCGTTTAATTACTTTCAGCATAATATTTCCACCTCCTTGTTCATACTCCAATCTATTGCCGATATATGGGCTTTCCACATATCCAAATAGGTCTGTGAAGAAGATAATAGCTGCTTATGGGTTCCTTCCGCTGAAATCGCACCATCCTCCAACACTAAAATTTTATCTGCGTACATGATAGTGGACAGGCGGTGTGCAATCACAATCAGCGTTTTCCCTTTTGTCAAATAGTCAATGGACTGCTGCAATTTATCTTCATTCTCTGGGTCGGTAAACGCCGTAGCTTCATCAAGAATAATAATCGGAGCGTCCTTTAGAATTGCCCTTGCAATCGCCAAACGCTGCCGTTCCCCTCCCGAAAGGCGGGCACCTGCATCCCCGGCGTTGGTATCATAACCCTTAGGGAAGCGGGCAATAAAGTCATCACATCTCGCCAGTGACGCAGCCCGTTCTACTTCTGCATCCGTAGCATCCGGCTTACCGATTCGGATATTGTCCATCAGGCTCATATTGAACAGAAAATTATCCTGTGAAACATAACTGATTTTTTCGGAAAGCTCGGATAACGGCAGATTGCGAATATCCGCGCCGCCCACATTTACCGCACCCGCGCTCACGTCCCAAAAGCGGGCAATGAGT
Organism: uncultured Lachnospiraceae bacterium; assembly: GCA_900551235.1. Lineage (GTDB taxonomy): Bacteria > Bacillota > Clostridia > Lachnospirales > Lachnospiraceae > Hominisplanchenecus. The sequence goes on from URUU01000016.1 coordinate 3,395, forward strand.
TTTGCCAGAGTTGATTTTCCCGAACCGGACGGACCTACCAACGCTGTGACTGTCCCAGCCTTTGCCGTAAAGGAAACGCCATGGATAACCTCGATTGCTCCGTAGCTGAAATGAACATCTTTCAGTTCCACATCATTGCCGCTACTGTGTTGTGCTTCTATCGGCTCGGACAACTCCTTTGCTTCTAAAAGTGCCAGAATACGTGGCTGTATCTCATAAATTGCGGCAATGTCCTGCCAAAACTCAATCATTGCCTGTAAAGAGCCAATAAGCCCCATAGAGAGAAGAATACATAAAATAACCTCGTTTAATGTCGTAGTACCACCCGAAAGAAGTACAACGCCGACGGGCAAAACAAATGCAATCGTTGAGGGCATAACAACCTGACTGATACTCATAAAAGGATAGCAGTGCTTATACCATGTGGTAGTAATATCCCGCACTTTCAATACTGCTCCCTTAAACCGTCCCATCGAAGAAGCAGTCTGATTGAACATACGGATAACTTCCATACCATTTACATACTCAACTATGGTTGCGTTCATATCTCCATTCGCGGACATATATTCTTTCATCCTCTCGCTGCGCCCTATCATCATGCTATAATAGATAACATTTCCCAAAACAGCCGAAGCAAGAGAAGCAAGCGCCATACGCCAATCCACAAAAAGCAGATAGGCAAACACAAAAATCGGAATGAGAATACTTGCTGTCATTTCGGGAATGGCATGAGCAATCTGTCCTTCAAGTCGTTCCGTATCATCAATGACTAATTGCTTAAATTCGCCGGAAGATTTTTCCTGTATTGTCCCCATAGACATTTTTGACATCTTCCGCATAATTGCACAGCGGATATTCTGTATGATTTCATACGCTGCCTTGTGGGAGCATAGGGTTGATTTTGAATATAGAAAGTGTTTTAGAAAATATCCTGCTAAAGCCACCAAGGTCAAGCTGACTGCCCATTCTATGGTCAAAGCATTGTCTAACGCTTTCCCAAGCAACACAGCTACAGCAGCGTATGGAACCATACCAAACGCAGAGGACAGAACAGAAAGGATAACGGAAATCCTCAAAAGTCCTTTCCTCTGACTGGCAAACTGCAAAATACCCCTTAAAGGCGATTGCTGTTTTTCTCTTTTGTCCATGTTTTCCTCCTTATTTGAAATAGTCAGTAATTCATCTGTTAATCCTTCAAGAAATTCTGCGTCATGGGTTACAATGAAAATCAGCATTCCCTGTTTTTTCAGTTCACGCAGAATATTCTTTAGACGGAGCATATTCCGTCCGTCAAGCCCACTCGTCGGCTCGTCCAAAACAAGAATATCCGATTTTGCAGCGATGGACGCAGCAATCGTGACCCGCTGCTTTTGTCCGCCGGACAAGGATAGCGGGTGTCTTTCGGAATATTCGGCCAAGCCGAACCTGTCAAGAATGCTTGTTGTTTCCTCTTTTGAAGCATGAACGTTTTTTTGCTTATTTTTTCGTGCCGCCAATTCCATTTCATGTGTAACGCTTTCCGTAAAAAGCTGATAATCCGCGTCCTGCATAACAAAGTATGTTTTTTTCAGCAGCTCTCTATGGGTCATTTTTTTGCCGTTCAGATGAATTGTCCCAGTTCGCGGTGCCATAAGTCCGCACAGCACTTTAGAAAATGTTGTTTTTCCGGAACCGTTCGCACCGACAATTCCAATAATCCGACCTTCTTCGCCCCATGTAAAGTGAAAATTCAAATCATGGATAATTTCCTGCTTTCCGTAGTAAATACAGAGGTTTTGACACGTCAGCTCGTTTGCATCAGACCTTGCAGGAGTTTTCCTTGTGGGAAAAGGCACATTTTGTATGCTGCGTAAGCCGTATTCTTGCAGCACATCGGGCGAAAGGCAAGCAGCCTCCGCCGCACCCCATATTTTTTCAATTCTCCCTTTGCGCATATATACATATCGGTCGGCAATTCCTACAAGCCAGGAAAGGCGGTGTTCAGAAATAATGAGAGTTTTCCCCTCGGCTTTTAGTGTAAATAAAAGCTCACGGAGATTTTGTATTGTTTCTCCATCAAGGTTTGCCGTCGGTTCGTCCAAAACAATGACATCGGTATCCATTGCATAGATAGAAGCAACTGCCAGCCGCTGTTTTTCGCCGCTGGATAACCCAAATAAACTCCGATCTCGCAGTGCGTCAATATTCATTCGGGAGAATGCGGCGTCCACGTTCTGATTTATCCGCTCCGTGGAAAAGGCAAGATTTTCACACCCGAAAGCTACTTCGTCCGTTGTGTTTACTGCAAAAAATTGTGAACGGGGATCTTGAAACACTGTGCCAATTTTGCGACTAAGCTCATACTGTTCCAATTTGTTTACAGGAACACCCTCGTACAATATTTCTCCTGCAAGTGTTCCTTCAAAAAAGTTGGGTATTAAACCATTGATGCATCGTGTTAAAGTTGTTTTCCCGCAGCCACTTTCTCCCGTTAAAATAATGCACTCTCCTTTACGAATTTCCAAATCAATTCCATAAAGAGCATTTATCTCCGGTGCGGCATCATATTGAAATTGTAAATTTCTTATTGTGATCATACTCATTCTTAACCTCCGCGCTATCCGCACAATGAATAAAGAAGTGTTCCGATATTAGCGCAAATCACCATCATCAGATACACAATATCCTTTATTCTGATTTTCAGAGGAACTCTCATCCCTCTTGGCACAGGATTTTCGATTGCACGAGTGACCGCAGCCGCAGATAATTCATCCGCTACCTTTATACAGCGCATGATAAAGGGAATAATCATGTATTCTGTGGTCATGGCAGGAGCTTTTGCAAAAGTAATCACATTTAAGGGGACGCCTCTTGTTTTCATGCCATTTCTAATCTGTGCAAGTTCATGGCGAATGGTGGGAATAAATCGCAATGCGACAGCAAGCGCAAGCGTAGCTGATTTAGGGCAATGTAATTTTTGAAGCCCCATGAACAGCTCACTCACGGTCAACGCTTTTAGCGACAGAATCATTACGCCCAGTAAGGGAGAGAGCTTGCGTAATAGGAAAACGGGCTGGACTATGATTTGCGGAGCGTTGCTCTCATTCAGTAAGGCATACAATCCGACAAGGAACGCAAACCATACGCCCAGCCGCAAAGCCTCCTTTGGGTGTTGCAAATATAACAGAAAGCTCATCAGAAAAATCACTTCACAAAGCATGGCTAACGGCTTAAAAATCCAAAATACACATATCCCTGAAAGCGCAATCTGAATAATCACTATCCGGGGGTCTATGCGGTGCATTAAATCACTCCTGCTTTTTCAAAATGCTTCTTCAATATTCTCTTTGCAATTACAGCACCTATCACAATCGCGATCAACGTAACCGGAATTGCAGCAAGCCCAGCCGTAGAATGTGCTGTTGCAATCATTGCATCCACGGTTTCCTTTGGACGGTCAAATCCATACCAAAATACGGGATAATAATAGAGGGGTGCGATGGCACCTAAATAATATCCAACTGAATACAATCCAAAAGAAACGGTAAGCATTTTGTAATTCTGATACTTTGATTTGCTGGCAAGGACTTCGCCTACAACGCCAAACCCCAACATCCAAATCAAGACAAAAATACCGCCAAACAGCCCCCATAGAATACCGACAATAGCAAAAGTCAATAAGACTGCGCCTTTCTTATGTACTTTTGCCATAATCAGCATATAAAGTGGCGCAGATAAAACGGCAACAACCGCAACGGAATACATATTCAACACCATGCTAATTCCCATCAAAGCTCCTGCTACCATTGTCACCACAAAAAGGAGTGCGCTAAAGATGCCTATGGTTGCAATGTGCTTCATTTTTAATTTGTTTTCATTTGTTCTGCTCATAGCAATAACCTCCGAGTTTTTTTGGTTAGATAACGCTAACTGCTATTAGTATAGCACGATGATTTTCTGCATAGTATCACTATCGGAAGTTTCTATATCACAAAAGAAAGAACTTCATGCGGTCTTTTCAGACTTACATGAAGTTCTTATCTGTTGTTTTTTAACATTTCGCCGGGGGATATTCCATAGTGCTTCCGAAAAAGCTCGATGAAATATCCCGTATGAGAATACCCCACCATCCATGTCACTTCCTGCACTGTATGTTTTCCAGTTTTCAATAATCGTATCGCTGCTTCCAGCCGTTTTTCTACAACATAATCATTAACTGTAACTCCAAAGCACCGCTTAAATCCATCCTTTAATTTTTGCTCGTTGATAGCAATCGCCTTTGCAACAATTGGAATTGTGAGGGGGTGGGCGAAGTTCTCACCAATAAATTCCCGTGCCTTCAACAGCGCATTGTAATCTTCCACACTAATACGGATGCCAAAGTCATTTGTAGGAGATTTGCAAATAACCTCGTCGCAGTAAACAGCAATTAACTCAAAAATTTTTCCTTGCAGATAGAGCTTTTTCATTTCATCACAAAAGTGGCAAGCAAGGATTTCAGAGAGAATTTTACTGATGTTTGGTGTGTAGGTATATACTCTTACGGGCGCTGTTTTTCTTGTATCATATAATGCCCCCTTGTTTTGATACAGGTGAAAATCTGCTCAAAGATTTTTTCATCCAAAGTAATGCTGATGCCTTTGAATTTCCTGTTTCCGCTTATTCTACTTCGGCACTCCTTAAATGTTCCATAGCGTACTTGGCTCTGCTGTGCCGCAATTTGAAATTGATGAACAACCTCGTTATTGATGTAAGACCACTCCATATTGCCATCAATGCAAAAGGAAATCTGAAACAGGCTCAAATCGTCGTGTGTTGTTGTCATTTCAATATCTTCCTGTGAAACAAACTCTGATGTTGTCAACAATATTCCATCGGTAATATCAATGTTTTCAATAGTACCATCCATGAGGGGAATGAGATATTGATTATCGGCTGTTTTATTCGCCTGCATAATCTGACTTGATGCAGCAATGCTTACAGCGGTGGGAACAAAACGAGCTTCAGGGTATGAAATAATAATAAGTCAACACCTCCTTGCGGTTAGCTGCCTCTAACTAATGCGCAAAAATCAATCTGCCGAAAGTGCAGGCAGATACTGATATATAAGTATAGCATTTTTTTAAGTTGTATTCAAGAGCAAGAATGTAAATGTTTTTTTGCCGGTTGGCAAAATCCATTTTTCTTGTGGTATAGAGAATGAGGGAATAACTTTCGCAGCAAGCATAGGAAGTGTGTACCCACTTCCGTATTTTGCCCTGCAAAATGACTTGTTGGGAAGTGTCCCAAACCCTCGATACGAAAGGAGCGACAAACGCATGAGTGGCAGAAAACGGACAGTGCAAATCAAATTCTATGTGACAGAGGAAGAAAAGAATTTGATTGAGGAAAAAATGAAGCTGATACCTACCCGGAACATGGCGGCATATCTGCGGAAAATAGCGATTGACGGGTATGTTATCCAAGTAGACTATACGGACATAAAGGCAATGACCGCAGAGATACAGAAAATCGGTGTCAATGTCAATCAGATCGCAAAGCGTGTAAACAGTACCGGCAGTGTCTACAAAGAGGACATAGAGGAAATAAAGGGGGTGCTTGCGGAAATATGGCGGTTACAAAGATTAAGCCTATTAAAAGCACGTTGAGCAAAGCCCTTGACTATATCCAAAACCCGGACAAGACGGACGGAAAAATGCTTGTGTCCTCGTTCGGGTGCAGCTATGAAACGGCAGACATTGAATTTGAATTTACCATAGCACAGGCGTTGGATAAGGGGAATAACTTAGCCCACCATTTGATACAGTCCTTTGAGCCGGGAGAAGTGGACTATGAGAAAGCCCATGAAATCGGGCGGCAGCTTGCCGACGCGGTAACTAAGGGACAGCATGAGTATGTTTTGACAACGCACATAGACAAGGGACACGTCCATAATCACATCATTTTCTGTGCCGTAAACTTTGTAGATCACCACAAGTACAATTCCAATAAGCGCAGCTATTACGGCATACGAAACATCAGCGACAGGCTGTGTCGGGAAAATGGATTGTCTGTTGTTGTTCCGGGCAAAGGAAACAAGGGAAAAAGCTATGCGGAATACCAAGCGGAAAAGACCGGGACAAGTTGGAAAGGCAAGTTAAAAATTGCCGTGGACGCACTCATTCCCCAAGTGTCCGATTTTGAGGAATTGCTATCAAGATTGCAGGCTATGGACTATGAGATAAAGCCGGGAAAATATGTGTTGTGCCGCGCTCCGGGACAGGAACGATTTACAAGACTTAAAACCCTCGGTGCAGATTATACAGAGGAAGCCTTACGGGAACGTATCAAGGGAACACGCACCCGTACCGTCAAAACTCCAAAACAACAGAAAAATGGTATCAGCCTGCTGATTGATATTCAGAACAGTATCAAGGCACAGGAAAGCCGGGGCTATGAGCAATGGGCGAAAATCCATAATTTGAAACAGGCGGCAAAGACGCTGAACTTCTTGACGGAACATAAAATTAAACAGTATGCAGACCTGACCGCTAAAATCGCAGAAATCACGGCGGCGAATGAGCAGACGGCAGATAGTATAAAGGAGGTTGAAAAACGGCTTGCGGATATGGCGGTGCTGATTAAAAATGTCACGACCTATCAAAAGACAAAACCTGTCTATGACGCATACCGCAAGGCAAAGAATAAGGGCGGCTACCGGGCAGACCACGAACAGGCGATTATTCTCCATGAAGCGGCGGTAAAAGCATTACAGGCGGTGCAGATCGGCGGCAAGCTCCCAAGCGCCACCGCCTTGCAAAGTGAATATGAAAAGCTCCAATCGCAGAAAGAAGCTCTTTATGCGGATTATGGCAGGCTGAAAAAACAGGTCAAGGAATATGACGTTATCAAGCGGAACATTGACAGTATTTTGCGGCAGAATAGAGAACCGGAATGGGAGAAAGAAACAGAGCGCGGATAATCTGACTTATAGCGAAATAGTATAATGCAGAGTGTAACAACTTTAAAGCTGGAGTATGATTCAGGACTTACACTTGTCAGTGCAGAGAGTGGAGAAGCATTTTCCAGTCTGGTAATGACAAAACCGGGAAAATTAACATCGCCGTGTAAATTTATCTGGGATGGACAGGAAATATCAGATGGTGATATTCAGGACGGAGAGATTTTGAATCTGTCATTTCAGATAAGCAAGGATGTTGAGTCAGGCGCAGAACTTGCAGTAAAACTTTCTTATGTAAATGGAGATATTATAAATACAGAACTGAATCCAATCGATGTTTCGGTTTCCAATACGGTTATTTCTGTAAATGACTATATACCAGGTGATCTGAACAATGATAGGAAAATAAATACAATCGATGTCATTCTTTTGAGAAGATATATAGCCGGTGGTTATGACGTATCAGTCAATGAGGCAGCAGCAGATGTGAATGGTGATGGAAAATGTAATACAACCGATGTTATCCTTTTGAGAAGATACATAGCAGGCGGTTATGGTGTTGAATTAGCACCAGGGACAAATACGGATAAAGAAACGCATACGTTACAACGCGTGGATTATAAAGCAGCCACCTGCATAGAAAAAGGAAACATTGCATACTGGTATTGCAGTAAATGTCAGAAATATTATAGTGATGAAAAAGGAAGTTTTGAAATTTCTGCAAAGCAGATTATTATTGATCTTACAGATCATCAGGTTGTTGTAGATGAAGCAGTTCCGGCAACCAAAGATTCTGCTGGACTGACGGAAGGCTCACATTGTGCAGTATGCGGTAAAATATTAGTAAAACAGGAAGAAATCCCTAAAATCAAAGGCTATGCAATAGAGTATAATACATATGGCAGTGATGATTATCTGAAAACAACAGGTGTAGAAAATCCGAACCCAGACAGTTATATATCAGGAGAAACAATAGAATTAAAAAATCTGGAAAAAGCAGGATATATATTTGAGGGATGGTATGATGCACCAGGTTCCACGGCAACACAGATAAAGAAAATTGCAGCGAATGATAAAGGAAATAAAAAACTGTATGCCCGCTGGACAAAAATTACCTATAAGGTACAGTTTGATTCTCCGCTTTGTCCGGTTAAAGAAGTCACTTATACAACAGATGAGGGTGTTACATTAAATGAGCCGTATCTGGCAGGGTATAATTTCCTTGGCTGGAGCGATGCAGACAGTAAACTGTATACTACGATTCCAAAAGGAACGACGGGAAATATTACCTTGCATGCGAATTGGAGCAGCAAGAGAAATCAGACCAGACCGGCAGAAAAACTTGGAAAACCAGTAATAGATATTGATGAAGCATCTCATACAATTTTAATGGCATATGAAATCGGTACGATTGAAAATGTTCCCCTGTATGAGATAGAGTATCTTGGAAATAAGACAGACGGTGTAACTTATACAAAAACAGTGGAGACAAGTAAAAAAATTGAGCAGGGAACAGCAAAAAATATAGCAGAAACCATAGCAGAAGCGACCACCAGGTCATCTTCCTGGAGCTTGTCTAAAGATTGGAGAGAGACCACAACAAAGAGTGAATCACATAAAAGTGAAGTATCATCGGAAGTGTTTCAAAATGCCTCAAATGCCTGGTCTGTTTCAGACGCAATGAATACAACGAGAGAACGGGGTGGTTCTACAGAAACAACAAACAGTCAGAATATTTCGGGAAAGGTTAATACAGATTTAAAAGAGAGCGTAACAGGCGAAGCGAGTGTGGGAATTCCATTGGAAGGAGTGACATTAGGTGGCAAATTAACAACTTCACTGGAAACAGAAATCAGTGCAGAAGTGAAGCATGAGACGACCAATACGCAAAAAAATCAAACATACTGGAACACAAATACAGGCTACTCAAAAGCAGCACAGATGAGTGGCAGTCGAAGTGTTTCTGAGTCTCTGGGACAAAAAATCAGTGATTCTGTAGATTACAGTGTTTCCAATACCGTGGGGTGTATGCAGAGCCAGACAGAAGGAATGCAGACTTCGGAAACAAAATCACGAGAATATGCATCTGCATTTACTTATTCTATGGAAGATACAGTAACAACAACGATGCAATATTCGAATGCCGGAGCACCTGCCGGATATTATCGGGTTGTATGTGCCGGAACACTGCATGTATTTGCAGTTGTCACTTATGATATGGCAACGAGATCCTATGGTGTGTATACATACAGTGTTGCAGAAGATAATGTAAGGAATTTTATAGATTATTCCAAAAATACAAGCCTGTTTAATGATTATGAAAATGGGGTATTACCATTTGAAGTTCCATATGAAGTAAATGAATACGTAGATAATATTGTAGGCGCTACGAGCGGTCTGGAAGTCGATATTGATTCTGGTAAGATTGTAGGCTACAGCGGAACAGATAATGTTGTTGTCATTCCACAGTATCTTCCGGTTGATAATGGTGACGGAAGTACGACAGTAGTGAAAGTAACTGGTATTGAATCCGGGGCTTTTGCAGGAAAAGATATTGCCGGAATCCGTTTAAGTGATAATATCACAGAAATACCGGAAAATGCATTTAAAAACTGTGACGAGCTTGAGATCATAGAGGCAAATTCAATTGAGAAAATTGGCAACAATGCGTTTTCAGGATGCACTGTGTTAAAAGAATATAATGTATCCAGTTCCGTGAAGGAATTAGGAAAAAATGCATTTGCAGGAGTTAAAAAAGTTACGGTGAAGGCATCTGATGGAGCAGTTGCAAAAGCGGCTGTAACTTCCGGTGCAAAAAATATTATACTGGATATTTCCAAAACGGGTGAACAATTATATAATACAAAACTTGAAATTCCATCTGGAACAGAAGTTTTCGAATTGAATGGTGGGGTAAAGGATTACATTAATTTGAGAGTGGTTTCTGATGCTGAAAAAACAAAAATAAATGGAATGAATTTCAAAGGAAATACCGCTGCAGGTTTGAAAAGTTCCTCTTCTGCAATTGAACTGAATCGTGTGACAGTAGAATCCTCAGAATGGGCAATGATGCTTTTGGCAGATAATACAGAACTTTCTTTGTTTGGAACTGTGCAGTTGAATTCCACGAACGAAAATGCAGTTTTATGTAAAAATGTCACTTTAAAAAGAGCAACGCCAAGTGTTGTTGGTAAGCTGAATGTTACAGGAAATATACAGATTTATGGTTCATTCAGCCAGAACAGCATGATGACTCAGAAAAAAGGAAATATAATAAATATTACTTCTGAACAATATGAAAAATTATGGAATAATACCTGGGGAGAGTGGTCAGAGTGGTCAGAGAGCAAAGCAGAGAAATCTTTTGATACAGAAGTAGAAACAAAGGTACAGTATCGTTATGCGGACAAACAGACAACAACATCAACAAACAGTTCTATGAATGGCTGGACGTGGACAGGCTCTACAACACAGTATGGCAGTTATGGCGGATGGAGTGCATGGCAGAGAGAGGCAGTAGGAGGAAGCGATACAAGACAGGTAGAAACGAATACGATTTATGGATATTACTATTTCAGATGCCCAAATTGTGGTGCTCATATGCATGTATATACCTCATGTTATAAGTGGGCTGGCGGATGTGGTGCATCCAATATGACAATCGGGAATGGCATTGTTATGTTCAGTACAACACCTTGGAGCAGTGCAGGTTTGTATGAGTTCCATGGAACGGGAAGATATGCAACAGATTCTCTTGGAGGCGGACGTTGGTTTAAATGGGTGGACAGTTCCGTTCCATGTACGGGTTATCGTTATCGTGACAGATCAAAAACGGTAGTTTATTCTTATTATAAGTGGGGAAACTGGTCAGAATGGAATGATACGGTATATAATTCAGGAGATAATCGAAAAGTGGAAACAAGAACAATGTATCGTTACAGAACGAGACAATAATATAAAAGGCAGAAAGGAAGCTGGATTTATGAAAAAATTTTATTCGATCATAAGTTTTTTGGCACTTGTATTGTTATTAAATGTTACAAATGTGCATGCGGAATCAGTTCAGACTGCATTGACCGTGAATCAGGTGAAAGCAGAAAAAAATGCAAATGTGGATGTTCCGATCCGTATTTCGAATAATACGGGTATTTGTGGAGTTACGCTTATGGTTTCTTATGATGAGAAACTGGAACTTGTAAATGTTTCAAGGGGAGAGGCATTGTCCACACTGGAAATGACAAAACCAGGGAACTATCAGACGAATCCTGTTAAAATATTATGGGATGGAATGGAAGCAGATAATACAAATGGAGAAATCGTGGTATTAACTTTCCGTACTCCAAATGAAGAAGGAGTCTATCCTATAACAGTAAAATATGAGAATGGCGATATTATAGATGGACAGTTAACCCCTGTTGAGCTGGATGTCACAAACGGTATGATTACAGTAGAAAGTAATAAAGATGAGCCTGAAAAAGAGTCCAATCAGAAAACAGAGCAGACTACAGGTGCAGAGCAGAAACCAGGTACAGAAAAAAATCAAAATGCAGAAAAAGAAACAACCCGGCAGAACATGCCAGAATCTCAGATGCAGCAGACAGCACTGAAAAAGGTACGTGGCATTAAAGTAACAGGCAAAGCCAAAGGTCGTGTCAATGTATCCTGGAATCGGGTGACAGGTGCAAAAGGGTATCAGGTTCAGTACAGCAGAAAGAAAAATTTTGCAAGTCCAAAAACGGTGAAAGTTTCCGGTGGAAAAAAGGTCAAAGCGATCGTTAAGAAGCTAAAATCCAAAAAGACCTATTACTTCCGGGTGCGTGCAACAGCAGGAAGCAGCACTGGAAAATGGTCGGTTGTCAGAAAAGTGAAAAAAGTAAAATAAAGAATCTTTCTTTTAAAGGTTCAAAAGTTTTGCGGGGAGGGCAACCTCCCCGTTCTTTATGTAAAGATAGCAGGTAGACACTGCGAACCATCAGTGCTATAATTTTCCCAGAAACACCAAATTCCATAAAATGGGTTTGACATTCGGGAAATGTCAGAAAGGAGAAAAAGTGAAAAAAGCAACACAAAAAACAAGATGGCGGCTGTTTTTGTTATGGTGCTGGTACCTGGAACAAAAACAAATGCAGCAAAAAATTTTACAGCAACCTTTAATGGTGACTATCGGAAATGGAACCAGGGACAATCTGCATACTCAGAAATGAGATTGTATGGATGTTTTATCACTGCACAGGCAAAAATGCTTTATGAAGCAGATGTTAATCGCAGTGGTATGAATCCGGATACATGGTACCAATACCAGAGAAGTCATAGTGGAATTGTAAATCCGCCAAATGATTCTCAGTTTGATAATTATAATCTCGCATTAACCTGGACCGGAATCCGGGCACCTGGGAATTATGCGGCATCTTACGGCAAAAAAATAGAATATCTCGGTTACTGGGATGCAAGTGATAATCAACTCTGGTTTAATATCAGGGCAGGCTATTATACGATTCTTAATTTTGGCGGTCATTATGCAATTGTAGATAATGCAACTTCTCTGCGAACAGGCAGACTCTACTATTATGAGTCAATCAACAGAGGAACGAAAAATACAGAGTTCTGGCCAAATGACCATCAGTTTTCCTGGAATGACAGTCCAAGGCTGCTGACAAGCGGACGGGTGGGCAGCCATGTCTACAAGGTAACGAATGCAAATCCGCCGAAACCGGGCAATCCGACAAATGTAGCGGTCAGCTCACAGAATCTCGGTATTGGAGATGGTTTGACCATTTCCTGGGCAAATACTGCAAATGCGACAAGCTATCGGGTTAATCTGGTCTGCACGACAAACAGTGCTTACAGCCAGTCTGCGACTGTTGGAGGAACAAGTGCATCCTTTTCCCTTCGCCAGCCGGGTGTTTATCAGGCTCACATTACGGCAGTCAATTCCGCAGGAAGCAGCGGGGAAACCGTTTCCGCTACCTGTACGGTTCATCCAAATGTGACGGTTACTTACAAGGACTGGAATGGTGAAGTCATCGGGACACAGTCTGTAAAATATGGCGGAAATGCAGCTGCTCCGGCGGTACCTCAGAGAGAAGGCTATACCTTTCAGAACTGGAACAGTGAAGGGAAAAACCTGAAAGCCGATACCGAAATTCAGGCAGTTTATAAGATCAATACGTATTCTGTAAGCTTTGCAGATTACACAGGTGCAGTCATTGGAAGAGTGCAGAAGGTGGAGTACGGTTCAGCAGCCGCCGCTCCAACCGATATTCCGACAAAAACCGGCTATGTGTTTGCAGGCTGGGATACAACAGACTATCAGAATGTGAAGCGTTCCATGACGGTAACAGCAACTTATGTATGGGGAAATGCAGATCTTCCGATCGTAACAGAAATTAAATCTGCAAAACGAAATGCAGAAGCTACCGGTTATGATGTTTCGGTGCGTCTGTCGAACTTCCCGAATAATTTTACAAAAGGTAAACTTCTTGTTACACTGATGACAAAATCAGGAAAAATGGTTGCATCTGAAACTGCATCGATCAGTATGCCATCTTCCGGTGAAGTTACGGAAAATGTAACGGTATTATATTCCGGACTTGTTTCTACCGTACAGGTTTCGATGGTTGGCGTTGTAGATGATGAGACAACCGGAACACCAAAAGCAAAAACGGTTATGAGTGCGATCGATGTGGGCAATGAATGGTCAGACTGGAGCACTACACTCCCAACGGACAGTGATCTGATTACAGAATCAAGAACAGAGTACCGTTATAAAGACAAAAAAGAGATCCCTTCTGCCAGCACACCGGCAACACCGGCAGGGTTTACACTGGTATCTACAGCAAATACAGGAACTTACACAGACTGGAGCGGATGGACGGAATATTCTACTTATGCACCAACTGCAAATAATCTGACGCAGGTTGGAACGACAACGGGATATCGCTATTATGCATTCCGATGCAGTTCCTGCGGAGCGCAGGATCCATATTCCGGAAGCTGCTCCAACTGCGGCGGTTCCATGTACTGGGTGGAAGAATGGGGAACATGCCGTGGAACAGAGTATGGACCAGGATATACAGGCGTAAATTCCGCTAAGGGAAAAATTTACTGGAAAAACCGCTGGTGGTATTTTGAATTCAGCAATGCATCCAACGGACAGGGAGGAAAGGGACAGCCAACCCGTACACTTTATAATTATCGCACCAGACAGGAGTACAAAAAATATACCTACTGGCAGAGTGATTTCAGTGACTGGCAGGCAGATGCCGTTTCTGCATCTGATTCCAGACAGGTAGAGACAAGAACGGTTTATCGTTTCAAGACAAATTCTACAGAGGTTCCATGCTACAATTACAAACGTTATAAATACGAAAATGTAAATACCGGAAAAATTGTTTATACTTACAGCAGTGTTTATGCAGACAGCATGGATTATCCGGGTGAATGGGAATACAATAAGACTTTCACAGAACTGAAGAAAGTCATGACAACGGATGACGGCATTGAAATTTACAACGGAACCGGTGATAAATCCTGGTATCGTGCGGATATCAATGAAGAAGGTACAGTAACAGAGTACAAGACCACTTCTACACTGGAAGACAGTAATGGTGAAAAACGTACCCTGGACGGAACAGCAGAAGGATGTGCCGGAAAAGTAGCAATGCTGCTTGTTTACAAAGGACAGAATGCCGATCCAATCGCCAGCCAGATTGAATATGCAGCACAGACAACAATTAAGGAAGATGGCACATATCATTTTGATTATGTAACAAAAGAAGAACCTACTGCAAAAACAGGAGATTTTATTATTACAGTAGGAATTGAAGGTGCTACACATTATCAGGAAATCGGCAGGATCAGTGCACCGAAGCCGGTATACACGGTTGATTTTGCAGATGAAGACGGCAATACGATCGGTGAACAGAAAAAGGTAGTAGAAGGCGGCGAAGTAGAGGCACCGGAAGCTCCGGAAAAAGAAGGCTATGAATTTATCGGATGGGATACAGGTCTGAAAAACATCCGCGAAAACATGGTTATCACAGCACAGTACCGCAAGAAAAAATGCACGGTTATTTTTGTAGACTGGGATAAGACAAGCCTGAATATCAAAGAATTTGATTATGGTGATGTTCTGACACTGGATGCTCTTCCGGAAAAAGAAGGTCAGAAGTTTGATAAATGGACAGATGCAGATGGAAAAGAAGTAACCACCGTAACAGACAACATGGTTGTGGAAGCTTCCTATAAAGATACAAAATATGTAGTTACCTTCCTTGACTGGGATGGAAATGTGATCAGCGAACAGGAAGTTGCCTATGGAGAATCCGCAACACTTCCGGACAATCTGCAGGAACCTGGCGCTGGCAAAGTATTTGACAGTTGGGACAAAAAAGACGAGGCGGGATTTGTAAGAAAAAGTATCGTTGTTTCACCGACTTACAAGTATACAGAGACAACAACAGAACCAGCTTTTACGGTTGCAAGCGGAACTTACCAGACGGCTCAGACAGTAGGGATGTACTGCGTGAAGCCAAATGTGGAGTTGTATTATCGAATTTATCCGCTTTCAGAAGAAGGTGGTCTGCCTACAACAGAAGACCGCAGCGAATTCCAGTTGTATACAGCACCGATCCAGATTACAGAAAGTGCTGTGATCCGTGCCTATGCAAAGAGTGCAAATGCGAATGACAGTGAGATTGTAAGCACTGAGATTGTTATTTCGGGCAACGGAAATTCATCAGGGGATAATACAGGCGGCAGCACAGGAGGAAATAATAGCGGCAATAATAATGGCAATACAAATGGCGGTAACAGTAATAATACCAATACAAATGGTGGAAATAGTAACACTAACAACAATAATAATACAACCAATAATACAAGTATTATTGTACCAAAAACCAGAAAACTTTCCATTAAGAGTCTGAAAAATGTAAAAGGTAAGAAAGTAAAACTTACCTGGAAAGCTCCTGCAAAACTGTACGGAGATAACTTCTATGTAGAAAAATATACTATTATGTATGCAACGGACAAGAAGTTTAAAAAGAATAAGAAGACAGTGAATGTTAAAGCGACAACCACTGCCCGTACCATTAAGAGACTGAAAAAAGGAAAAACTTATTATTTCAAAATTCAGTATACGGTAAAATACAAAGGAAATAATGGTACTTTAAAGAGCGTTCAGAGTGCATGGAGCAAGGCAAAGAAAGTAAAAGTAAATAAATAAGCAGCATTTTTTAAAGAGATCATCTCAAAGAAAGGGGATGGTCTCTTTTTAACCAAAAAGAAGATATCCGGAACAAAAATGTAAACAGACTGTGCTAGACTTAAGACAAGATCAATACAGAAAAGAAAACAGGAAGGAGGAGCAGGTAATATTTGAAATGCCAGAGATAGCAATAATTTAACTGTTTCAAAAAATCAGGTATCAAACATGAATGAAGAAGGAAAGGAAGCGAACATTATGAAAAAGTATTGGAAAATTTTTACGATGGCAGCAATAATGATGGTGGTTTTGACACTTGGAGGGATTACGACACAGGCAGCATCACCGAAATGGAAGAAAGCCTGCAAAGCATATAACAAATATCTGAAGAAAAACGAATCTGCGTATACACCAGAATATGAGGGAAATTGGTATACTGCGAACACAGAAAAAAGCAGTACGATCAGTCAGTTTCTGATAGCAGATCTGGACAAAAATGGTGTACCGGAACTGATTGCAGCTCATATGAACGGAATGAAAGATCAGACCATTTATGTGTTTACCTACAAGAAAGGAAAAGTTGTAAAAGTAAAAGATAAGAAGAAAAAAACAGTAAAGATTGATGCACGCAGTTATACCGGTTTTGGCGGAAATTCCGTAGGAATTTGCAATAAGAACCATCTGCACGTAGATGAGAGCTGGGGTTCCGGTCATCATACCATCATATACAAAATGAAAAAAGACAAACTTACCTGTTATGCAGAATGGGAATGGAACAATATGGAACAGAGAACCATTACAAAAATCAATGAAAAGGATGTACCGGAAAGTGTATACAATGCAAAGATCAACTGTCAGGTAAAGAAATGCTGGGTTGATAATACATCTTCTAACCGGAAAAAGTATGTAAAGTAAATTTTTAGGAACAGGAGGAAGAAAGGTATGAATGTAAAAAAGAAATGGATTATGAGTTTGTGGGTTATTATATTGATGTTTGTAATGTCCGTACCAAGTATGGCAGCTTCGCCGGCAAAACTAAGCCAAAAGAGCATGAGCCTTTATGAAGGTGAAGCAAAAACTTTAAAAGTTAAGGGAAAAAAGAAAAAAGTTAAATGGAGTTCATCAAATTCATATGTTGCGACGGTAAACAGTAAGGGAAAGGTAAAAGGAAAACATACAGGAACAGCCGTTATTACAGCAAAAGTTTCCAAAAAGAAACTGAAGTGCAAAGTTACAGTAAAAACATTGCCGGATCAGTTCAAAAAAGTTTATCAGGTTGACATGGAGATTTTTGCAAAGAAAACACAAGGTGGAATGTGGGGAATCGATACAGATAAAACAGATGAATATCTGGTAGATAATTACGGAAAGAAGTATCAGCATAGTTTTTATGCAGGAAAAGGGACAGTCACATATCTTACAAATTATAAATATAAAATGTTCAGTGGAACGGTAGCTTGCCCAAAAGGATTGCAGCCAGACGAATGGAAACCGTATATTGATTTGTATATTTATGGAGATGGTAAAAAAATTGCAAGCTTTCCTGCTATGAATTGTTATGCAAGACCAATGCCGTTTTCCCTGGATATTTCAAATTATGAGAGGATTACCCTGGAATGGAAATTTCAGGAACGCGAGGGAGTGATCTCAAGTATATGGGGTGACTGGGGATATTATGCGACAATTTTTGATGGAGTATTTACCAAAAAATAAAAACAAAAAGAACAAAACATTGGAAAGTTGTAAAATAGAGATTTTCTAAAATAAAGAAAAGTCCAAAGTCTCATGCAGTTATGGAGAATTTTGGACTTTTCTGTTAGAAAAAATAAAGCAACAAAACACTTGACAAACATCACATAGTCAAATACAATAAACACAAAATAGAAATGAATTATGTTTTATATTTCTACCAAACAGAAAAGCAGAATCATATTGCTTTTCAAATTCAATGAAATTCAATGCCGTTCGGCGGGAAAATCCAACTTAAAAAAGACCTGCGTGAAGCGGCTTGAAGGAGTGAAATATTTTCATATACTTAAAAGTAGAAAGTATCACCTGAAATAGTATCTATTGTCTGGGATAAAGCTTACATCCTGTAGTTGCTTCGCGTAAAAGAACCAAAGAAAAGGAGAAGCCTATGGGAGAAAAAGATATTACGGAAAAGATACTGGCAGATTATAATGATGTATTTGCGGATATTATGAATGGATTACTTTTTGCAGGAGAACAGCGGATTCTGCCAGAAGCATTGGAAAATACGTCCATTCATTCACAGTACAAAGCAGAAGATGAAAAAGTACATGAACTGGAGCGAGACGTAGCAAAGTACTGGAAAGAAAAAGAAGTAGAGCTGGCAATCTGCGGTATTGAGAATCAGAGTGTTGTGGAGAAAAACATGCCGTTTCGTGTGATAGGATATGACGGGACAGCGTACCGCAGCCAGTTGCTGGAAGAGAGAAAAAAGATTCTACCGGTGGTGACAATCGTATTATACTTTGGAACGGACAGACACTGGAACAGCAAGAAAAATATTAAATCTTTGATGGAAATACCGGAAGGACTGGATAAGTTTGTGAATGACTACAGTATGCAGGTCTTTGAGATTGCATGGCTTACAGAGGAAGAAATAGAAAGATTCCAAAGTGATTTTCGAATCGTAGCAAATTTCTTTGTAAAAAAAAAGAAAGAACAAAGATTATATCCCGGATGATCCGACGGAAATAAAACATGTAGATGAGGTGTTAAAACTGTTGCAGGTAATGACAGGTGACGACCGTTATAAAGAAATGTTTAGGAAAAAGAAAGAGGTGCATAGTATGTGTGATGTGGCAGAGAGGCTGGAAAAGATGGGCATTGAAAAAGGAAAAGCAGAAGAAAAGAAAGCCAGCAGAGTAGAATTTATTTTGCGTGTGCTGGAAATGAAAGGAACCGTAGACGAAAAGATCAGAAAAAGAATTGAAGAAGAACAGGATGTGGATCTTTTGGACATTTGGTTTACAAAAGCATTAAAGGCAAATACCGTTCAGGAATTTGAACAGGCACTGGATTAAATGAACATTTCCCCTCTGCAGGAGCGACTTACGGCAGGAACTCTTGCAGAGATTTTTTATCTTAGTCGAAGAAGACTCCCACTTCTAACAGGACGCCACTGAAAAAGTGGCGTCCTAACAGTGCCATGTAATTATGATTTGCCCTGAACCTGTTCTTAAATGGACTTCTTTCTGAATAAACTGTCATAAGAGTCCAAAAATGGGTGACGGCTTCGATGTATGATCTGCGGTTAAAAAATATCAGTGCGGAAGTATGGATGGGAATATTGATGCTGGCGTGTGCAATTTTACTTTTTACGAGTGGTGTGAAAAATGTGCTTCCGGCTTCCGGCAGTGTAAAGAAGCAGGTTATTTTGATTGATGCGGGACATGGCGGTGATGATCCGGGAAAGATTGGGATCAATCAGGCGAAAGAAAAGGATATCAATCTGGCGATTGCAAAGAAACTAAAGGTTTGTCTGGAAAAGGCCGGATTTGAGGTTGTGATGACGCGGGACGCGGATGAGAGTGTAAAGGGACCGGAACAGGGAAACAAAAAGAGTGCGGATATGAGAAACCGATGCACAAAGATCAGGGAGACAAAGCCGGCGATGGCAGTCAGTGTTCATCAGAACAGTTACACGGAAGAATACGTGGCAGGTCCGCAGGTTTTTTATTATACGACTTCGGCGGAGGGAAAGGAAATTGCCGCATGTATTCAAGATGTTATGAATGTGGAGCTGCAGATTGAAAGACCGCGTGAGATTAAAGCGAATGACACGTATTACATATTGAAGAGGAGTGAAGCTCCTGCGGTGATCGTGGAGTGTGGTTTTCTGTCGAATGAGAAGGAGGCAGCACTTTTAATTACAGATGTTTATCAGCAAAAGGTAGCAGAATCAATCTGCAATGGTGTCCAAAAATATTTTGCGGTAAAAATGTAAAGTATGCTTCCAAAAATATTTGATTTCAGATGAAAAAAATGGTGCGATATAACAATTGACAAAAATTTTAATTCGCCTTATAATTGTTCGACAACGAACAATCGGACGGGAGGTGAAGCGAAGATGGAGTTTGGAGAAAAACGTGAAGTAGGCAGAGAGATTTTATCGTTATCCAATCTTTTATATCGAAAAATTGAGTACGATAAGAAAAGAAGTGGAATTTATGATCTCCAGTATGTCCAGGGCGGGATTATAAAGTATATTAAAGAAAATCCTCAAAAGGACATTTTTCCGCGGGATATCGTGAAGCGTTTCTGCCTTACACGCTCTACTGTTGCCGGCATTTTGCAGAAGATGGAGCAGAATGGTTATATTGAGATGCAGTCTTATCCCGGGGATGCGAGGCTGAAGAAAATTGTCCTGACAGAAAAAGGCGATGAAGCCAGTCATCTTGTAATACAGCATATCCAGAGAATGGAGCGTTTGCTGGTAAAGGATATGACAGCGGAGGAAATTGACTGTCTGTTTCAGCTGACAAAGAAGATTCGCGAGAACCTCACAGAAGATTTAAAATGTTCGATGAAAAACAAATGTTATGCAAAAAAAGATAGTAAGGAGGCTAATCAATCATGATTAAGAAACTGATGAAGAGCATCCGTGAGTACAAGAAGGATTCCCTTTTGTCTCCGCTGATGGTCACGCTTGAAGTAATCATGGAAGTGATCATTCCGATGTTGATGGCAAGACTGATCGATTACGGTATTCAGGCACAAAATCTGGGTTATGTCTGGAAGATGGGGATTCTGCTTGCTGTTACAGCGATGATTTCACTGATGTTCGGTGTGCTGTCCGGTAAGTTTGCCGCACAGGCATCAGCAGGATTTGCAAAGAATCTGAGAAAAGATATGTATTACAATGTACAGAATTTTTCTTTCTCTAATATTGATAAGTTTTCAACGGCGAGTATTGTAACCCGTCTGACAACGGACGTTACCAACGTGCAGAATGCATATCAGATGATTATACGTATGGCGGTTCGTGCACCGATCATGCTTGTTTTTTCTATGTTTATGGCATTTCAGGTAAATTCTGAGATGGCAGTGATCTTCCTGGCAGCAGCTCCGATCCTTGGTATCGGACTGTATTTGATCATGACACATGCACATCCGATATTTGAAAAAGTTTTCAATACATACGATAAACTGAACAATGTTGTACAGGAAAATCTTCACGGAATCCGTGTTGTAAAATCTTATGTCCGTGAGAAACATGAGATTGAAAAATTTGAAAAAATTTCCACATCGATCTATAACGACTTTACGTTTGCAGAAAAACTGATCGCATTCAATATGCCGCTGATGCAGTTCTGTATGTATGCGTGTATGATCCTGATTTCCTGGTTTGGTGCGAAACTGATCGTCACAACGGGGAATGATCCGATAAATGGTATGTCGACCGGTCAGCTGATGAGCCTCGTTTCTTATGCGATGCAAATCCTTATGAGCCTTATGATGCTCTCTATGGTATTTGTTATGATCATCATTTCCAGAGCATCTGCAGAACGTATTGTAGAGATGCTGGATGAAAAGAGTGACCTTATAAATGGGGAAGCTCCGGTGACGGAAGTAAAAGATGGATCTGTTGTATTTGATCATGTAAGCTTCAGTTATACGGGAAAAAAGGACAAGATCTGTCTTTTTGATATTAATTTAAATATCAAATCCGGTGAGACGGTTGGTATCATCGGAGGAACCGGCTCTGCAAAGACAACGTTGGTTCAGCTGATCCCGAGACTTTATGATGTCACAGAAGGAAGCCTGAAGGTAGGTGGTCTGGATACAAGAAAATATGATCTGGAAGCTCTGCGTGACCAGGTGGCGATGGTTCTTCAGAAAAATGTGCTGTTTTCCGGGACGATCAAAGAAAATTTACGCTGGGGAAATGAAAATGCGACAGATGAGCAGCTTCTCCATGTCTGTCAGCTCGCCCAGGCTGACGATTTTATCCAGACATTCCCGGATAAATATGATACTTACATTGAACAGGGCGGAAGTAATGTATCCGGCGGTCAGAAACAGAGAATCTGTATTGCAAGGGCACTTCTGAAAAAACCAAAAATCCTGATCCTGGATGATTCTACCAGTGCGGTAGATACAAAAACAGATGCATTGATCCGGAAGGCATTCCGTGAGGAAATCCCGGATACAACGAAATTTATCATCGCACAGCGTATTTCATCGGTACAGGATGCGGACAAGATCATTGTTATGGATAAAGGTCATATTTCTGCGGTTGGTACGCATGAAGAGCTGCTGGCATCCAGCGAGATCTATCAGGAGGTTTACTATTCTCAGGTGAAAGGAGGAAGCGAAGATGAGACAGCCGAATAACAAAAAAGGTCCGGAAGGAATGGCGAAGGTAAATAAAGATGTTGTAAAAAGACTTATGTCTTATATAGGACATTATAAACTGCGTTTTGCCGCTGTCCTGGTCTGTATTGTAGTCAATGCACTTGCTATGGTATCATGCTCGTTGTATCTGCAGACATTGATCGACAGTTATATTACACCATTGCTTCAGGCAGCTGCACCGGATTTTGCACCACTGTTTCGTTCTGTTTTGATCATGGGATGCATTTACGCAGTAGGAATCCTTGCCTGCCTGTTCTACAACAGAACGATGGTAAGTATCGCACAGGGAACGTTAAAACGTATTCGAGACGAGATGTTCGAACATATGCAGACACTGCCGATCCGTTATTTTGATACGCATACACATGGCGATATCATGAGCCATTATACGAACGATACGGACACGCTGCGTCAGATGCTTGCACAGAGTATCCCGCAGATGTTCTCCTCTTTGATCACGATTATTTCTGTATTTTTTGCCATGCTTTTCACAAGCTGGCAGCTTACCATTTTTGTACTCTGTTTTGTATTTATCATGCTTCAGGTGACAGGCCGTGTTGCCGGAAAGAGTGGTTATTATTTTATACGTCAGCAGAAAGCTCTTGGTGATGTAAATGGTTATATCGAAGAAATGATCAACGGACAGAAAGTTATCAAAGTATTCTGTCACGAAGAGAAAGCAAAAGAGATTTTCGACCAGAAAAACGAAGAATTGTGCAAAGATGCATCTGCAGCAAACAGTTTCGCGAATATCCTGATGCCGATCATGGGGAATCTTGGAAATCTGCAGTATGTGCTTCTGGCAACGATCGGAGGTACAATGGCACTTGGCGGTGTTGGAGGTATGACGATTGGTACGATCGCTTCTTTTCTGCAGCTTAGCAGAAGCTTTATGAACCCGATCAGCCAGATCTCAAACCAGTTGAACATGGTTGTCATGGCACTTGCCGGAGCAGAGCGTATTTTCAGACTGATGGATGAAGAACCGGAAGTAGATGAAGGATACGTTACACTGGTCAATGCAAAATATGATAAGAACGGTGAACTGACAGAATCAAAAGAAAGAACTGGAATGTGGGCATGGAAGCATCCGCATGGAGACGGAACTCTGACTTATACAAAAATGCGCGGAGAAGTACGGTTTTATGATGTGGATTTTGGATATAATGAAAATAAGATCGTGCTTCATAATATCAGTCTGTATGCAGAGCCTGGTCAGAAAGTGGCGTTTGTTGGTTCTACCGGAGCCGGAAAGACAACGATCACAAATCTGATCAACCGTTTCTATGATCTGGCTGACGGAAAGATCCGTTACGATGACATCAATATCAACAAAATCAAAAAGGCAGACTTGAGACGCTCTCTTGGAGTGGTTCTTCAGGATACAAATTTGTTTACCGGAACGATCATGGAAAATATCCGTTACGGAAAACTGGATGCAACGGACGAAGAAGTTTATGCAGCAGCAAGACTTGCAAATGCAGATGATTTTATCCGTCTGCTTCCAAATGGTTATGATACGGTGATCACAGGAAACGGCGGCAGCCTTTCACAGGGACAGCGTCAGTTGATCGCGATCGCAAGAGCAGCGGTAGCTGATCCGCCTGTTATGATCCTGGACGAGGCTACTTCTTCGATCGATACCAGAACAGAGGCGATCGTACAAAGAGGTATGGATGCTTTGATGAAAGGCCGTACCGTATTTGTTATTGCACACAGATTGTCGACAGTACGGAATTCTGATGTTATAATGGTGCTGGAACAGGGACGTATTATTGAAAGAGGATCTCATGATAAGCTGATCGATGAAAAAGGAAAATACTATCAGCTTTATACAGGAGCATTTGAACTGGAATGATATAATTATGAAAAAAAGAAATATTAGCAGATGGATTTTATTTATACTGTGCCTGGTGATGCCGGTGTTTTCTGTGAAAGCAGAGGCACTGCGCGGCACACCGAAAAAAGAAGCATTGCTGGAAATGGTGTGGGACTGCCTGGAAGAGTCCAATTTTAGTTGTGTACGTACAAATCTGGCAGCAATCAGAAAAGCAGAACTTTCGGAAAGGGAAACAGAAGCTCAAAAAGATTTTGGATCCGAATCAGAAGCAACGACAGAAGTGTTACAGGAAAGTAAGCAGGAAGATACATCGGATATTAAGGTAAAGGATTTTACGGCAACGCAATATATTTTTGTCGGAGACTCCAGAACGGTCGGTATGCAGCAAAGTGTCGGTGATGCCGGATGTATATGGATCGGTCAGGTTTCAGCAGGATTATCCTGGTTTCAGGACAGTGCCGCGGCGGAAGTGGATGCAGCAGTGACGCAGGAGTCTGTGATCATCATCAATATGGGAGTCAACGACCTTGGAAATGTATGGGGATATATTGATCTTCTAAAAGAGAAAATTCCTCAGTGGATGGAAAAAGGAGCTGAAGTCTACTATATGTCCGTAAATCCTGTGGAAAACCATCCGTATATTTCTAATGAGGATATTGCGAATTTTAACAATATTCTTTATAATAATCTTCCGTCAGAAGCTGGTTGGATAGAGACAGATTCCTATCTGCTGGAGAGTGGATATTCCACACAGGACGGCGTACATTTTGATGCGGCAACGTATCAGAAAATATTTAATTATACAATGGAAGTGCTGTCCGGATTCGGACGACAATAAAAATGTCTGGAGGAAATGAAAATGGGTGTTTTAAGTGGTTTAAAACCGGAAAAAGTATTTTATTATTTTGAGGAGCTTTGTAAAATTCCACATGGTTCCTATCATACAAAACAGATCAGTGATTATCTGGTACAGTTTGCAAAAGACCGTAACCTGGAGTGCAGTCAGGATGACAGCAACAACGTTGTGATCCGCAAAGCCGCATCCGCAGGATACGAAGATGCACCGGTCGTTATTTTGCAGGGACACTGCGATATGGTCTGCGAGAAAACAGCAGATTCCACACATGACTTTGAAAAAGACGGACTGGATCTGATGATCGAAGGCGATTATATTACTGCGAACGGAACAACACTTGGCGGAGACGATGGAATTGCGATTGCCTATGCGATGGCAATCCTTGATGATGATACATTGAAACATCCGGCACTGGAAGTGGTTATCACAACAGATGAGGAAGTAGGACTTCTTGGGGCAAAAGCTCTGGACTGTTCACGGTTGAAAGGCAAATACCTGATCAACATGGATTCTGAAGAAGAAGGATATCTGTGGGTAAGCTGTGCAGGCGGACTTTCTGCGATCACAACGATTCCTGTCAGATATCAGGAAGTAAGCGGAGAGAAATACGAACTGGTTATTTCCGGACTGAACGGCGGACATTCAGGGGCAGAGATTGACAAAAACAGAGCAAACTCCAACAAACTGATCGGACAGGCTTTGTTTACACTGGAACAGGATATTCCGTTCTGCCTGGCAGCACTGGAAGGCGGCACAAAGGACAATGCGATCACGAGACTGTCAAAAGCTGTTTTTGTTGCAGATAAAGAAGCAGAAGAAGCAATTTTTGCAGCAGCAGAAAAACTTCAGAATGACTGGAGAGCAGAATATACCGGAACGGATGAAGGCATTACCGTAACTGTGAAAAAACTGGGTGAGACAACCGAAAAAGCGCTGGATCAGGTAAGTCAGGAAAAGATTATTTTCTTCCTGGTACAGGTTCCGTACGGTATCCAGAAAATGAGCGGTTCTATCGAAGGTCTGGTAGAGACTTCCATCAACCCTGGTATTCTGATGCTGAACGAGGAAGAATGCAAGATTGTCAGCAGCGTTCGAAGCAGCATTGACAGTGCAAAAGATGCATTGACTGCAAAGGTTTGCTACCTCAGTGAATTTTTGGGCGGAGACTGCGTAACAGAGGGTGACTACCCGGCATGGGAGTACCGCAAAGAATCCAAATTGCGTGATATTATGGTAGATTCTTACAAAGAGCTGTTCGGAGACGGACCGGAAGTAAAAGCCATCCATGCAGGACTGGAGTGTGGTCTTTTCTATGAGAAGATTGAAGGTCTGGATGCAGTTTCCTTTGGCCCGACTATGAAAGATATCCATACAACAGAAGAAGTTCTTTCCATTTCTTCTACCGCACGTATGTGGGATTATCTGGTGAAAGTGCTGGAAAATATTAAGGCATAAACCAGGGCAGAATTATTTATACAGAATGAAAAGCAGGCAGAGGCAAAGGAGAAAGTCTATGAGGGATAAAGTAAGAAAACATTTTTATTTTTCCGGAGATGTGCAGATGGTAGGATTTCGCTATCAGGCGAAGTATGCTGCCGATGATATCGGACTGACCGGATGGGTGTGCAACCTTTGTGACGGAAGAGTCGAAATGGAAGTACAGGGACGGGATTCTGATATAGACCGCCTTCTTGCCCGCCTCTATGAAGCCAGATCCATACGGATCACGGATATAGAAGCAAGACATATGCCGCTGCAGCCAGGTGAAAAAGGATTTCGCGTAACAGGTTATTAAAGAGTGAGGAAAGAAAACGTCAGGTGTTCATGCAGATTTGATAAAGATGGTTGTAAACAGATAGTCATCCGGTAATGATAACAGTACAGAATTACTATGCAAATTGTATCCGAAAAAGAAAGGAAGATAAAAATGGATAAAAAAGAATTTGCTTTAAATCAGCATGAAAAATGGAATGGAAAAATCGAAGTGATCAGCAGAGCAAAAATAGAGACACCGGAAGATCTGGCAGTAGCTTATACTCCAGGCGTTGCAGAGCCTTGCCTGAAGATTGCAGAAGACGTTGATTTATCTTATAAGTATACAAGAAGAGGAAACCTGGTAGCTGTCGTAACGGACGGCACAGCAGTACTCGGACTTGGAGATATCGGCCCGGAAGCAGGTATGCCGGTTATGGAAGGAAAGTGTGCTTTGTTTAAAGAATTTGGCGATGTGGATGCTTTTCCGCTTTGCATTCGCAGCAAAGATGTAGACGAGATCGTCAATACTGTGGCACTTCTTGCCGGAAGTTTCGGAGGCATCAATCTGGAAGATATTTCTGCACCGAGATGCTTTGAAATTGAAAGAAAATTAAAAGAACGCTGCGATATTCCGGTATTTCACGATGATCAGCATGGAACAGCCGTTGTAACAGCAGCAGCACTGCTCAATGCACTGAAATTTACCGGAAGGAAAATCGAAGACATCAAAGTGGTTATGTCCGGTGCAGGAGCAGCCGGAAGTGCGATCATCAAACTGCTGATCGAGCTTGGACTGAAGAATGTCATCATGTGTGACCGCAAGGGGGCAATTTATGAGGGCAGAGAAAGTCTGAACGAAGAAAAAGCAAAGATAGCAGCCATTACCAACAAAGAGAAACAGGCAGGAAGTCTTGCAGATGTACTAAAGGGGGCGGACGTGTTTATTGGAGTATCCGCACCGGGAACCGTAACGGAAGGAATGGTAAAGACCATGGCAAAAGATCCGATCCTTTTCCCGATGGCAAATCCGGTTCCGGAAATCATGCCGGATCTGGCAATGGAAGCCGGAGCTGCTGTAGTTGGTACCGGACGCAGTGACTTCCCGAATCAGATCAATAACGTACTGGCATTTCCGGGAATTTTCCGCGGTGTACTGGATGTACGTGCGAGAGACATTAATGATACAATGAACGCAGCGGCAGCCTATGCGATTGCAAATCTGATCGATGAAAGAGAACTGAGGGCAGATTATATTATTCCGGATCCATTTGATCCGAGAGTAAAAGAAGCAGTATCTGCGGCAGTCGCAAAAGCTGCAAGAGAAACAGGAGCAGCAAGGATATAATTTATGAAAATAACGTATATTTATCACAGCTCTTTTTTGGTGGAGACGGAAAGTTTCTATCTGCTGTTTGACTATTTTAAAGGGCAGATACCGGATCTGAATGTAGACAAGCCGCTGGTTGTTTTTGCGAGTCATCGCCATGCAGACCATTTTTCAGAAAAGATTTTTGAACTGGAAAAACAGCATAAAAATATATGGTTTGTGCTTTCAGCAGATATCTGGAGAAAACGAGTGCCGCAGCCATTGCAGGAAAGAACGCTGTTTATCGGAAGCGGAAAGCAGGAAACCTTTGCGGGACTTCAGGTGGAAACTCTGAAATCTACCGATGAGGGCGTAGCATTTCTGATTCGTACCGATGAAGGATTTGTTTATCATGCAGGAGATCTCAATGACTGGGCATGGACTGGTGAGCCGGAAAGATTTAATCAGACCATGCGGAAAGCATACCGGCGGCAGATAGAGAAACTGGCAGAAAAAGAAATCAAAGCAGCATTTGTCGTCTTAGATCCAAGACAGGGAACGGAATTTGCAGCAGGAATGACCTGGTTTTTGCAGCATGTACAGGCAGAAGAGGTGTTTCCGATGCACTGCTGGGATGATTACAGTGTTATTTCAAAATATAAAAAGCTGGAAGAGGCAAAGCCTTATGCAGCAAAAATAAAAAATATAAAAGAACCGGGAGAAATATTTACGGTTCTCTGATACAGAAAGCGGAACTGCTTTGCATATGAGCCACAAAACGAGCATATAATCACACCAAGGAATAAAGCCCATGGAGGACGGGATGGCGGATTATCATCGTTTTGTGGCTTATATTTATGAATATGTAAATGGAAAGAAGATGCAGAATACAGGGTTTGCAAAAATAGAACTGCGAAATGCCATTTGCCGCATCCAGATACATATTCAAAATGTAAGGATGATGGATGGAAACGTACAGACATTTGGAATTGTGCGACAGCCAAAAGAGAGCAGAAAAAACAATCCGATTATTCTCCTGATCGGAGAAGGGCAGACACAGGGCAGTGGATTTGACCGGCGTTTTACCGTTCCAGAAGAACCATTTGTGGAAGAATCCTATCGTTTTGAGCAAGTCTGTGGAATCTATATCAGAAGTCAGAGCGGTAGAAACTGGATGACCGTTTTCGATGATGAGCCAATTGCGATCGAAAATCTGGGAAAACCAGAAGAGGCAGTGGCAGAACCAGAGGAAAAAACAGAGGAAAAAACAGTCAAAGAGAATGAACCGGAAGAATCAGAGTCATCAGAAGAGAAGATAAATCCAGATATACCGGAATATGTGAAAGCAGAGCCGGAAATCACTTCAGAAGAGATAAAAGAAGAAATTCTTCCAGATGAAACAGCAGAAGAAATACCACCAAAAGAAACAGTGGAAGAATCGGAAAGTGAGAGCAGAATAAAAAGTGCAGAAAAAGAAAATAAATGTAAAGGCTGCGAACCTGGAACGGATACCAGATGGAATCGTGCGACAGCACGTTATGTACATTTTCAGCCGGTGCAGGATGAAAAGATAGAAGACGCAATCCGTATTCAGCCATCGGATCTGAAAATTCTCTGGCAGAAAGGTCTGCGGCAGGGAAGCAACAGTTTTCTGATGCACGGATATTATCAGCATCAGCACCTGATGATTGGAAAGAACAAAGAGGGAGTGTATGTTCTCGGTGTGCCAGGTTTTTATGGTGAAAAAAATATGGCAGAAATGTTCGGTTTTCCTGAATTTCGCAAAGCAAAAGCAGAACAAAGAATGGGAACAGAGGAACAGACCTTTGGATACTGGTGCAAAAATCTGGAATAAATCATTTAAAATCACTCAAAAAAGCAATCGTAAAAAAATGCGATTGCTTTTCTCTGTTTTTTCTTTTGATGAACAATAGACAGTAAAATAGAGTTCAGATGTGCCCCAAATTATTTACTTGATATCTTCTCCGCGCAATTCCACATTTGGAATGGTATTTTTCAGGATTTCAATATAACGATGCAGAGATTCCTTATCTGGTGCGTGAAAACAGACATCTGGATTTTTCATGGAAGCAAGGATGTGTTCGGATTCACGGTAAGGCTGCAGATAATAGCGGCGGCAGCCGGAAAGCCATGCTCCGATTTCTCTGAAATTTTCCTCGTCGTGCAGTTCCTTTACAACGGTTGTGCGAAATTCATAATCTATGCCGCAGGACATAATATATTCTTTTGAAAGATTGATATTTTGCAGAAGTTTCTGTGTACTTGCAGCATCCGGCTGCAGACCGGAAACTTTTGCATACTGTTCGGGTTGCGTTTTGATGTCCATGGCAATATAATCAAGAAGATGATTTTCATAAAGAAAACGCAGCATTTCCGGATTTGTTCCATTTGTATCCAGTTTCACAAGATAGCCAAGAGCTTTGACCTTTTCTATAAAATCCGGAAGTTCGCGATACAGCGTAGGTTCACCGCCGCTGATACAGACACCTTCGAGAATACCGCTTCTTTTTTTGAGAAAAGCAAGTACTTCCTCTTCAGAAATGGAAGGTTCATTGTCCGGTGAAAGGACAAGATTTCCATTCTGACAGAAAGGGCATCGCAGGTTGCAGCCGCCAAGGAAGATGGAAGCAGCGAGATGCTCCGGGTAATCTAATAGAGTTAAAGTGATAAAACCATGAATATTCATAAAAACCTCCTGGAATTAAAATTGCAAAAAATCAATGTATATACAGCGATTCTGTCAGGTAAATATTAGCCAGAGATGACCTGAATCGCGTGCTAAGTCTTACGTGCGTTCGACTTGAATTTGTATAAAAAATGATATTTTCAGTATACCACATTTACAGAAAGGCAAAAGAAAAATATGACAGCAGACGAAAAATATATGAAGGAAGCCATCCGTCAGGCAAAAAAAGCGAAAGCACTGGATGAGGTTCCAATTGGCTGCGTGATCGTTTATGAAGACAAAATTATCGCACGCGGATATAATCGGAGAAACACCGATAAAAATACGCTTTCGCATGCGGAATTAAATGCGATTAAAAAAGCAAGTAAAAAACTGGGTGACTGGAGGCTGGAAGGATGTACGATGTATATTACGTTAGAACCATGCCAGATGTGTGCCGGGGCAATCGTTCAGGCAAGGGTATCCAGGGTGGTCATCGGAAGCATGAATCCGAAAGCCGGTTGTGCCGGTTCGGTGCTGAATATTTTGCAGATGGATCGGTTTAATCATCAGGTAGAACTGACAAAAGGGGTTCTTCAGGAAGAATGCAGCACCATGCTGAGTAAATTTTTTAAAGAATTGCGAGAAAAGAAGAAAGTTAAATCTACCTAAATTTTACACACATCCTCAAATTGTCTTTACATAACACCTGTATACTGCCAAATGATAAGACTTATCAATAAAAGAATCAGAATGCATTTAAAAAGAGCCTCTGAAGGCAGAGGAGAATAAAAAATATGGAAAAATGAAAGCTTTGCAGATTATCGCTGCAGCAATGGCAGTAACAGTAGTGGCAGCATCCACACCGGTTCATGTTTTTGCATATGGAGAGACAAGTGCGAACAGTACATTATTTACGGATACACAGAATATTTCAGATTATACAACCTGGAAAGCAATCACAAATATAAAGTTAAAGAATAATATATACAGGTGTCTTGACACATGAAAAGACCGGTAGTATAATGTCGCTCATGGCAAAACAAATCCGTGACAGGAAAGAGGTATAAGAAGATGAATGAATATTATGATGCCATTATTGTAGGTACCGGAGCGGCAGGACTTTACTGTGCCCTGAATCTTCCAAAAAGAAAAAAAATTCTGATGCTTACAAAGCAGGGGGCGGATCTGTCAGATTCGTTTCTGGCACAGGGCGGTATCTGCATGCTGCGTGGTGAGGATGACTATGAGGACTATTTTGAAGACACCATGCGTGCAGGGCATTATGAAAATAATAAAAGAGCTGTTAATCTGATGATCAGAAGCTCGAATGATATCATCCGTGATCTGCTGTGGAGAAATGTAGACTTTGTGCGTGCGGAGGATGGTGAGCTTGCATTTACAAGAGAGGGCGCACACTCCAGACCAAGAATCCTGTTCCATGAGGATATTACCGGAAAAGAGATTACACAGACACTTCTGAATCAGGTGAAGGAAAAAGAAAATATTGAAATCTGCGAGTACATGACGATGGTAGATATCATATCGAAAGACAATATCTGCGGCGGTGTGATCGCAATGGATGCAAAAAATAATGTTTATCCGATCCGTTCCCAGTTTGTTGTGCTGGCATGCGGCGGTATCGGCGGTTTGTTCCAGAATTCTACCAACTATCCGCATATTGCCGGAGACGGACTCGGTATTGCAATGAAACATCAGGTGAGATTAGAACATCTGGATTACATACAGATCCATCCGACAACTTTATTTTCACATAAACCGGGAAGACGTTTCCTGATTTCAGAATCTGTCCGTGGCGAAGGTGCACTTCTTTATGACAAAAATGGTCAGCGTTTTACGAATGAACTGCAGCCAAGGGATCTGCTCAGTCAGGCGATTTTTGAGCAGATGGAAAAGGACGGTACTGATTTTGTCTGGGAAGATATGCGTCCGCTGGGT
Source organism: uncultured Lachnospiraceae bacterium (assembly GCA_900551235.1). Lineage (GTDB taxonomy): Bacteria > Bacillota > Clostridia > Lachnospirales > Lachnospiraceae > Hominisplanchenecus. The sequence goes on from URUU01000016.1 coordinate 36,305, forward strand.
GAAAAAACGATCATGCAGCATTTCCCGAACATTTATCAGCACTGTATTGAGGAAGGATTTGATCCGAGAAAAGAGCCGATTCCGGTTGTTCCGGCACAGCACTATTTTATGGGCGGTATCCAGGCAGATTTAAGCAGCCGGACTTCCATGCGTGGACTCTATGCCTGCGGTGAGACAAGCTGCAATGGTGTCCATGGAAAGAACCGTCTGGCAAGCAATTCTCTCCTGGAATCCCTGGTCTTTGCAAGAAGGGCGGCAGATGATATTATATTTGGAGAAGCACCGGAGCTGTGCAGACCGGACAGACTGGATCTGAATCAATATGAAGACCAGAATGTAATTTTGGAAGGGTATCATAAACAAGTGTTGAATGAGATAGAGAGGATGAAAAAAGCAAATGAATAGTATAACTATGAAAATGCAGGCGGACAAGCTGATCCGCATGGCATTGCAGGAAGACATTACAAGTGAAGACGTTTCTACAAATGCAGTTATGCCGACCGGGGTAAAAGGAACGGTAGATCTGATCGCAAAAGAAGATGGAATCATTGCCGGACTTGATGTTTACGCAAGAGTTTTCCAGATTTTAGATGAGAAAACAGAGATTGATTTTAAATGCAAAGACGGTGATGAAGTCAGAAAAGGAGAACTGATGGCAACGGTTACCGGAGACATCCGTGTGCTGTTATCCGGAGAACGTGTGGCACTGAATTATCTGCAGAGGATGAGCGGAATTGCCACTTACACAAGACAGGTTGCAAAACTTCTGGAAGGAAGCAAAGTAACACTTCTTGATACCAGAAAAACAACGCCAAACTGCCGTGTATTTGAAAAATATGCAGTACGTGTGGGCGGAGGATGCAACCACAGATACAATTTATCAGACGGTGTACTTCTGAAAGACAATCACATCGGTGCAGCCGGAAGTATCACAAAAGCGATCACAATGGCAAAAGAATATGCTCCGTTTGTACGCAAAATTGAGATTGAAGTAGAAACCCTGGAGCAGGTAAAAGAAGCAGTGGAGGCCGGAGCGGATATTATCATGCTCGACAACATGACACCGGAAGTGATGAAACAGGCTGTGGAACTGATCGATGGAAGAGCACAGACGGAATGTTCCGGAAACATTACAAAAGAAAATATTGCACGTATCTGTGAAATCGGAGTTGATTTCGTATCCAGCGGAGCGTTGACACACTCTGCCCCAATCCTGGACATTTCCATGAAAAATCTTCATGCAGTCTGAAAGGAGCCGGGACTATGAATACTGCGGAAAGACGAAATGAAATTTTAACTCTTCTTCAGAATGCAGATGCACCGGTTGCTGCAAGAAAACTGGCGAGCCAGTTTGGAGTCAGCCGTCAGGTGATCGTGCAGGACATGGCAGTGATTCGTGCAGCGACTCCGGGAATTTTATCAACAACAAGAGGATATGTGATACAGCAGGACAGCAGCTGCGTCCGGGAATTTAAAGTTCGTCATGAATCGGATCAGACAGCAGAAGAAATGAATCTGATCGTGGACTGTGGCGGCAGGATCTGCAATATCAGTATCAGCCACAGAGTCTATGGAAGAGTCAGTGCAGAAATGGATATCAGGTCAAGACAGGATGTAAATGAATTTATTACCGCATTGAACAACAGTAATTCCAGTGCACTGAGTAATGCAACATCCGGTTATCACTATCATCTGGTTGAAGCAGCAAGCGAAGAGAGACTGGATCTGATCGAAGAACAACTGAAAAAAGCAGGACTCCTGGCACCGCTTCAGCCATGGGAGCAGAATACAAAACAGGAAGGAAACGAAGAATGACAATAGCAGAAATTCAGCAGGAGATCCTGCGTATGAAAAAAGAACAGGATGTATGTATTCTGGCTCATGCTTATCAGGGTCAGGAAATTCTGGAAGTAGCAGATTATATGGGAGATTCTTACGGACTGAGCGTACAGGCATCCAAAAGCAAATGCAGCGGCGTGATCATGTGCGGTGTGCGTTTTATGGCCGAGACCTGTAAAATTTTAAGCCCGGATAAAAAAGTATGGCTGCCAAACCCGGCAGCCGGATGCCCGATGGCAGAACAGCTTGATCTGGAGAGCCTTCGTGCCTTAAAAGCAGAATATCCGGACTATACGGTTGTGGCATATATCAATACCACATCAGAACTCAAGACAGAATGTGATGTATGCGTGACTTCCTCTTCAGCAGTGGAAATCTGCAGTCATCTGGAAAACGACAAAATCCTGTTTATTCCAGATCCGAACCTGGGACGCTATGTAGCGGAACAGCTTCCGGAAAAAACCTTTGCTTTTTATAAAGGTGGCTGCCCGCGTCATATCGTAGTCAGTGCAAAAGATGTTGAAAAAGCAAGAGCAGATCACCCGGATGCACTGCTTCTGGTCCATCCGGAATGCCGTCAGGAAGTTGTCGAAAAAGCAGATTATGTCGGATCTACCACAGGGATCATGGATTTTGCAAAGAAATCCGATAAAGAAGAATTTATCATCGGAACAGAGAACAGCATTGTAGAACACCTTCAGTTTGCCTGTCCGGATAAAAAATTCTATCCGCTGGCTGTTCCGCTCACCTGCATGAACATGAAGATCACAACACTTATGGATGTCTATAACTGCCTGAAAGGAAGAGGCGGCGAAGAGATCCAGCTTCCACAGAACGTGCTCGAAGGAGCAGGAAGATGTATCAATCGCATGGTAGAGCTTGGAAATTAAGTATTATAAAAATGTAAAAAACTATCTGCTTGAAATAAGTAGATAGTTTTTTCTTTTATAAGAGAAAAATTATGGTATAATGTTTGCAGAAATAAAGAATTTTTTGATGAAGCATCTGGAAATGGGAGAAAAGTCTTATGGGAACGGGAATATTTTACAGACACAATATTATGAATATAGATTCCATGGAAACTTTTGCAAATGTAAAAGGCGGATTTTTAAATAACCAAAGAGATGTATATTTCGTAAGGGAAATTGGTGAGTCTGCTGATTTTTTGGCAAGAGTGCAGAAAATGGACAGACAGATGGGTGAAAAGATATCGGTTGGACATTTGAAGTATAAAAGAATTAAAAAACTGCCAGGTATAAAAACAACAGAAGAGTCTTTGCGTTATGCAAATATGTATGAACAATGGAACAGGAATAAAACGCTGCATTTAAACAACGGAAAAACAAATCAGAGATTTGAGGAGATTCTTTCAAATGCATATCGGGAAGTGCTGGAAAAATATAAAAATTCCAGGATAACAATTTCCGAATCTATGCTGCGAAATTTTGCAGTAAAAATTTTGTATTGGTTTGACATGGAAATGAGGGATGTTTTACAGGGATGGACGGAGAAAAGCTGCATTAAGGTTGTTGCAGAAAATGTGGAAAAAGAGCAGGAATATTTGTTTTATTATTTTTTAACATTGGTTGGCTGTGATGTGCTTTTGCTGCAAAACAAAAAGGATGTGAAAACAACAGAAAAAATACAAAAATTATCTGTTGTTTTTCAAACGGGACCTTTCGGGAATACAGAATTGCCGGAGTATGTTCCGGGTGTCCGGAAAAAACAGGAAACAAAAGTTTTGCCAAAACCTGAAAAAAATGTCCAGGGTTACAAAACGGAAAGAATGCGGGAAAAGGAACCCGTAACAAAAATCAGCATTCCGGAAAAACAGGAAAAAACGTTTGAAGAACTGGCACAACTTGCCGCATCTATTGTTATGATAGCGATTCATGATAATCATGGAGAGGTGCTCGGAACCGGATCAGGTATTATGATTGGTAAAGATGGATACATATTAACAAATAATCATGTTGCATCCGGAGGAAGTTTTTATTCCGTGCGAATTGAGGAAGATGAAACAATATATCTTACAAAGGATGTGGTAAAATATCATCCGGAACTGGATCTGGCAATTATCAAGATTGACAGAAAATTAAATCCACTTGCGATTTATCAGGGAAAGAAAAAACTGGTACGTGGGCAGAAAGTGGTAGCGATCGGAAGTCCGCTCGGTTTATTTAATTCTGTTTCTGATGGAATTATTTCCGGATTCCGAAAGATTGAAAATGTGAATATGATCCAGTTTACTGCTCCGATTTCTCATGGCAGTTCTGGAGGTGCAGTTTTAAATATGCAGGGAGAAGTGATCGGAATCAGCAGTGCCGGAATCGACAAAGGACAGAATATCAATCTTGCAGTGGGATATGAAGACATCCTGTTATTTGCCCGTGGATTCTTTAAATAGTTAGTTGCAACTTGACAAAACGGCGGATTCACGATATAGTAATTTAGACCACGCAGCCGGGGAGATAGCGGTGCCCTGTACCTGCAATCCGCTACAGCAGGGGTGA
>URUU01000017.1 GCA_900551235.1 uncultured Lachnospiraceae bacterium
GTCGGCTGATCGGGCGGATTTTCTTACCATAACGTTTTTCGTAGTAAGGGATGAGTTCTTTATAAGTCCAGTCCTGACGGAAATCGGTGATCAGAGGGAGTTCATCAATTTTGAACTTTTGGTACTTGGGGGAGTGGGAATCATCGAAAGCCCATTGTTTGAGAGGAATATATCTGCAGATAAAATTTAAAAGCCAGCAGATTTGTTTATGTTGGTATTGAATTAACTGAAGTAAATAAAGTATAATGTTCATGAGCATTGCTCCTTTGTTGGAAATGGTGTTTGTGGTGAACTCATTATACTTCAAAAAGGGAGGTCAATGCTCTTTTTATTTGCAAACCTCCAATAAATCAAGGTTTTAAAGGATTTAGAACAATAAAAAACAGGTAGTTTTTGACACTACCAAGATTTTGCCGGAGATCAATCATATTAAGAAATGAGGAATTTATATGGCACAGTTATGGGGTGGACGTTTCACCAAAGAGACCGATCAGCTGGTTTATAATTTTAATGCATCCATATCCTTCGATCAGAAGTTTTATAAACAGGATATCACGGGAAGCAGGGCACATGTGAAAATGCTGGCAGCACAGGGTATTCTGACTGAGGCAGAGCGTGATCAGATCCTGGAAGGATTAGATGGCATTCTGCGTGATGTTGAGAATGGAACACTTAAGATCACAGATAAATACGAAGACATCCACAGCTTTGTAGAGGCAAATCTGATCGACCGCATCGGCGATGCCGGAAAAAAACTGCATACGGGACGCAGCCGCAACGACCAGGTTGCACTGGATATGAAACTTTATACAAGAGACGAGATCGGTGAGATCGACAGACTGCTGAAAAAGCTTCTTGAGACACTGCTGGGCATTATGGAAGAAAATATTGAGACTTATATGCCGGGATTTACCCACCTGCAGAAAGCCCAGCCGATCACTCTGGCACATCATTTCGGGGCTTATTTTGAAATGTTCAAACGTGACAGACAAAGACTTGCCGATATTTATAAGAGAATGAATCTCTGCCCGCTTGGAAGCGGAGCGCTGGCAGGCACGACTTATCCGCTTGACCGCGAAATGACGGCACAGCTTCTGGGATTTGACGGACCGACGTTAAACAGCATGGATTCTGTCTCCGACCGTGATTACCTGATCGAGCTGCTTTCGGCCATGTCCACGATCATGATGCATCTGAGCCGTTTCTGTGAGGAAATCATCCTCTGGAATTCCAATGAGTACCGTTTTGTGGAGATTGATGATGCCTACAGCACCGGAAGCAGTATTATGCCGCAAAAGAAAAACCCGGATATCGCTGAGCTGGTAAGAGGAAAGACAGGTCGTGTTTACGGGACACTGACTTCCATGCTGACTACAATGAAAGGTATTCCGCTGGCATACAACAAAGACATGCAGGAGGACAAAGAGCTGACTTTTGATGCGATTGATACGGTAAAAGGCTGCATCGCCCTGTTTACCGGCATGGTTTCCACGATGAGTTTCCGCAAAGAAGTGATGGAAAAGAGTGCAAAAAACGGATTCACCAACGCAACCGATGCGGCAGATTATCTGGTAAACCATGGTGTGCCATTCCGTGATGCACATGCTATCGTAGGACGTCTGGTACTTCTGTGCATTGACAAAGGTATTGCACTGGATGATCTGACACTGGAAGAATACAAAGAGATCAGCCCGGTATTTGAAGAGGATATTTATGAAGCGATCTCACTGAAAACCTGCGTGGAAAAGCGTCTGACGATCGGTGCTCCTGGTGCAGAAGCGATGAAGAAGGTAATCATGCTCGAAAAAAAATACTTGGAAGAAACAGAAAATTTATAAAAACCGCTTGATTTTTTTCCTGAAATAGGATAGGATAGTTCGAGTAAAGACAAATGTCCGCACGTAAAATACACGAACGATAAAATGTCCGTTGTAAATATATTATGAAATGAGGATTTGAAAATGGAACAGAAATTAAGAGTCGGTATCCTTGGCGCAACCGGAATGGTAGGACAGCGTTTTATTTCCCTTCTGGAGAATCATCCATGGTTTGAAGTAACCACACTGGCAGCAAGCCCGAGAAGTGCAGGAAAGACATATGAAGAAGCAGTTGGCGGAAGATGGAAAATGGACACTCCGATGCCGGAAGCAGTAAAGAAGATCGTTGTCATGAATGTAAACGAAGTAGAAAAAGTTGCAGCAAACGTAGACTTCGTATTCTCAGCAGTAGACATGTCAAAAGATGAGATCAAAGCGATCGAAGAAGAATATGCGAAAACAGAGACACCGGTTGTTTCCAACAACAGTGCCCATCGCTGGACACCGGATGTACCAATGGTTGTTCCGGAAATCAATCCACAGCATTTCGATGTGATCGAATCTCAGAAAAAACGTCTGGGAACCAAAAAAGGTTTCGTGGCAGTAAAACCGAACTGCTCCATCCAGAGCTATGCACCGGTACTGACAGCATGGAAAGAGTTTGAACCGTACGAAGTGGTAGCTACTACTTACCAGGCGATCTCCGGAGCAGGAAAGACATTCAAAGACTGGCCGGAGATGGTAGAGAACATCATCCCGTACATCGGCGGTGAAGAAGAGAAGAGCGAGATGGAGCCGCTTCGCCTGTGGGGCGAAGTCAAAGACGGCGTGATCGTTCCGGCACAGAGCCCGGTCATCACATGCCAGTGCATCCGTGTTCCGGTTCTGAACGGACATACCGCAGCCGTTTTTGTGAAGTTCAAAAAGAAACCGACCAAAGAACAGCTGATCGAAAAACTGGTGAACTTCAAAGGACTTCCTCAGGAACTGGATCTGCCAAGTGCACCGAAGCAGTTCATCCAGTATATGGAAGAGGATAACCGTCCGCAGGTAAAACTGGATGTCAACTACGAAAACGGTATGGGTGTATCGGTTGGCCGTTTAAGAGAAGATAAAGTTTACGACTGGAAGTTCGTGGGACTGTCCCATAATACCGTCAGAGGAGCAGCAGGCGGAGCAGTTCTGTGTGCTGAGACACTGACAGCAAAGGGATACATCACAAAAAAATAAGAAAAACAGCAGGAACTGCTAATATAAGAAGATGGTAGTGCAAAAAACACAGCCATCTTCTTTTTTTCCTTGTATTTTAATTCAGATTCCATTACAATAAGATGACAGAAAAGTCACTTTATTTACAGGTGGGATATAATAGATGATAAGGATAAAAAATCTGACAAAGGATTATGGCGCAAACAGAGGCGTCTTTGATCTTTCTTTTGAAGTGCAGGATGCAGAGACCTTTGGGCTGCTTGGACTTAGGGGAGCAGGAAAGACAACCGTACTTCAGATTTTGATGGGATTTTCGGAAGCTTCTTCCGGAAGGTGTACGGTACATGCAAAGAACTGCTGGAAACAGACGGTGGGAATCAAGTGTTTTACCGGCTATCTGCCGCAGAAGATTTCATTTCCGGAAAATATGACCGGTCTGACTTTTTTTCAGTTTTTAGCGGGTATGCGCGGACTGAAAAGTCTGGAAAAAGCGATCCGGACGGCAGAACATTTTGAGCTGGATACTTCAAAAAAGATCCGGAAAATGAATCCGGAAGAAAAAAAGGAGCTGGCAGTTTCGGCTGCACTTCTGCATGATCCGCAGGTGCTGCTTCTGGATGAACCGGATATGGATCTGGGAGCCAATGCACAGGTGCGGCTGATGGAACTGATCCTTCAGGAAAAAAGCAGAGGAAAAACAATTTTACTGTGTACGGAGCGTTTTTCAACAGCAGAGCGTATGTGCGACCGGATCGGCATTTTGAAACGGGGCAGTCTGGTCAATCTGGATAATGTATCTGCGATACGCAGGGCATGCAGAAAGGTGTTCTGCATCAGTTTCCGCGATGAACAGGAAGCGATCCGTTTTGTAAGACAGGAGAATTTTGAAGTTTTGAGTAAAAACGGTGCGCAGCTCTCGGTTGCTTTTTCTGAAGAAGTACAGACTTTTATTGAAGCACTTTCCAGATATCATGTACTGACACTGGAAAATATACCACAGACATTAGACGAAACGTTTTCTTATTTATATGGAGGTGACTTCCGTGATTAGCATTCCGGTTCTGAAGAAAAATATAATGGAGTTTGTTCGTCTGTGGTCTGTTGTGACGGTTGTTCTGCTGGTATCCCTGGTTTTTCTGATCGGAACGTATGCTCCGGATGGAAAGGCTCTGATCATGGAGACTGCTTTTGGGGACGGGATTACGGACCACTCCCTGAATGGGATTCTTGGCACCTGCTTTTTTGAATGGATACTCAGTCTTGTGCCGTTTGTCTATGTGATCCTGGCAGCGGCAGAGCTGGCAGCAGGGGGGCTGGAAAGCGGGGAGTTGTCCTGGATCATGTCTGCTCCGACAAAGCGGAAAAGGATTTTATTTACACAGATTTATTTTCTGGGGATCAGTCTGTTTTCAATGTTTTTCCTGACAGCGGTTACCGGATTGATCTGCGGGTTTTTATTGCAGCCTCAGCATTTTGAAGCAGCCGGATTTATTCTGCTGTGTCTGGGGGGATTTTGTCTGCATTTTTGTCTTGGAGGTGCGGCGATGCTGATCTCATGTCTGGGAAGTGACAAGGCAGTTGCCGTTGTGACAGCGGCGGGCGTGCCGGCTTTCTTTTTTGTGCTGCGGCAGCTTGCAAAGATCGGAGGTATTTTTTCATATTTAAATTATACAACTGTCTTTTCGCTGTACCGGGCAGATGACGTGTTGGATGGGGGGATTTTTTTTGCGTGGAAATATCCTTTCCTGCTTCTTACAGGAGTGATCCTGTACTGGGTTTCCATGCAGATATTTGAAAAGCGGGATCTGCCGCTTTAAAAGAGGAGTAAATAATTGAAATCATTATATATAACAGAAAAACCAAGCGTTGCACAGGAATTTGCAAAGGCACTGAAAATACAGGCTGCACGCAGGGATGGATATCTGGAGGGTGAAGAAGCAGTCGTTACCTGGTGCGTCGGACATCTTGTGACGATGAGTTATCCGGATGTATACGATGAACGTTATGCCAGATGGAGTTTACAGACATTGCCGTTTCTGCCGGAAAAATTTCTGTATGAAGTGATTCCCGCAACGAAAAAACAGTTTAAAATTGTGAGCGGTCTTTTGAACCGGAAGGATATTGATATTATTTATGTCTGTACGGACTCCGGGCGTGAAGGAGAATACATATACCGTCTGGTGGAGCAGGAAGCACATGTACAGGGCAAAGAAAGACGGCGTGTCTGGATTGATTCTCAGACGGAAGAAGAGATCCTTCACGGGATACGGACAGCGAAAGATCTTTCCGAATACGATAACCTTGCAAATGCAGCGTATCTGCGTGCCAAAGAAGATTATCTGATGGGAATCAATTTTTCAAGGCTTTTAAGCCTCAAATACGGACAGACCATCTCACGATATACAGGAACCCGTTTTACGGTCATATCGGTCGGCAGAGTCATGACCTGTGTCCTTGGCATGATCGTGCGCAGAGAGAGGGAGATCCGACAGTTTGTAAAAAGACCGTTTTACCGCGTTCTTGCATCCATGGACTGTGATGGGGCAGCCCTGGAAGGAGAATTCCGGGCAGTGAAGGGCTCTGCTTACTATCAGTCACCGAAGCTCTACAAAGAAAACGGATTTTCAAAAAAAGAAGATGCAAAAGAACTGATCCGGGAACTGGGGCAGCCAGAACCCGTACAGGCGGTGCTTGAAAAGCTGGAGCGGAAAAAAGAAAACAAAAATCCGCCCCTGCTGTATAATCTGGCAGAACTTCAGAATGACTGTTCCAGACGCTACAAGATCAGTCCGGATGAGACACTTAAGATCGTACAGGAACTTTATGAAAAGAAGCTGGTAACGTATCCGAGAACGGATGCCAGAGTGCTCTCTTCCGCAGTTGCAAAAGAAATACAGAAAAATATCCGGGGACTGGCATCTTTTGCCCCGTTGCAGCAGTATGCGCAGGAAGTACTGGGAAAAGATGCATGGAAAAAGATTGCCTCGACGCGCTACGTCAATGACAAACAGATTACAGATCATTATGCGATCATCCCGACCGGACAGGGACTTGGGGCACTGCGCAGCCTCAAACCGCTCTCAGCGAAAGTATATGAACTGATCGCAAGAAGATTTTTAAGTGTATTTTATCCACCGGCTGTTTATCAGAAAACAAGTCTTGCAGTAAAAATAAAAAAAGAAAGCTTCTTTTCCAGTTTCCGCCTGCTGCTGTCGGAAGGATATCTGAAAGTTGCAGGTATGCCTGCAGAGAGCCGGAAAAAAGAGGATGGCACCGAGGAAGTAAAATGTGATGAAAAATTACTTCTGGCACTGCAAAACTGTAAAAAAGGTGCTATACTGGATGTGAAAGGCTTCACGATCAAAGAAGGGGAGACATCACCGCCAAAACGTTATACCTCCGGCTCTATGATCCTTGCCATGGAAAATGCAGGACAACTGATCGAAGATGAAGAGCTCCGGGCACAGATCAAAGGAAGCGGAATCGGAACAAGCGCGACCAGGGCGGAGATCCTCAGAAAACTGGAAGCAAATAAATACATAGGACTGAATAAAAAAACACAGGTACTCTCACCGACACAACTGGGAGAAATGATCTTTGACGTGGTGGATCAGTCCATACGTTCCCTGCTGAACCCGGAACTGACTGCAAGCTGGGAGAAAGGTCTTACCTATGTGGCAGAAGGCACGATCACGCCTAAGGAGTACATGCAGAAGCTGGAAGGCTTTATCCGGCGCAGAACCGATGTTGTGCTTTCCGGAAACAGCCAGTATGCACTGCAGAAGTTGTTTGACGCATCAGCTATTTTTTATGTAAAACCGCAGAAGCGGACAACAGGAGGTAAAAAAGATGGAAACATGTAAAATCAAAAATCTTTATAATCTGGATGAAACGATTGCAAAAGAACTGTTTGAAGGTGCAGTCTATCCCTGGGAAGTACTTCCGAAGATCGGTGATTTTATCAAAAAACTGGGTGCATCCTTAAGTGAAGAAGAATATGAAAAACGCGGTGAAGATATCTGGGTCGCAAAATCAGCGACCGTGGCACCGACCGCTTATATCCACGGACCGGCGATCATCGGAAAGGAAGCGGAAGTTCGTCACTGCGCCTTTATCCGCGGCAATGCGATCGTGGGAGAGGGAGCTGTTGTCGGCAACTCCACGGAACTGAAAAATGTGGTTTTGTTTAACAAAGTACAGGTTCCGCACTATAATTATGTCGGAGATTCCATCCTTGGATATAAGGCACATATGGGAGCCGGTTCCATCACATCCAATGTAAAATCTGACAAAAAGCTGGTAATCGTCAAAGACGGAAAAGGTCATCGCATCGAGACCGGACGGAAAAAATTCGGTGCCATGATCGGCGATAACGTAGAAGTAGGCTGCGGTTCTATTCTGAATCCGGGAACGGTTGTCGGACCATATACGAATATTTATCCGCTTTCTTCTGTAAGGGAAGTGATTCCGGCACACAGCATTTATAAAAAACGCGGTGAAGTGGCAGAAAAAACAGAGGACTGACATCAAAAGAAAACAGTATTGACAATAAGTGGAGAAAGATATATAGTAAAGGAAGGACAGATCTGTCCTTCCTTTTGGCGTTTCAGCCGCAGATTCCCGAACCTATGGAATATAAAAGATTTGCCTGCACTTTTTTTGTTGACATTTAAAAAAATATATATTATTATGGTAAAAGGAAAAAACGAACATAAGTTCGCAGACATAAAGACGGAGAATCTTTCTCCGGTCAGTGAAGGAGGATATTTTTATGGGACAGGATGATAAGATCAAGGCACTGGAAGCAGCCCTTACAAAGATAGAGAAGGATTTCGGAAAAGGTGCCGTTATGAAACTTGGTGATTCCGGAAGCCACATGAATGTGGAGACCGTTCCGACCGGCGCTCTGAGCCTGGATGTGGCATTGGGACTTGGCGGTGTTCCAAAGGGAAGGATCGTGGAGATCTACGGACCGGAGTCCAGCGGTAAGACAACCGTGGCACTGCACATGGTGGCAGAAGTACAGAAACGCGGAGGCATCGCCGGATTTATCGATGCAGAGCATGCGTTAGATCCGGTCTATGCGAAGAATATCGGCGTAGACATTGACGATCTTTACATTTCACAGCCGGATAACGGTGAGCAGGGGCTGGAGATTGCGGAGACAATGGTGCGTTCCGGAGCAGTGGACATTATTATCGTGGACTCTGTGGCAGCACTGGTGCCGAAGGCAGAGATTGAGGGAGATATGGGCGATTCTCACGTAGGACTTCATGCAAGACTGATGTCCCAGGCATTGCGTAAACTGACCGGTATTATCGGCAAATCCAGTTGTACCGTGATCTTTATCAATCAGCTTCGTGAGAAAGTCGGAGTCATGTTCGGTAATCCGGAGGTTACGACCGGCGGCCGTGCACTGAAGTTCTATTCTTCGATTCGTATGGATGTGCGTCGTATTGAGACGCTCAAGCAGGGCGGTGAGATCGTCGGCAACCGTGTGCGCGTGAAAGTTGTCAAAAATAAGATTGCACCGCCATTTAAAGAGGCAGAGTTTGATATCATGTTCGGCCAGGGTATTTCAAGAGAAGGAGACATCCTCGATCTGGCAGTGAAAAATGAAATCGTAAACAAGAGCGGAGCATGGTTTGCTTATAATGGCATCAAGATCGGACAGGGACGCGAGAATGCCAAGACATATCTGAAAAACAATCCGGAGACGATGGCAGAGATCGAGAAACTTGTGCGTGAGAAATATGGCTTTGACGGTGCAGCGGCAGCAGAAGATGGCAAAGAAGAAAAGAAAGCGGCAAAGAGCAGCACGCCAGCAAAAAAAGATACGGTAAAAACGACAGCTGCCACGGAAACAGAAAAAACGGATGAAAGCGGAGATAAAACATTATGATCATTACTTCGCTGGAGCCGGTCGGCAAGACAAGAGTCCAGGTATCCATAGACGGCGAGAAGGCTTTTGTCCTGTATCGGAACGAGGCATACCGGATGGGCATCCGTGAAGGTGGATCCATTCCGGAGAAAGTATACGAAGAGATCATGCAGGAGATCCTGCCAAAGCGTGCCAAACTGCGGTGCATGAACATTCTCAAAAGTGCGGATAAGACGGAGTGGCAGCTGCGCACCAGGCTCCGTCAGGGCGGCTATCCGAAGAAAGTGGAAGATATTGCCATTGAGTATGTGCGAAGTTTCCATTACATTGACGATGTGCGTTATTCCAGCTGCTATATCGAGAGCCGCAGCCAGGCAAAGAGCAAACGCCAGATTGTGCAGGAACTGAAAGCAAAAGGCGTTTCCACTGCTGATATTGAAGCTGCATATGAGCAGGCAGAGGGCAGCAGCGAAGAAGAGACGATCCTTCAGCTTGCAAAAAAGAAACATATGAACCTGGAAGATGCAACCACAGAAGAGATGCAGAAGTACTATGCGTTCTTTATGAGAAAAGGATTTTCCTATTCCGCAGTACGGCAGGTTCTGCAAAGGACAGAATGGAGATGATTTTTTGGCAACGATCAAAGGAATAGCAGAAAAAGCAGGTGTCAGTACCACGACGGTTTCCAATGTCATTCACGGAAAAACCAAAAAAGTATCTCCGGCTACGATCCGGAAAATTGAAGCACTGATCAAGGAAATGGGGTACGTGCAGAAGAGAGGACTGCGCGTATTGAACAATGAGAAGTCTCAGCTGATCGCGGTGGTCATCAATTATCATAAAGAATTTAAAGATTCTGTTCTGGGTGATCCGTTTTATGGGAAGATCATCGGATTTACAGAAGAGTACATACAGAAACACGGTTATTATCTGATGGTATATTCCACAAAAGATATCGAAGAGATTTTCCAGATGGTGGCAGGCTGGGATGTAGATGGCGTGATCGCGATCTCTTTCAGCCGTCACAACTGTGAAAAGATTTATCAACTGATCAAAAAGCCGATCGTGTCGATCGATGCTTACGGGAATAAAACAAAAGACAGTCAGCTTGTTAATATCGGACTGGATGATGAGAGCGGCGGTTATCAGATGGTGAAATATCTTCTGGAATGTGGTTATGAACATATCAAGGTCTGTGCCGGAAGAGACAATGGAGTCGATCATCTCCGTTACGTCGGCGCGCAGAGAGCCATGCAGGAATATGCCACCGCCGGTCAGAAGCTGCAGTTTGTAGCGCTTGGTATGAATTATGAAAAACGAAAAGCAAGTTATGACTGGCTGGTGCAGAGAAGACAGCCGGGGACTGCACTTTTCTTCCTCTCCGATATGTACGCACTGGAAGCGATCCGCTTCTGTGCTGATAAAAAAGTAGCCGTACCGCAGGAACTCGGCGTGGCAGGCTACGATGATATCAGTTATGCACAGTACGCTACACCGAGACTTACCACCATAAAGCAGGATGTGCAGAAAAAAACACAGAAAGCAGTAGAAATCCTGCTGAAATGGATCGAAGAAGGAGAGGAGTACCCACAGCGGGAAGTAGAACTGCCCGTAACGCTGGTGAAGCGGAACTCTGTGGAGAAAGAATGAAACATCAGCAGGCATTTACACAGAAAATGAAAATGTGCAAATGAACGAATTCCCCGAAGGAACGCTCTCGCTACCTCACATTGGCAGCGGTATATCAGATAGTACCTGTCTGATATACGCTCCGCGGAGATGTGCAGGGATTCTTCGAATCCCGCACTTAAGATTCGCAGGCAGATTTTGTGGCTGCGGATAATGACCACGACGGAGCCGCAGAATTTCTGGAAAAATTCCTGATGCTGTAAAATAGAAAAGATGGCAGGATCAGGATATCTCAAATCCTGAAGACGGAAGATGCACTGGCGGCTGCGAAAATTTGAGGAGCACTTCACAATTGCTTGACAATATGCACAAATCAATGTAAAATTAGTATGTTGTACTTGTACAATGCGAGTAACAGAGAAGGATGTAAGAGTCAGAAAGATCTGAACTCCTCTGTTATGTGAAAATTCTATAAGGAGGTGCTCCTGTGGGCCCAGTAGTAATTGCTATTGCTGTTCTGGTGACTCTCATCATAGCGATTCCGGTTACGGCTGCTGTATCCATATCCTATCGCAAGAAAGTTGTGGAAGCCAAAATCGGTAATGCCGATGAAAAGGCAAGGCAGATCGTGGATGATGCGTTAAAGGTTGCAGAGACGAAAAAGCGGGAAGCACTGCTCGAAGTGAAAGAGGAATCCTTGAAAACCAAGAATGAACTGGAAAAGGAAACAAAGGAACGTAGAGCAGAGCTGCAGCGTTACGAGAAACGCGTGCTGTCCAAAGAAGAAGCGGTGGACAAAAAAGCGGACGCAATCGAAAGAAGAGAGACAGGCTTAGCGGCAAAGGAAGAGGAAATCAAAAAGCGAAGCAATGAAGTGGAAAAGCTGACAGAGCAGAGAGTACAGGAACTTGAAAGAATTTCAGGACTGACCTCCGAGCAGGCGAAAGAATATCTTTTAAAAACGGTTGAAGACGAAGTAAAACATGATACTGCCAGGCTTTATAAAGAGCTTGAGAGCAGAGCAAAAGAAGAAGCCGGCAAGAAAGCCAGAGAATATGTGGTCAATGCCATTCAGAAATGTGCAGCAGACCATGTCGCAGAGACTACGATTTCTGTTGTACAGCTTCCGAATGATGAGATGAAAGGAAGGATCATCGGACGAGAGGGAAGAAATATCCGTACGCTGGAGACTATGACGGGTGTGGATCTGATCATCGATGATACTCCGGAAGCAGTGATCTTATCCGGCTTTGATCCAATCCGCCGTGAGGTGGCACGTATCGCCCTCGAAAAACTGATCGTAGATGGCAGGATCCATCCGGCAAGGATCGAGGAGATGGTCGAGAAAGCGCAGAAAGAAGTAGAAAATATGATCCGTGAGGAAGGTGAAGCAGCAACTCTGGAAGTTGGTGTACATGGCATCCATCCGGAGCTGGTGCGTCTCCTTGGACGCATGAAGTTCCGTACCAGTTATGGGCAGAATGCACTGAAACATTCCATCGAGGTAGCACAGCTTTCCGGACTTCTGGCAGGCGAGATCGGTGTGGATGTCCGCATGGCAAAACGTGCCGGGCTTCTGCATGATATCGGAAAATCTATCGACCATGAGGTGGAAGGTTCCCATATTCAGATCGGTGCAGATCTCTGTAAGAAATACAAAGAGTCTCCGCTGGTCATCAATGCGGTGGAAGCACATCACGGAGATGTAGAACCTGAGAGTCTGATCGCATGCATCGTTCAGGCCGCTGATACGATTTCAGCAGCAAGGCCGGGTGCGAGACGAGAGACACTTGAGACTTATACCAATCGTTTAAAACAGTTAGAAGATATTACCAACTCTTTCAAAGGAGTAGACAAATCGTTTGCTATTCAGGCGGGACGTGAGATTCGTATCATGGTAGTTCCAGAGCAGGTCAGCGATGCTGACATGGTACTTCTGGCAAGAGATGTTGCAAAACAGATCGAGGCAGAACTGGAATATCCTGGACAGATCAAAGTCAGTGTGATCCGCGAAAGCCGAGTAGTAGATTACGCAAAATAGCATTTGAACATACCCCGCAGACCATAGTGATATGGTTTGCGGGATTTTTTTGTTATGGCTTGAAAAAAAGAAGAATACAATAGAAAAAAACAGCAGGATCCATAATAATGTATCTGTTCAGACAAAATAAGAAATTTTATATCCGATGTCTGATGTTTGCAGTCTCAGGAATATTGGCGGGTATTTTCTTTGCAGTCAAAGGCGGACTTTCCGGAATTGAAAAACCCAATGTGTTCAGTAATGATTATCTGCATGAGTATGCCTGTCTTGCAATCGACAGTAAAAAGCTGTTCTGGATTGTGGTAAAGGAGCGGGGGAAATGGTTTTTTCTGCTCTGGGCATTCGGTCTTACCGGGGCAGGGGTATGGGCATCTGGTATCTTTCCGGCTCTGTGGGGATTTTTTGGAAGCGTGTTTTTTGCGCAGGCATTTTTGAAACAGGGAGCAGCAGGACTGGTACTTGGCATATTGTTTCAACTGCCGCAGATTCTGGTATATATACCGTTGTTTGCATGGAGCCTGTATCAGATGACTCAGAAAAGCAGACAGATCCGCAACCGGAAAAAGATGGGGATTGCAGGAACGGCTCAAGGTGTCTACCTGAGGCACTTTCTTGCAGCATTGGTGATTCTGTTATTGGGGATTTTGACGGAAAGTTACATAAATTCTTATATGGTACAACTGATTTTGCAAATATTTTACTAAAGTTTTATGAAAGTTATGTAAAATATTTACTATATCTGGTAGAAAGGAAATGTAAAAAACAGGATATTGTAAAAAAAGGAAGGACAGAAAATTCGGCATTTTTCCCTATTTGCAAGAGGAAGGAAAATGATTATACTTAAACTTATGAAAAGGACAGTGCAGGACAGGAGAAAAAGATGGAACAGATAATGTCGGATTTTATTACATATTTAACAAAAGAGAGAAAAGCATCGAAAAGTACGGTGTCTTCCTATTGCAGAGATCTGGACAGGATGTTTCAGTTTCTTGGGAAAAAGGGAATTGAGAGAAGTACGGATATTACAGAAATAAATCTTAATTCCTATATTCTGTATTTGGAGAAAGAAGGGTTTTCTGTTTCAACAGTCTGCAGGAATGTGGCATCTATGAAAGCATATTTCCATTATTTGTTTGGAAAACGTCTGATCGAACAGGATCCGACCAGTGCGATCAAGGCACCGCATATGGAAAAGAAGGCTCCGGGGATTTTGAGTCAGCAGCAGGTAGGGCATCTTTTGGAGCAGCCATCTGCTCAGAGCATAAAAGGAATACGGGATAAGGCAATGCTGGAGCTTTTGTATGCAACAGGAATGAGGGTATCAGAACTACTCTCTGTTCAGATGGTGGATATTAACTTTAATCTGGACTATATTGTGTGTCGGGATGAGGAGCATCTAAGAGTGATTCCACTTGGAAGAAAGGCAAAAGAAGCGATTCAGAGATACCTGGGAGAGGCAAGAGAAGCTCTTTTAAAAGGAAAGAAGAGCAATTATATGTTTGTAAATTGTCAGGGAAATCCTATGAGCCGTCAGGGATTCTGGAAGAATCTCAAAGAATATGCAGAAAAAGCAGGGATGAAAGAAGATATCACACCACATACGTTCCGTCACTGTTTTGCGGCACATCTGGTAGAAAATGGAGCAGATCTGCGTGATGTACAGGAAATGCTCGGTCATTCGGATATTTCCACAACGCAGATTTATATGGATATGGCAGTAGGAAAAGTGCGTAAATCTTATCAGAAAGCACATCCGCGGGCTTATTAAGCCTGTGGAAACATGCCTTTGATTTTTTCGACAGTTTTGCGGGCTTCTTTGTGGTCTGCACCGCTGGCAGTCACACCGATCACAACGTTGCCGTTCTGTACGATGCCCGGAAAATAAAAATCACATTTTGTTTTATCACTGCAGACATTTACAGTAATACCCATGCATTTGCATGCACTGTAGATGTCTGAATTGATATGATGGTCATTTGTGGCAGCGATCACATAGTCGGCATCATAAATATCTTCGCGTTCGTAATTTTTTCTTTTGATTTTGATCATCCCGTTTTTTTCCATATCCAGAAGTTCTTTGTTGACTTCCGGGGCAATGACGGTGAGATGGCTCGTAAAAGAAGTCAGAGTGCGTATACGTCTTTTTGCGATCGTTCCGGCACCGACCACTACGATCTGCTTCTCATTTAAATCTACAAAAATCGGAAAATAAGGTTTTTTATCGTTTATCATATTCTTACTCCTGTATTACATAAATATGGGCATTTACCCACGACATTATATAGTATATAATAAAAAGGGATTCAGGTCAAAGTTTTTTGCTGAAAAGATTCCGAGCGGCATGAAAAATCAGGAGGTTATGGTGTGAATTTTACAGACGAATGTTTAAGACTTTATGCGGTGACAGACCGCAGCTGGCTTCATGGGGAAACACTGTATGATCAGGTGGAAAAAGCACTGAAAGGTGGTGTGACGCTTGTACAGCTGCGGGAAAAAGAACTTCCGGAAGCTGATTTTGAGCAGGAAGCAAGAGAACTTCTGGAGCTTTGCCATAAATATAATATATATCTTATTATCAATGATAATGTAGCACTGGCGGCAAAAATCGGGGCAGACGGTGTGCATATCGGTCAGTCTGATATGGGAGTGGAGAAGGCAAGAGAAATGCTCGGAAATGAGAAGATCATCGGTGTGACGGCAAAGACAGTGAAACAGGCAAAGGCAGCGGAGGCTGCCGGTGCGGACTATCTTGGCAGCGGGGCTGTGTTTGGAACCAGCACCAAAAAAGATGCAAAACCGATGGAGCATGCACTTTTACAGGAAATCTGCGAGAGTGTGAAGATCCCGGTAGTGGCGATCGGAGGCATTGACGGCGGCAACATTCTTTTGCTGAAAGACAGGAAAATGGCAGGTGTGGCAGTGGTGAGCGGGCTGTTTGCCTGTGAAGACATCGAAAAAGCAGCGGCAGATCTGCGTGAGAAGATCGATCGGATCTGTTTTGCTGATATTTACCGAAAACAAAATCAAAAGAAAGAGGAATGAAAATGAAAATGAAAACGGCACTTACGATTGCGGGAAGTGATTCAGGCGGCGGAGCCGGCATCCAGGCAGACATCAAGACGATGATGGCAAATGGGGTGTATGCGATGAGTGCGATCACGGCACTGACGGCGCAGAATACCACAAAAGTGGCAGATATCATGGAAGTGACACCACAGTTTCTGGCAGAACAGCTGGACTGTATTTTTACGGATATCCGACCGGACGCAGTAAAGACCGGTATGGTTGCCTCTGCAGAGCTGATTAAAACAATCGCAGAAAAACTGGCAGAGTACCAGGCAAAAAATATTGTGGTCGATCCGGTCATGGTTTCCACAAGTGGTGCGAGACTGATCAGCGAAGAGGCGATCGAAACGTTAAAAGAGAAACTGTTTCCGCTGGCAACAGTGATTACACCGAATATTCCGGAGGCAGAGGTACTGGCGGATATGCAGATCAAGACAATGCAGGATATGGAAAAGGCGGCAGAGAGAATCGGGACACGGTATGGATGTTCCGTTCTTTTGAAAGGCGGACATCAGAAAAACGATGCAAGCGATCTGCTCTGGCAGAAAGAAAAAGAGCCGGTGTGGTTCCATGGAGTGCGGATCGACAATCCGAATACACACGGAACCGGATGTACGCTTTCTTCTGCGATTGCATCAAACCTTGCAAAAGGCAGAGAACTGGAAACTTCAGTTGAGGAAGCGAAACGCTATATTTCCGGGGCACTGGCAGCGATGCTGGATCTTGGGGCTGGCAGCGGTCCGATGAATCATGGATTTGCGATAAAGGAAGAGTGGTAAAAAATGGACAATGTGAAAAAAAATAAAGACAGCGGCAGGACCAGACTTGAAAAACTGACACTGACGGCACTGTTTACAGCGGTCGCAGTGGCCGGAAGTATGTTTTCTTTTCCGGTCTTCGGATCAAAATGTGCACCGGTGCAGCATCTGGTAAATGTTTTGTGTGCTGTGACAGTCGGCCCGTGGTGGGGACTTGGACAGGCGTTTTTAGCAGCACTGCTCCGTAATCTGACCGGACTTGGAAGTCCTCTGGCATTTCCGGGAAGCATGTGTGGAGTACTGCTTAGCGGACTTTTGTACCGTTATGGCAAAAAACTGCCGTTTGCTTATGTCGGAGAAGTGATCGGAACTGGCATCATCGGCGGAATGCTCTCTTATCCGGTGGCGGTTCTGATCATGGGAAATCAAAGTGCGGCATTGTTTACTTTTGTTGTGCCGTTCCTTGTCAGCACCTGCGGAGGTACGATCCTGGCTGCTGTGATCATGCTTTCCATGGCAAAAGCGGGAGTGCTTGCAAAATTGCAGAATGGAGAAATATAAATGCGGACAAAAGCAGAAAAAGAGTTCCATACAGAGGTTTTTGCAGAAAAAATGGCTTCTATATATCAGAAAATGCAGACGAAACGTCCGCTTGTACAGTGTATCACCAATGCTGTGACGGTCAATGACTGCGCGAATATTCTGCTGGCAGCAGGGGCATCCCCGACCATGGCGCACCATTCGCTGGAAGTATCTGAGATTGCGGTCGGATGCGATGCCCTGGTCTGTAATTTCGGTGCGATCGCCGAGTACGAAGCGATGGAAAAGGCAGCAGATACAGCAAGAAAGATGCAGCATCCGGTGGTGATCGATCCGGTCGGCGTATCCGGATCTACGTACCGCAGAACAAAATGTCTCAAACTGATCGAAACAGTCGGAGCGGACTGCATCCGCGGAAATTATTCGGAGATGGAAGCACTGATCAAAAATGGCAGCACCGTTGTCGGTGTGGATGCCATGCAGAGACGGATCGATGCGCAGGCGATGAAAGATTATGCAAAGAAAAACGGGCTTTTTCTGTGGGCATCCGGAGAAACAGATATTCTGACGGACGGCGAACGACTGTGGTACTGCAAAAACGGCGATCCACTGATGGCAAAGATTACAGGCAGCGGATGTATGTCTTCAGCACTTTTAGGGGCTTTTCTTGCCGCAGAAAATTCTCTGGAAAGTGTGGCAGTGTGCTGTGCATTGGTTGGACTTTCCGGGGAACTTGCTGCGGGAAAGACAAACGAAGTACAGGGAGGAACGATGAGCTTTCGCTTACATTTTATAGACACAATTTCGCTGATTTCGCCACAGGACAAAATATTTTTAAAGAATAAGATTATAATTCCATAATTTTTAGTGAATAAAACGGGGTGGATATTTATACAAGTTGTGATATAATAAACAGGAATTGTTTTCGTGGATATCGTTTCGTGGAAAAGCCTGCTTTCGGTATCAGAAAAATGAAATCCTGTATTTACAGACACGAAAGCTGAATTTAGAATGAAACAGATGAGGAGAATGACATGAGTTTCGAATTTATCAAAAAATTACCGACTCCGCAGGAGATCAGAGAAAAATATCCTCTGTCAGAAGAACTGGCGGCAATCAAAAAAGCAAGAGATGAGGAAATCCGCAAAGTATTTACCGGAGAATCTGACAAGTTTCTGGTGATCATCGGACCTTGTTCCGCAGATAACGAAGAAGCTGTTCTGGACTATATAGGCCGCCTGGCAAGAGTCAATGAAAAAGTAGGGGATAAACTGATCCTGATCCCGCGTATTTATACAAACAAACCGCGTACAACCGGAGAAGGATATAAAGGAATGATGCATCAGCCGGATCCGGAGAAAAAACCGGACCTTCTGGCGGGACTTCTGGCAATCCGCAAAATGCATATTCATTCCATCGAGCAGACCGGTCTTACTGCTGCAGATGAAATGCTGTATCCGGAAAATTACAGATATTTATCCGACCTGCTTTCTTATGTGGCGATCGGAGCACGTTCTGTAGAAGATCAGCAGCACCGTCTGGTAGTCAGCGGTATGGATGTACCGGCAGGTATGAAGAATCCGACCAGCGGTGACTTAAGCGTTATGCTCAACTCTGTTGTTGCAGCACAGTGCAGCCACAGCTTTGTTTACCGTTCCTGGGAAGTTAAGACGACCGGAAATGAACTGGCACATACCATTCTGCGTGGTGCTGTAAACAAACACGGCAACTGCATCCCGAATTACCACTACGAAGACCTGAATCTGGTGGACCGCCTCTACAAAGAGAGAAATCTCAAAAATCCGGGCGTTGTTGTAGATGCGAACCACTCTAACTCCAACAAACAGTATGAAGAGCAGGTTCGTATTGTGAACGAAGTGCTTCACAGCCGCAACCTGAATCCACACATCAAAACACTGGTAAAAGGTGTGATGATCGAAAGTTACATTGAGGGTGGAAATCAGAAGATCGGATGTGCACCGCACATCTACGGAAAATCTATCACAGATCCATGCCTTGGATGGGATGATTCCGAGAAACTGATCTACTCTATTTACGATCTTTGCTAAAAAGTATGTAAGATGACAGGGAAAGGATATTTTCCTGATATCCCAAGTCTCTGAAAAGAAAGCCGCCGTCCCGGAGATTGGCGGCTTTCTGCGACCTTATCTATTGCATCGTAAAACTCCCTGCTTTAGCTGTGGGGAGTGTCAACTTAGGAAAATATTTTAGTAGGAGGGAAAAGATGTTTGTAAAAATTTTTACAGATGGTGCGGCAAGAGGAAACCCGGACGGACCGGGCGGCTACGGAACCATTTTACAGTATATCGACGGCAAAGGTGTGCTGCATGAGCGCCAGTACAGTCAGGGTTATGTACGGACGACCAACAACCGCATGGAGCTGATGGCAGCGATCACAGGACTTGAAAAGCTGACCAGACCGTGCGAAGTGCAGCTTTATTCGGACTCCAAATATCTGACGGATGCCTTCAATCAGCACTGGATCGACGGCTGGCTAAAAAAAGGATGGAAACGCGGCAAAAATGAGCCGGTCAAAAATACCGATCTCTGGAAACGTCTGCTGAAAGCAAAAGAGCCGCATCAGGTGACCTTTATCTGGGTAAAAGGACATGACGGACACCCGGAAAACGAACGCTGCGATACCCTTGCGACCACAGCGGCAGACGGAAATGATCTCATTGTGGATGAGGGAGTGTAAATTATGAGACAGGTAGAAAAAGTTGATCTTGGATCGGATGATTGGACGATGGAGATACGCCCTTATGCATCGGCATTTCATTTTCCGATAAAAGAACTGTGGGAATACCGGGATCTTCTGTTTCTGTTTGTACGGCGGGATTTTAAAACGATGTACAAACAGACAATTTTAGGACCGGCATGGATACTGTTAAATCCGTTATTGACGACGGGGATGTTCAGTCTGATCTTTGGCAGGATCGCCGGAATATCGACCGATGGAACGCCGGCATTTCTGTTTTATATGGCGGGCAATATCCTGTGGAATTATTTTTCAGGCTGCCTTAGTGCGGCATCGAATACCTTTATCGGAAATGCCGGACTGTTTGGAAAAGTCTATTTTCCAAGAGTGGTGGTTCCGGCAGCATCGGCAGTCTCCAAGCTGATCACATTTGGCGCACAGTTTCTGCTGTTTCTGATCCTGCTGTTCTGCAGTCCTGGAAGCGGTCAGATACGGATCACCTGGCTGTGCCTGATGACACCGGTTCTGCTTGTGATGCTGGCACTGCTCGCGGTCGGCACCGGAATGATCTTGGCATCCCTGACAGCAAAATACCGTGATCTTCAGGTGCTTGTCGGATTTGGAATCCAACTGTGGATGTACGCAAGTCCGATCGTCTATCCACTTTCACAGATTCCTGGCAGGTGGCGGATCCTGCTCAGCCTGAATCCGGTTGCCTGTATTGTGGAATGCTTCCGTTATGGCTGGCTTGGAAGCGGTATTGTTTCCATACAAAATCTGCTGATCGGAGTTGGGGTCATTTTGCTGATCCTGTTTGTAGGAACGGTGATGTTCAACAAAACGCAGCGGAATTTCATGGATACCGTTTAGTATCATAGAATAGAAAAATTGTGAGAAATACAGAGGATAGCGTTTATGCTGCAATCAGAAAGGAAAAAGCAATGGAAGAAAAGGAAGTTGTGCTCCGCATTCGCCATCTCTCAAAAGAATACCGCCTTGGCGTGATCGGAAGAGGGACACTTCAGAGGGATCTTCAGAGCTGGTGGGCGAAAAAACGTGGCAGACCAGATCCGAACCAGCGGATCGGACGCAGGGAATATACAGGAAAAGAGAGTTTTTATGCATTGAAAGATGTTTCTTTTGATGTACACAGAGGAGAACGGATCGGTGTGATCGGTGCAAATGGTGCCGGAAAATCTACTCTGTTTAAACTGCTGGCGCGTGTGACGGCACCAACCGAAGGAGCCATCGGTGTAAAGGGAAGGATTTCCAGTATGCTCGAAGTAGGAACAGGATTCCATGGAGAACTGACCGGGCGGGAGAATATTTATTTAAACGGTGCGATCCTTGGAATGAAACGGCAGGAAATTGATGCCTGCATTGATCGCATCATCGAATTTTCAGAATGTGAAGAATTTATCGATACTCCGGTCAAACGCTATTCCAGCGGAATGTATGTGAAGCTGGCATTTGCGGTGGCGGCACACTTAAATTCCGAGCTGCTGCTGATGGATGAAGTGCTGGCGGTCGGCGATATGCATTTTCAGAAAAAATGTCTGGATAAAATGACACAGCTCTCAAACGATGAGCGGAAAACCATTCTCTATGTATCCCATAACATGGAAACCATCCGCACGCTCTGCAACCGCTGTATCGTTCTGGAAAAAGGGCATCTTGTTTTTGACGGCGAGCCGGAAGAGGCAATTGCAAAATATCTGGGGGATGTCGTGCAGATGAAACTGCATTATACTTACGAAAACGATGGAAATGACCGAAGAACTACCGGAAAAATGAAGTTCACAAGACTTGATATCAAAAACAGCAATCAGGTCACGGCAAAAGAAGGGATCGGATTTTCGGTGGCATTTCAGATCCGGGAAGCGATCGCAGATCTGCATCTTCGCTGCACGATCCACAGCATGGACGGACAGGCAGTAGGGACATCTGTTTCCGAGGGGATCGGGGCTTTTACAAAAAATACCTCTGCAAGCGTGGAGATCTGCTTTGATACCACAAGCCTTGCAAAAGGAGAATATGTGGCAGAGCTGGCGGCCGTGGAGCCGATGGGCGGCGGCAGACAGTGGCGGCATGCCTGGCTGGAGCATGCATTTGCATTTGAGATTACAGAAGATGCATTTGGACAGTACAGTTTGAACCGCAATGCAAAGAAATGGGGTTATACCGTTTATCCGGATCTGAAGATCAAGAAGCAGTCTTGACAAATGAAAAACCGCTTATTATAATGAATGGGTCAAAGGCTGTGAAGGAAAGAAGTAACGGAACAACTGCACAACAGAGAGTTGCCGGCCGGTGAGAGGCACAGATGCGGTTTCTGCGAATACATTCCGGAGCTCTGCACCGAACACAGAAGTGTAAGTAGGCTGCAGCGGAGTGACATCCGTTAACAACGTTAAAGTATTGCCGGAGATGTCCGGAAAGATTTTTAAGGAAATGATCCAAGTGGCAGTACTTACTGAGGCAGTCCGGTGTGAGCCGGCTGTGAATAAAGGTGGTAACACGAGACTTCAGCTCTCGTCCTTTTCGTATAAGAAGGGCGAGGGCTTTCTACGCTTTTACGCCCTTGGAAAACAAAAAGTCTAAGGAGGAACAAAACGATGGAACAGAACGTATTTGACGTCCTGAAAGAAAGAGGATTTATTGAGCAGACAACGCACGAAGCAGAGATCAGAGAGCTTCTGGGCAAAGAAAAGGTAACATTTTACATTGGATTTGATGCAACCGCAGACAGCCTGACCGCAGGACATTTCCTGACGATCATGGCAATGATGCACATGCAGAGAGCAGGTCACAGACCGATCGCCCTGCTTGGCGGCGGAACCACAATGATCGGTGACCCGTCCGGCAAATCCGATATGCGAAATATGATGACAAAAGAAAAGATCGATTACAATGCAAAGCGTTTCCATGAACAGCTTTCCAGATTCATCGATTTTGACAATAACAAGGCGATCATCGCAAACAATGCAGACTGGCTGCTGGATCTGAATTATGTAGAATTCCTGCGTGAAATCGGGGTACATTTCTCAGTCAACAAAATGCTGACTGCAGAGTGCTACAAACAGAGAATGGAAAGAGGACTGACGTTCTTCGAGTTCAACTACATGCTGATGCAGTCCTACGATTTCCTGAAACTGAACCAGCTGTACGGCTGCCAGATGGAGCTTGGCGGAAACGACCAGTGGTCCAACATTCTGGGCGGTGTTGACCTGATCCGAAGAAAAGAACAGAAACCGGCTTACGGTCTGACCTTTAAACTGCTGACCACCAGCGAGGGAATCAAGATGGGCAAGACCATGAAGGGTGCGGTATGGCTGGATCCGGAGAAGACTTCCCCGTACGAATTCTACCAGTACTGGAGAAACATTGAAGATGTCAAAGTAGAAGAGTGTTTAGGACTTCTGACCTTCCTTCCGATGGAAGAAGTAAGAAGACTGGGTGCACTCGAAGGTGCAGAGATCAACAAGGCAAAAGAAGTGCTGGCATACGAGATCACAAAGATCGTACATGGCGAAGAAGAAGCAGAGAAAGCACAGACCGCTGCAAGAGCGCTGTTTGTACAGGGCGGAAAGACCGCAGATATCCCGACTACTTCTTACCCGGCAGCAGAGCTGGAAGAAGGAAAAGATATCCTGACACTTCTGGTGGATACCAAACTTGCAAAGAACCGTTCCGAAGCAAGAAGACTGGTAACACAGGGCGGTGTTTCTGTCAATGATGTAAAAGTAACGGATTTTGCAAAAGTATTTACCAGTGCAGATTTTGATGAAGACGGCGTTCTTCTGATCAAAAAAGGAAAGAAAGGCTATCATCAGGTAAAAGCTGACTAAAGCACGTGCAAAAAGCACAGGAGGTGGCAATATGGCAATACTGACAACCTTTATCACAAGCATTGTAGAAATGCTGATCCTTGCAGGTGTATCCTACGGCGGAATCCGCCTCGGAAAAGTGCTGCGTGACCGCAAGGACGCAAAAATGCAGGCAGAAGTACAGCCTGAAAAACAGATTTAGATCACACAGGAGGATTTGTTGTGAAAGCATATGGAGTAAACGAACTTAGAAAAATGTTCCTTGAATTTTTCGAAAGCAAGGGACATCTGGCAATGAAGAGCTTTTCACTGGTTCCGCACAATGATAACAGTCTTCTGATTATCAATTCCGGTATGGCACCTCTGAAACCATACTTTACGGGAGCAGAAAAGCCGCCAAGAACACGTGTTACAACCTGCCAGAAATGTATCCGTACAGGCGATATCGAGAACGTAGGTAAGACAGCAAGACATGGTACCTTCTTTGAAATGCTGGGTAACTTCTCTTTCGGCGATTATTTCAAACACGAAGCGATCGCCTGGTCCTGGGAGTTTTTGACCCAGGTAGTCGGACTGGACCCGGAAAGACTGTATCCGTCTATTTACGAGAACGATGACGAAGCGTTCGAAATCTGGAACAAAGAGATTGGCATTGCACCGGAGCGTATCTTCCGTTTTGGAAAAGAAGACAACTTCTGGGAGCATGGTGCAGGTCCTTGCGGTCCGTGTTCTGAGATCTACTATGACCGCGGTGAAAAATACGGCTGCGGCAAACCGGGATGTACCGTCGGATGTGAGTGCGACCGTTACATGGAAGTATGGAATAACGTATTTACCCAGTTTGAGAACGACGGAAAAGGCAATTATAGCGAGCTGAAGCAGAAGAACATCGATACTGGTATGGGACTGGAACGTCTGGCTGTTGTTGTTCAGGATGTTGATTCTATTTTTGATGTAGATACTCTGCAGGCACTTCGCAACAAAGTGTGTGAATTTGCAAATATAAAATATCAGCAGGATGATGCAAAAGACGTATCCATCCGTCTGATCACCGACCATATCCGTTCTGCTACCTTTATGATCTCCGATGGTATCATGCCGTCAAACGAAGGACGCGGCTATGTACTGCGCCGTCTGATCCGCCGTGCGGCACGCCACGGAAAGATGCTTGGCATCGAGGGCAACTTCTTAAGCAGACTGAGTGAGACTGTCATCGAAGGTTCCAAAGACGGATATCCGGAACTGGAAGAAAAGAAAGAGTTCATTTTTAATGTGCTGACCAAAGAAGAAGAAAAATTCGGCAAGACCATTGATCAGGGTCTTGATATCTTAAACGGTATGGAAGAAGAAATGAAAGGAAAAGGCGAGAAAGTACTTTCCGGAGCAAATGCATTTATGCTGTATGATACGTATGGATTCCCGCTGGATCTGACAAAAGAAATCCTGGAAGAGAAAGGATACAGCATCGACGAGGACGGCTTCAAAGCTGCAATGGAAGAGCAGAGAGTCAAAGCCAGAAGTGCACGTAAAGTATCCAACTATATGGGAGCCGATGCAACCGTTTACGATGAGATCGATCCGTTGGTTACATCTGAATTTGTAGGATACGATAAACTTTCTTATGAATCTGACATCACCGTACTTACAACGGAGACAGAAGTTGTAGATGCCGTTTCTGATGGAGACAGGGCAACAATCTTCGTAGAGAAGACACCATTCTATGCAACCATGGGCGGTCAGGAAGGCGATACCGGTGTGATCCGCACCGCAGATGCTGAGTTCAAAGTAGAAGAAACGATCAAACTGCTGGGAGGCAAGATCGGACATGTCGGATATGTGACAAAGGGCATGTTCAAAGTTGGCGACAAAGTGATGCTGGAAGTTGCACCGGCAGAAAGGGCAGATACCTGCAAGAACCACAGTGCAACCCATCTGCTGCAGAAAGCACTCAAAACCGTACTCGGAAACCATGTAGAACAGAAAGGTTCCCTGGTAACTCCGGACAGACTGCGTTTTGACTTCACACATTTTGAGGCAATGACAGCAGAAGAGATCGCAAAGACAGAAGCACTGGTCAATAAAGAAATACAGGCAAACCTTCCGGTTGTGACAAAGATCATGAACATCGACGAAGCTAAGAAAACAGGAGCAATGGCACTGTTTGGAGAGAAATATTCTGAAAACGTACGTGTTGTATCTATGGGAGACTTTTCCATCGAACTGTGCGGCGGTACGCATGTGACAAGCACCGGCGAGATCCAGGCATTCAAGATCGTATCCGAGGCAGGTGTTGCATCCGGTGTAAGACGTATCGAAGCACTGACCGGTCAGGGAGTATTTGCATATTATAGAAATGTAGAAGAACAGCTGGCAAAAGCAGCAGCCCTTCTGAAAGCCGGAACGCATGAAGTATGTGACAAGATTGAACATCTGCAGGCAGAAGTAAAATCCCTGCACAGCGAGAACGAAGCTCTGAAGAGCAAGATGGCACAGGGAGCACTTGGAAATGTCATGGACAAGGTTACCGAAGTCAAAGGTGTGAAATTGCTGGCAGCTGCACTGGAAGGCGTTGACATGAACGGACTGCGTGACCTTGGAGACCAGCTCAAAGAAAAACTGGGCGAAGGCGTCGTAGTACTGGCATCTGCTAACGACGGAAAAGTATGCCTGATGGCAACTGCAACCGACGGAGCAATGAAACAGGGTGCACATGCCGGAAATCTGGTCAAAGGCATCGCACAGATCGTCGGTGGCGGCGGCGGCGGAAGACCGAATATGGCACAGGCCGGCGGCAAAAATCCGGATAAGATCCCGGAAGCGATCGCAGCAGTAGCAGGAATTCTGGAAGGTCAGATCAAATAAAAAAGAACCGAAAATTTTTAACGAGAAAAAAGAAGAAAAATCTTGACGTTTCGAGAAAATATGCTATAATGTCAGAAGTGCAATAAAATACCCAGACAGTTGTATTATGCACAATCTACAACTGGAGGGAGGTTAGGTGTGAATTTATGTCAAATGTAATCGTAAAAGAAAACGAGACTTTGGACAGTGCTTTACGCCGTTTCAAAAGAAACTGCGCAAAGGCTGGTATTCAGCAGGAGATTCGTAAAAGAGAACATTACGAAAAACCGAGCGTAAGAAGAAAAAAGAAATCCGAAGCAGCGCGTAAGCGTAAATACAACTAATATGTGCAATGGAGCCTCTGGCAGTGATGCCGGAGGTTTTCTTTCATTTACAGGAAATGATATCCTGCAAATCAAAAACGTTCTGCATTCTATTGGAATTGCGGGCATAAAAGAGCTGTCTGCTCCCTATACTGATAATATAAGAAAAACAGGGGCGTTTATATGAAGAGATGGCAAAAAAAATACTGCAGTATACTGCTGGCTGTAACTCTTGCGGTATCAGGAATGATTCTGAAAACTCCAGAGAGAGTCTGTGCGGAGAATGTGGAAATCGAATCTCCGGCAGCCTGCCTGATGGAGCTGACAACCGGAAAGATTTTATATGAAAAAGAAGCAGATGTGAAACGAAGTCCGGCAAGCGTGACAAAGATCATGACGGTTCTGCTGATCATGGAAGCAATCCAGAGCGAAAAGATTGCATTGCAGGATGAAGTAGTGACAAGCGCACATGCCAGGTCTATGGGCGGCTCCCAGGTATTTCTGGAAGAAGGCGAAAAACAGACGGTTGAGACATTGCTGAAATGTATTCTGGTAGCCTCCGGAAACGATGCTTCGGTGGCGATGGCAGAATACATAGGCGGCAGTGAAGAAGCGTTTGTACAGAAAATGAATGAGAGGGCGGCAGCTCTTGATATGAAAAATACACATTTTGTGGACTGCTGCGGTCTGACGGATTCGGATGACCACTATACGACACCGCGTGATATCGCAGTTATGTCACGGGAACTGCTGCTGCATTTTCCGCAGGTTGAACAGTACACGACAATCTGGATGGAAGATATCACACATGTTACGGCAAAGGGCAGCAGTACATTCGGACTGACAAACACGAATAAGCTTCTGCGAAGCTATGATGGCTGCATTGGACTGAAAACCGGCAGTACGAGCAAGGCGAAATTCTGTGTATCAGCGGCAGCGAAAAGGGGTGATATCACACTGATCAGCGTGATCATGGCAGGATCAGATTCAAAAATCCGTTTTGCCAATGCGGCGGCACTGCTTAACTATGGATTTGGAATCTGCCGGATCTATAAGGATGAAGCACCGCCGGCAGCAGGAGAAGTGCGGATCACCGGCGGAAAGAAACGCAGTATGCTCTGTATATATCGAGAAACGTTTTCTTATCTGGATACCGAAGGGATTGATTTTTCAAAGATCGAGCGCAGGCAGGTGATGGAAACAGCACTTGCGGCACCGGTGAAAAAAGGGACAAAAGCAGGGGAGCTACAGTACTTTCTGAATGGACAGAAAATAGGAAGCGTGGATATCCTCACCGAGGAGGAGGTGGCAAGGGCAGGGTTTCTGGATTATTTTATGGAAAGTCTGGATGCACTGCTGATGCAGAACGAACAGACAGCTTGAAAATATCTTTTGACCAGGATAACATCCTATGTTATATTTGTAGTATGAAAAAAATAAAACACACATTTTATAATATTAACACAGAAAAAGCACAAAATACAGAGAAAAGAACAGGTGACGAACTGGTTCTTTTCTGTTTAAGTGATCTTCATGGAAACGAATATGGACAGCAGAACCGTGTGATCGTGGAAGCTGCATGGGATCAGAAGCCAGATCTGATACTGGCAGCAGGAGATATGTTAAGCGGAGAGAAAGAAGAGAGCGACGCAGTTGCGGTCGCTCTGCTTTCACGCCTTGTTGATCTGGCCCCGGTCTGTTTTACGGACGGCAATCATGAGATGCAGGTGAAGAAATTTTGCCCGGAGCGTTATAAAGCCTTTATGGAAGGTCTGGAAAAGGGCGGGGTACAGGTGCTTCACAACGAAACATGGTGCACCGAAACCGGCGGACAGAAGGTAGCGGTGACAGGCTATGAACTTCCGTGGGAATATTACCGGCGGTTTAACCGCAAACATCCATCGGCGGAAGAAATCGTCAAAAGTATCGGAACAAGGCAGGAGGATGCATACCAGATTCTTCTGACGCACAATCCGGTGTTCTTTGAAGAATATGCAAGGTGGGGAGCCGATTTTGCTTTTGCGGGACATCTGCATGGGGGATTTATCCGTCTGCCGTTTCTGGGCGGAGTGATCAGTCCGCAGTTTCAGGTTTTCCCGAAATATGACAGAGGGCTTTATCAGCGTGGAGAGAGCCATCTGGTGGCAGGAGCAGGGATGGGAGATCATTCCTGGATGTTCCGCATCAACAATCCGCCCGAGATGATCACTGTGCGGATCAAGAGGTGAAGCCGATGGGGATTGCAGTAAAATTACAGGCATTTGAAGGGCCGCTCGATCTGCTTCTGCATCTGATCGAGAAAAACAAGGTCAGTATCTATGATATCCCGATCGCTGAGATCACAGATCAGTATATGGAATATATTCACGAGATGAAAAAACAGGATCTTGGCATGATGAGCGAGTTTCTTCTGATGGCGGCAACACTTCTGGATATCAAATCCCGGATGCTGCTTCCCAAAGAGGTCAATGAAAAAGGTGAGGAGGAAGATCCGCGTCAGGAGCTGGTCCAGCAGCTTCTGGAGTACAAAATGTACAAATACATGTCCTATGAACTGAAAGAGCGCAGACAGGATGCGGCGCAGGTTTTATATCACGAGCCGGATCTGCCGCAGGAGGTACGCTCTTACCGGCAGCCGGTATCGGCAGAAGAACTGCTTTCCGGTGTGACGCTGGTGAAAATGCACCAGATCTTCCGGGATGTCATGCGCAGACAGAACAACCGCATCGATCCGGTCCGCAGTACTTTTGGTACCTTAAAAAAAGAAGAAGTCGATCTGGAGCAGACGCGGCAGAAAGTGGCACAGTATATTGCACAGCACGAAATCTGTGATTTCAGGCAGATTCTGCAGGGTCAGACAACAAAAATGCAGATCATAGTTACATTCCTTGTGATTCTGGAAATGATGAAAGAAGGATGGCTTGAGATTATTCAGGAAGAAATTTTCGGAAATATCCGGATCACCAGAAAGAAGGAATTTTTACCGGAGGAAATTTAGTGTGAGAGAAACAGCAGAGCAGAAAAAAGCAGAAGCTGCCGTTGAGGCGATCCTCTTTGCAATGGGCGGTTCGGTAGAAATCGAAAAAATTGCCGCGGCACTTGGATGGGAAGTGAAAAGGGCAGAAGAACTGCTTGCCCATATGATGGAGAAATATAAAAAGGCAGACCGGGGCATACAGATCATAGAACTTGGGCATGCATATCAGCTCTGTACGAAAAAAGAACTGTATGAATACCTGATCCGGGTGGCGAAACAGCCCAAAAAAGCAGTTCTGTCGGATGTGGCACTGGAAACCCTGTCGATTATTGCCTACAAACAGCCGGTGACCAAAGCAGAGATCGAGAAGATCCGCGGTGTAAAGAGTGATCATGCGATCAATAAACTGATAGAATATGATCTGGTAAAAGAACTGGGCCGCATGGATGCACCGGGGAAACCGATCGTATTTGGGACAACAGAGGAGTTCCTGCGCAGCTTTGGTGTTCAGTCATTGGAAGAACTACCGGTGATCAGCACCGTTAAGATCGAAGATTTCAAAGCGGAAGCGGAAGAAGAAGTACTGCTAAAACTTGATATATAAAAGGATTGGAGATGTTTTTATGCCAACCACATATACACATGATGTTTTTGGGAAAATGGTTTATCAGAAAATGCCGGAAAATTTAAAAGAAATTGCAGCAAATCATATCAACTCTTACCGGATCGGTCAGCATGGACCGGACATCCTTTTTTATTATCATCTGTTTCATGCAAATCCGGTCAATCAGACGGGGATAGAGATGCATGAGGAAATTGCGGCACCCTTTTTTCGAAAATGCAAAAAGTATTGTCAGGAAACGGGGGATGAAGAGGCACTGGCATATGTGTTTGGATTTATCTGCCATTATATGCTGGACAGTACATGTCATCCCTATATTACAAAATATATGGAGAAGACCGGAGCCAGGCACGATGAGATCGAAACGGAACTGGATCGTTATCTGATAAAAAAATCCGGAAAGAATCCATTTCGTTTCAAACCGGCTGCCAATCTGAAGGCATCAAAAGAGAGTGTGCGTGCGATTTCTGCCGTTTTGGAGCTGCCGGAAAAGACCGTGCGAAAAAGCATAAACTCCCTCAAATTTTATACCGGCATTACCGTGTGCCACAGATTTCCAAAGAGGATGTTTCTGCTGTGGGGGATGCGCCTGCTCGGAGCTTATGACAGCATTCAGGGACATATCATGCACAGGAAACCGCTCAGGCGCTGTGAGCAGAGTACGGAGGAACTGCTGGAACTGTTCCGTCTTGCGATTCCGGAAACTCTGACGGTGCTGGAGGATTTTTACAATACACTTGGGGAAGCGGAAGAAATAAGCGGACGTTTTGAACGGAATTACGAATAAAGACCAGGAAAATGACACACACTGTATCTCGAACAAAAGGCAGGAGGTGTGTGCAGTGAAAAAAAGAAAAAAAGTATTCCGGAGTATTCTGGCAGGTGTTTTGCTGCTGTTTATAGCATCGATACCGGTAAAGGCAGAAGAAATGGAACTGTACGCCCAGTCGGCAGTCCTGATGGATGCAGATACGGGGCGTATTTTATTTGGTAAAAAAGAAAACGAAGTGCGTGCCATGGCAAGTACGACCAAGATCATGACCTGTATTCTGGTGCTGGAAAATACGGATCTGTCTGATACGGCAGTGGCTTCCGGGAATGCAGCCATACAGCCAAAAGTACATCTTGGGGTATACGAAGGGGAAACGTTTTATGTAAAAGATCTGCTCTGTTCTCTGATGCTGGAAAGCCACAACGATGCAGCGGTGATCCTGGCAGAAAAAACAGCAGGAAGTGTGGAAGCATTTGCGGAAGAAATGAATCAGAAAGCAGCAGAACTCGGATGTACGGATACCCATTTTGTAACACCGAACGGGCTGGACGGGGAAGACGCAGGCGGCGAACACCGTACAACGGCTGTGGACATGGCAAAAATCTTAAGCTACTGCATAAAACGTTCACCAAAGAGAGCAGAATTTCTGGAGATCACCCGTACAAAGACCTGGGAATTTTCGGATGTGGAACAAAAGAGCCATTACAGATGCTATAACCACAATGCATTTCTTGATATGATGGAAGGGGCACTGACCGGAAAAACAGGATTCACCGGAAAAGCAGGCTACTGTTATGTGGGAGCACTGGAAAGTGAGGGACGGACGTTTGTCGTGGCACTGCTTGGGTGCGGCTGGCCAAACAACCGGGGTTATAAATGGGTGGATATGAGAAAACTGATGACCTATGGCATGGAACATTTCCAGATACAGGAATTTTCCATGGATGTTCCGATGCCGGAACTGAGCATAACAAATGGAATTCCAAAAAGCGGTAAGCTGTGGGATGCGTGTACGGTTCCGACAAAGACAGGAGAGGAACCTAAGAGAAAAATCCAGCTTCTGGTCTCGGACGAAGATCAGGTGAAACTGGTCTGTAATATGAAAACAAAACTGGATGCACCGGTCCGGGAAGGAACAAAGGTCGGAAAACTCACTCTGTGGCTGAACGACAGAAAAATCAAAGAGCAGGAGATTGTTGCAGAGAAAGGTGTACAGCGGATCAGTCTGCGCTGGTGTGCCGGAAAAGTGGTGAAAAATCTCTTTAACTTTTAAGTTGCTGATTGTTTCTGGTGCTGTACAACAAAAAAACTGAGAAAAACGAGAAAATACTTGCTAAATCTTCCAAAAACCATTACAATTACAATCGGCAGAAAATTTTTTTTCTTTTAATAAATTATCAATGGAGGGCTGAAAAATGAGTAATACAGCACAAAACTTGGCAAGTACAAGAATCGCTTCTTTACTTGATGAGAACAGCTTTGTTGAAATCGGAGGTTGTGTGACTGCCAGAAACACAGATTTCAATCTGAAGCAGACAGCAACACCGTCTGACGGTGTGATCACAGGTTATGGTGTGATCGACGGCAGTCTGGTTTATGTTTACAGCCAGGATGCATCCGTACTGGGCGGCACCATCGGTGAAATGCATGCAAAGAAAATTGCACGTCTGTACGATATGGCAATCAAGATGGGAGCACCGGTGATCGGTCTGATCGACTGTGCAGGTATCCGTCTGCAGGAAGCAACCGATGCGCTGAACGCACTGGGTGAGATTTATGCAAAGCAGGTACTGGCATCTGGTGTAATTCCACAGATCACAGCTGTATTTGGTACATGCGGCGGCGGTATGGCACTTATGCCGGCACTGACTGATTTTACGTTTATGGAAAGCAGGAATGCAAAATTATTTGTAAATTCTCCAAATGCACTGGATGGAAACGAAGTTTCCAAATGCAACACCGCATCCGCCAAATTCCAGAGTGAGGACGCAGGACTGGTTGACTTTACAGGCAGCGAAGACGAAGTGCTTTCCGGTATCCGCAAGCTGGTAACTCTGCTTCCGGCAAACAACGAAGAGGACGCAGTGGATGACTGCAGCGATGATCTGAACCGTGTATGTGCAGACCTTGCAAACGCAGCAGGCGATACCGCAATCCTTCTTTCAAATATTGCAGATGACCAGGATTTTGTTGAGACAAAAGCAGACTATGCAAAAGAGATGGTAACCGGATTTATGAAACTGAACGGAACGACTGTAGGAGCCGTTGCAAACCGTACCGAAGTTTACGGTGCGGATGGTGAGAAGGCAGAAGAATTTGACGCAGTCCTGACTGCAAGAGGAGCAAGAAAAGCAGCCAGATTCGTAAAATTCTGTGATGCTTTCAATATCCCGGTCCTGACACTGACCAACGTAACCGGTTTTAAGGCAGACAAACATTCTGAAAGATGCATTGCAGCCGCAGTTGCAGAGATGACACATGCATTTGCAGATGCTACCGTTCCGAAGGTCAATGTGATCATCGGAAAAGCTTACGGAAGTGCTTACGTTGCCATGAACAGCAAGGCAGTCGGAGCAGATCTGACTTATGCATGGGAAGATGCGAGCATTGGCATGATGGATGCAAAACTGGCAGCCAAGATCATGTATGCTGACGCTGACGCAGCTACGATAGGCGAGAAGGCAGCAGAATATGCGAGCCTGCAGGAGAGCGTACAGTCCGCAGCAGCGAGAGGATATGTTGATACCATCATTTCCGCAGACGACACCAGAAAATATGTAATCGGTGCATTTGAAATGTTATTCACAAAGAGAGAAGACCGACCGGCGAAAAAACATGGCACGGTATAAGTGAGGTGGATAATATGAAGCGAAAATTAAAAAGTTTATTAGCAATCATCTGTGTACTGGCACTGACACTTGCCATGTCCGTATGTGCTTTCGCAGCAGATGAAGTGACAGAGGAAGAAGCTGCAAACTACAAATCCGCAGCAGAGACTCTGATCTCACAGATTTCCGGATTTTCGGATGAAGATATCGAAACCTATCTGGCACAGAATGATGCATTTACGACAGAAGTACTGGAATCCTGGAAGAGCGTAAAAGATGAACTGGGTGCTTATTCTTCCATCGTTTCGCAGGAAGTGGAAAAAGATGGTGAGCAGGTTACCGTTTCTACCGTTGCCCAGTTTGAAAAAGCAAAGGCAGATGTTGCGCTGACTCTGGATCTGAGTAAACAGGCATATACGAGTATGACTTACAGTGTACAGTATTCTCTGGCAGATAATATGCAGCGTGCCGGAATGAATACACTGATGGGCATCGGTATCGTATTTCTGATGCTGGTATTCTTAAGTTTTGTGATCGGTCTGTTCAAATACATAGACAAGATCCAGAATGCCGGTAAGAAAAAAGCAGCAGAGGAAGCACCAAAAGAAGAAGAAGCACCTGCACCGGCAATCGCCCAGAGCGAAGCGGCAGATGAGGATTTTGCAGATGACCTGGAACTGGTAGCGGTTATTTCCGCAGCGATCGCAGCTTACGAAAATACTTCAGGAGACAGTTTTGTTGTCCGTTCAATCAAGAAATCAAATAAATGGCACAGAGCCTGACAGGAGGATTTGAAATGAAAACATATACAATCACAGTAAATGGTACAGCTTATGATGTAACAGTAGAAGAAGGAACAGGAAGTGCAGCACCTACAGCACCAAAGGCAGCTCCAAAAGCAGCACCGAAAGCAGCTCCAAAAGCAGCTCCGAAGGCAGCGGCAGGTGCAGGTTCTATTAAAGTAGAAGCTTCCGTACCGGGCAAAGTCCTGAAAATCGAAGCCTCTGCAGGACAGAGCGTAAAAGCAGGTGACAACATCATCATTCTGGAAGCTATGAAGATGGAGATCCCTGTAGTAGCACCTCAGGACGGAACCGTTGCAAGCATTGATGTTGCAGTTGGTGCAGCAGTTGAAAATGGTGATGTTCTGGCAACCATGAACTAAGATATTGGAGGTTGAATTATGTCATACGTAATCGATACGTTGTCCAACCTGCTCCATCAAACGGCGTTTTTTAACCTGACCTGGGGAAACTACCTGATGATCGCAGTTGCCTGTGTATTCCTTTTCCTGGCGATCGCAAAAGGTTTTGAACCGCTGCTTCTGGTTCCGATCGCATTTGGTATGCTTCTGGTTAATATTTACCCGGATATCATGGCATCACCGGAAGAGACATCAAACGGTGTAGGTGGACTTTTACATTATTTCTATTTACTGGATGAGTGGAGTATTCTGCCGTCCCTGATCTTTATGGGTGTCGGTGCGATGACGGACTTTGGTCCGCTGATCGCAAATCCGATCAGTTTCCTGCTCGGTGCAGCAGCACAGCTTGGTATTTATGCAGCTTACTTTCTGGCAATTCTGATGGGATTCAACGGAAAAGCAGCAGCAGCGATCTCCATTATCGGCGGTGCTGACGGTCCGACCTCCATCTTCCTTGCAGGAAAACTGGGACAGTCCGCACTGATGGGACCGATCGCAGTAGCAGCATATTCTTACATGTCACTGGTGCCGATCATTCAGCCGCCTATCATGAAGCTTCTGACCACAGAAAAAGAACGTAAGATCAAAATGCAGCAGCTCCGTCCGGTTTCCAAACTGGAGAAGATCCTGTTCCCGATCATCATCACGATCGTTGTATGTATGATCCTGCCGACAACAGCTCCGCTGGTTGGTATGCTGATGCTCGGTAACCTGTTCCGCGAGAGCGGCGTTGTAAAACAGCTGACAGAAACTGCTTCAAACGCAATGATGTACATCGTAGTTATCCTGCTTGGTACTTCTGTAGGTGCATCTACAAGTGCAGAAGCATTCCTGAACCTGGATACTCTGAAAATCGTAGCACTTGGCCTGATCGCATTTGCCTTCGGTACCGCGGGCGGTGTCCTGTTCGGTAAACTGATGTGCAAACTCTCAGGCGGCAAGATCAATCCGCTGATCGGTTCCGCAGGTGTATCTGCCGTTCCGATGGCAGCCCGCGTATCCCAGAAAGTCGGTGCAGAGGCAGATCCGACCAACTTCCTGCTGATGCATGCAATGGGACCAAACGTGGCAGGTGTTATCGGTACAGCCGTTGCGGCCGGTACCTTCATGGCTATTTTCGGTGTATAACAGTTTTTAAATTTTAGGAGGATATAGATCATGGCAGATATTGCAAAAAAGCAGAATAACGTAAAAAAACCAGTTGGTATTACAGAAACAATTCTGCGTGACGCACATCAGTCTCTGATTGCCACCCGTATGACAACAGAGCAGATGCTTCCGATCGTAGAAAAAATGGATCAGGTTGGATATCATTCCGTAGAATGCTGGGGAGGTGCAACTTTCGATGCTTCCTTACGTTTCCTGAAAGAAGATCCATGGGAAAGACTTCGTAAATTCCGTGCCGGATTTAAAAACACAAAACTGCAGATGCTGTTCCGTGGACAGAACATCCTGGGATACCGTCCATATGCAGATGATGTGGTAGAATATTTCGTACAGAAATCCATCGCAAACGGTATCGATATCATCCGTATTTTTGACTGTATGAATGACCTGCGTAACCTGCAGACCGCAGTCAAAGCAGCAAACAAAGAAAAAGGACATGCACAGGTAGCACTGTCCTACACACTTGGTGATGCTTATACACTGGATTACTGGACAAAGATGGCAAAAGACGTTGAAAACATGGGTGCAGACTCTATCTGTATCAAAGACATGGCAGGTCTTCTGCTTCCGTACAAAGCAACCGAACTGGTAACTGCCCTGAAAAAAGCAGTTAAGATCCCGGTTCAGCTGCATACACACTACACCTCCGGTGTTGCTTCCATGACTTACCTGAAAGCCGTAGAAGCCGGTATCGATGTTATCGATACTGCAATGTCACCGTTCGCACTGGGAACTTCTCAGCCGGCAACTGAAGTTATGGTAGAGACCTTCAAAGGCACACCGTACGATACCGGACTGGATCAGAAGCTTCTGGCAGAGATCGCTGATTACTTCAGACCGATCCGTGACGATGCACTGGAGAGCGGACTGCTCAATCCGAAGAACATGGGCGTAAACATCAAGACACTGCTGTACCAGGTACCGGGCGGAATGCTTTCCAACCTGACTTCTCAGTTGAAAGAACAGCACGCAGAAGACAAGTTCTACGATGTTCTGGAAGAAGTACCGCGTGTAAGAAAAGACCTCGGTGAGTGCCCTCTGGTTACACCGTCCTCACAGATCGTTGGTACACAGGCTGTATTTAACGTGATCATGGGCGAGCG
Organism: uncultured Lachnospiraceae bacterium; assembly: GCA_900551235.1. Lineage (GTDB taxonomy): Bacteria > Bacillota > Clostridia > Lachnospirales > Lachnospiraceae > Hominisplanchenecus. Next base: position 37,325 of record URUU01000017.1, read on the forward strand.
TTACAAGATGGTAACGAAAGAGACAAAAGATGTTCTGGCAGGTAAATACGGTGCAACCGCAAAACCGTTCAACAAAGAAGTTCAGAAGAAGTGCATCGGCGATGCGAAGATCATCACATGCCGTCCGGCAGACCTTCTGGAGCCGGAGCTGGATAAACTGGAGAAAGAAATGGCTCAGTGGAAACAGCAGGATGAAGATGTGCTGACCTACGCACTGTTCCCACAGGTAGCCGTAGACTTCTTCAAATACAGAGAAGCACAGCAGACAAAAGTAGACCAGACCATAGCAGATACTAAAAACGGAGCCTATCCGGTATAATCTGAGGATCTGAACAAAACTCAGGCAGATGAAACTCTGTTTCTGGAAAAATACAGAACTCCTCCACAGGAAACGCAAAAGCGTGGAATGTGGGGGAGTTTTTTAGTGTTCAAAAGAATATAACGGGATATCTTTCAAATGTATATTAAAAAAATACCAAAAGTCAGAAGAAAATACATATACTTTCAAATAAAAATTTGCGGAGGTTTTAGACTGTGCAAAGGAATCCGAAAACAAAATGAAAGTAACATGAATCAGAACGCCAGAACCTTCAGAAA
>URUU01000018.1 GCA_900551235.1 uncultured Lachnospiraceae bacterium
AGGTATTTTTTTATGTCAATCTCTTGGCCTATTTAAAGTATACAGGAAGCTTTCTTCTCACACTCTCTGTATATTTATTTCCGCAAATACTATCCTTTTTATTCTCTGAACTAATTATACGGTTTTCGTCTATTTTTCGCAACAAGCGAATATTCTTTTGACAGTTTCCCAATTCTATGCATATAATGGCATAAATAAGTTAGTTGTGTCTAACTTTGTCAAAAAGGAGATTTTACTTCATGAAATTTAGAAAAACAAAAAATCTTAATCCAAAAGCAGAACGATTTCATTTTCTAAAGTATGTTGGTCCGGGACTTCTGGTTACGGTCGGTTTTATTGATCCGGGTAACTGGGCTTCAAACATTGCCGCCGGTTCCGGGTATGGTTATCAGCTTCTGTGGATGGTCACACTTTCTACAATCATGCTGATTCTTTTGCAGCACAACGCTGCCCATCTCGGCATTGTTACCGGACTTTGTCTTTCAGAAGCTGCCAGCACGTACATCAACCGGATTCTGAAAAATATCATTCTGTTTACGGCAGTGCTTGCTTCGATTGCCACAGCCATGGCTGAAATTCTGGGTGGTGCGATTGCTTTACAGATGCTATTTTCCATTCCGATCAAACCAGGCAGCATCCTGATCCTTCTTGTTGTTTTATTCTGCACGTTTACCAATGCCTACAAACGAATTGAAAAGCTGATCATTCTCTTTGTCTCGTTGATCGGATTTTCGTTTTTATTTGAGATCTGTATTGCGGGAATCGACTGGAAACAGGCAGCCATTGGATGGATAAAACCTTCGTTTCCTGCTCACTCCATGCCAGTCATTATGAGCGTACTTGGTGCAGTCGTGATGCCGCACAATCTGTTTTTACACTCCGAAATCATACAGAGCCGCCAGTGGAATCTGGAGGATGATGCCCTTATCCAAAGGCAGTTAAAATACGAATTCCGTGACACGCTGTTTTCCATGATTATTGGCTGGGCGATCAACAGTGCCATGATCCTGATGGCTGCAGCAAGTTTTTATCAGAATGGAAACGGCACGGCTGTTGATGATCTTGCCACCGCCGGCTCTATGCTCTCACCTTTACTTGGAAATATGGCTTCTCTGATTTTTGCGGCTGCACTGCTGCTTGCCGGTATTTCTTCCAGTATCACAGCCGGAATGGCGGGCGGCACGATTTTTTCCGGCATTTTTAACAAACCTTATGATACTTCCAGCAAAGAAACAAAACTGGGTATTTTAGTTACGATGGTCCCGGCTGCCGTGATCATTCTGTTTATCTCTTCGCCGTTTCAGGGACTCGTTTATTCGCAGATGCTGCTTGCCGTTCAGCTCCCGATTACGATCTTCACACAGATCTATCTGACCTCTTCCAGGAAGGTTATGGGTAAATATACAAACAGCAAACGCCTGAATATTGTTCTGTGGATTACAGCCCTGATTGTAACTTTCCTGAATATCGGACTTTTTGTGACCGGTTTTTAGTATTTTGTTGTTGTAGCCTCTCCCAATTTATGTTAATATTTGGTTTATAGTGTCAATTTGAGTCGCTGACACTGCATTGTGTTAAAGCATCAACTGACACATTCAAAAATGCAGAAACTTAGGGAGGATTTAAAATGGATGTAACACAGATTCTAATGTTAATCACGATCCTGGTCTACCTGGCTGCGATGGTTGGTATCGGTGCGGTTCTGGCAAAACAGAATCAGACCACGGATGACTTCTATCTCGGCGGACGTACACTGGGACCGCTTGTCACCGCCATGAGTGCCGAAGCCTCTGACATGAGCAGTTGGCTGCTGATGGGACTGCCTGGTGTTGCCTATCTGTCCGGTACGGCTGATGCAGCATGGACTGCGATCGGACTGGCGATCGGAACTTATGTAAACTGGCTTGTTGTTGCTAAAAGACTTCGTAATTATACGCATGTCTGCGGAAACTCCACGACACTGCCTCTGTTCTTTTCCAATCGTTACAGAGACAACAAACGTATTCTTTCTGTAATCGCAGCACTGCTGATCATCATTTTCTTTGTACCTTATACGGCTTCCGGATTTGCAGCCTGCGGTAAACTGTTTGCAAACCTGTTCGGCATGGATTATCTGCCAGCTATGCTGATCAGTGCGATCGTTATCGTAGCTTACACAACACTTGGCGGATTCCTGGCAGCAAGTACAACAGACTTTGTACAGAGTATTGTTATGACCATCGCGATCGTCGTTGTATTTGGTTTTGGTATCAGCAAAGTCGGAAGTTTCCAGGCTGTTATGGACAATGCAAAATCTATGGCTGGTTATTTCAGCCTGACACATACACACGATGTTGCTACTGCAACTGCCTCTCCTTACAGCCTGCTGCAGATTTTCTCTACACTGGCATGGGGACTTGGATATTTTGGTATGCCTCACGTACTGCTTCGTTTTATGGCGATCGGTGATGCCAATAAACTGAAACTCTCCAGAAGAGTTGCTACGGTATGGGTGGTAATCTCCATGGCTGTTTCCGTATTTATCGGTGTAATTGGAAATGCAATGACAAAAGCCGGTGTTCTGCCGACCTTAAAAGATCCGGAGACCATCATCCTGGTTGTCGCAGACCTGATCTCCAAACATGGTGTTCTGGCAACAATCATTGCAGGACTGATCCTCGCCGGTATTCTGGCAGCTACCATGTCAACGGCTGATTCACAGCTTCTGGCTGCTTCTTCCAGTGCTTCTCAGAACATTCTGAAAGAAGTATTTATGAAGGACATGAGCGAAAAGACCGGTATGCTGATCGCACGTATCACTGTTCTTGTCATCGCACTGATCGGTGTATTTATTGCACGTAACCCGGACAGCTCCGTTTTCCAGATCGTATCCTTCGCCTGGGCAGGCTTTGGTGCTTCCTTTGGACCGCTGGTTCTGCTGGCATTGTTCTGGAAACGCTCTACCTTCCAGGGTGCTCTGTGCGGAATGATAAGCGGCGGCGTTATGGTATTTGTATGGAAATTCCTGATCCGTCCGATGGGCGGTGCACTTGGTATTTATGAACTGCTTCCTGCATTCCTTCTTGGTCTTGCAGTAAACGTGATCGTAAGCCTTCTGACACCGGCTCCTTCCAAAGAAGTACTGGATGAGTTCGATAAAGTGGCTTCTATGAAATAAAATATCTTCACAAAAAACGACCATATCCGGAAAGACATTATAATCTGACCGGGTGGTCGTTTTTTGTTTTTCTAAATTCATTTGTATAAATATTCTGTCACTTCAGATCAAAACGATTGCATTTCATTTTTTCCACTTTTATTTAATACATATCCTGTGATTCCGCCTACAATTCCCCCGACGATATGTGCAGTATTGGAAATATTGTCCTGTACGGTAATCCCTTCATAAACCTGCTGCCCCAGAAAAAATAAGGCAACCAGAATAAATGTCAGTGGAATCTCGCCATCCTTAAAGCTGGTGAAGGAAGATAATAAGATAAAAGCAAACACTACTCCACTTGCACCACACAAAGCAATATACGGGAAAAAAATATAATTAACCAGGCTGGTGGCAAGTGCCGTAAGTACTACCACAATCGCCAGTGTGGACGATTTATATTTTTCTTCCAGCATCGGACCCAGCAGCAACAGATAACTCATATTTCCAATCAGATGCGACCAGTCCGCATGTCCAAAAATATGGGTGATCGCTCTTACCCAGGTCAGTGGCGACAGCAACGGCGAATGATAAGTCATAAACAACATTCTACCGGATGCACCGTCCGTTATGTAATTCAATAAAGTTGCCAGAAAACTGATCGCCACCAGACTCAATACCACCGGTGCATTAAATGTAATACGTAATTTTTTCTTCATACTCTTTCTCCCACAATAATCTTAATCAAGCTTTTATCAAGTTGGATCGTTCGGTTCCACGGATTGACAACAATTCCGGCAATTTCCGGCACCGCAATCGCAGATGCAAACAATTTATCAATATCTGCCAGAAACGTGGATTTTACGCTTCCTCCGCCTTTTAATTCTTCTTCAAATCCTGTAAATGCTGACCACCAGTTTCTTCCGTCAGCAGTCTGAATCGCCTGCACCCGGATCTGCCCGTCTCCGGTCGGCGGCTCTACCGCAACGATAAACTGCCCTTTTTCCTGCATACGTCTGCGGACCACTGTCAGGGTATGTGCGAGCATTTCCTGCGTCGGTTCCTGCTGGAGTGCTGCGATGGCTTCTTCTATTTTTTCATTCCCACGCAGTCCAGCATCGACTGTTTCGTTCTGTTTTTTGTTTTTATGATCTGCCATATATTCCTCTTTTCATCTGTGCCAGGCGGATATTCACAATCTACCAAAGATTATCTCAATCCACCTGAGTCTATCTATCTCAATCAGACAATACAATCTGATTCTACCTGCGATTCCTGCGCTTTCAGACTTCTGGCTTTGAAGTCATATGATACTTTTCCATGTTTTCTTTATTTCGGTATTCGTGCTTCTCATAATATCCGATCAGTTTTTTGTCTGCATCACGAAGTGCCACCATATAAACATCTTTATTCTGTTTTTCATTGTGCGAGGTATAGATAAGATTGTTTTCTTCGCTTTTGGCGAACCATGCAACAACTTCTTTGATTCTCTCATTGGAATGTGCTCCATGACAGTTCAGAAGGCTTTTGCCAAGCAGTTCTGCACCACCATATTTATGATAACTGGCAACTGCTGCAGGATTCATATAAATAATTTCGTGCTCCAGGTTACAGATCACAACGGATGCACGATCCTGATCAATAACACTTTTAAAATATGTTCCTAATTCCATAATATCATCCTTTCTCATTCAATGTCCTGCCCCGCAGATACACCAGAATCCCCACGGCATCTGCCAGGAACCATCCGATCGGGATCGATATCCAGATTCCGGTCACTCCGATCCACGGGATTCTGGAGAGGGTATACGACAGCAGCACTCTTGTTCCAAGAGAAATGACCGTAAGCACCACCGACATTTTCGGACGGTTCACAGCGCGGTAATAGCCATAGAGCATAAACAGAATGCCAATGCCGACATAACATACTCCTTCGATTCTTAAATACTGTACGCCGACTGCAATGATCTCCCTGCTCGTCTCGGAAACAAACAACTGCATCAGCGGCGGTGCCAGAACAAAGATGACGCAGCTGATCACGATGCAGAATAAGATCACGCTGATCGCAGACTGGCGGATGCCCCGGCGGATACGTTCTTTCTTTCCTGCTCCGTAGTTCTGTGCCACAAAGACGGAAAATGCATTTCCAAAATCACCGACCGGCATATATGCGATCGTGTCGATCTTGACGGCTACGGCAAATGCTGCCATAACGGTCGCACCGAAACTGTTGACAATTCCCTGCACGACCAGAATACCAAAATTCATCACGGACTGCTGCAGGCAGGTAAAACCGGAGAGTGACATGATCTGTTTTAAATTTTCACGGTTCCATTTCATATCTTTTCTACTGATATGATATTCCGGATAACGCACCAGAAAATACAGCAGAATACCAACTCCGGAAATATACTGTGCGATCACGGTCGCAACGGCCGCACCTTTGATTCCCATGTGCTGAACCAGCACAAAGTATAAATCCAGAAAAATATTTAAAATCACGGAAATTCCCAGGAAAAATAGCGGTGTGACGGAATTTCCGATTCCGCGCAGTACGTTTGCAATATAATTATATAAAAAGGTGGCAAAAAATCCGATAAAGACATAAAAAAGATATTCCCGCATCGCCGCTGTCGTTTCCTGCGGCACCTGGAGCAGGCGGATCATCGGATTCATCCAGATATAAATGATTCCGGTCAGGATCACTGCCAGCGAACCGATCACAACCGCGGAAATAAAAATGCCGTTTCGGATCAGATCCTGGTCTTTTTTACCATAAGCCATCGATAAAAATGCACTGCTTCCAAGACAAAGCCCGATGACGATCGATGTCAGGAAAGTCATTAACGTGTAAGACGAACCGACTGCTGCCAGTGCATTATCTCCGATATAACGGCCGACCACCCAGGTATCAACCAGGTTGTAAAGCTGCTGAAGCACATTTCCGAGCATCAGCGGAACTGCAAATTTCCAGAGGCTCGAAGTAATGTTTCCGGTCGTCAGATCTATATTTTTTGTTTTCTTTTGTTTTTCCATTTCTTACTTTTCACTCATTTTCTTTTCTAAGCTGCCAGAATGCCACGGCACTTGCCGCTGCCACATTTAAGGAATCCACGCCATGTGACATTGGTATTTTGACGGTATAGTCGCAGTCTGCGATCGTTCTGGACGTCAGTCCGTCTCCTTCTGTTCCGAGAAGGATTGCCAGCTTTTCTTCTTTCTGCAAAATCGGATCATCGATGCGGATGGAATCATCACTTAAGGCAAGTGCCGCCATTTTAAATCCCATTTCATGCAGAAGCTGAATGCCGCCCTCCGGCCAGGAAATGGAGTTATCCACAAAAGTCCACGGAATCTGAAAAACTGTCCCCATACTGACGCGGATTGCCCGGCGGTAAAGTGGATTGCTGCATGCCGGTGTCAGAAGAACTGCATCCATATGCATCGCTGCCGCCGAGCGGAAGATCGCCCCGATATTGGTGGGATTGACTACTTCTTCCAACACCGCAATACGGTTTGCATTTTCACAGATTTCCCGTACAGACGGAAGTTTCCGGCGGTGCATCGCACAGAGCATGCCTCGTGTCAGTTGAAAGCCGGTGATCTGTGTGAGCACAGCAAATTCTGCGGTATACACTGGGATCTGCCCGCAGCGTTTTATGATCGGTTTGGCTTCTCCCTCAATGTGCTTCTTTTCCACCAGAATAGAGATTGGCTCGTAACCGGCATCCAGTGCACGTTCCACAACCTTCGGGCTTTCTGCGATAAAAATCCCCTCTTCCAGGTTTGCCCTGTTCAGAAGCTGGATTTCTTTCGTTCTTGCATATACGTCCAGCTTCGGATCTTTAAAATCCGTAATTTCTATGATATCTGACAATTTTCCGGTCTCCTCTGATGTATTTTTTTCCTGACAAAATAAAAGCAGATTACCTGCATAACGATCGTGAACAACCAGGAACCCGGATACGAAATAAACAGCACATACAAAGAACGATGATACGGAAAAATTCCAAAGATCCATACCACCCGCATACCAACCGTTCCGATAATGGAAAGGATCATCGGCACGGCAGAATATCCCATTCCTCTTAGTGCTCCCGGAAACAGATCCATGATGCCGCACAGGAAATACGGTACGGTCGTGATCGACAAAATTTCCATTCCGCAGCGGATAACTTTTTCTTCTTCGGTATAAATTCGAAGGATCTGAGGTCCTAACAGATAAGAACCGCATCCGAGCACACCGGCAACAACAACGGTCAGGATCATACAGTCAATCAGCACTTTGTCCATACGTTTATACTTGCTGACACCGTAATTCTGGCTTGTAAAACTCATACATGCCTGCGTTACGGAATTGACTGCCGCATAGAGAAATCCAAGTATATTATTGGCTGCCGTATAACCTGCCATGGCGGTCGATCCGAAAGAATTGACCGATGACTGTAAAAGTACATTGGAAAAGTTGATGATCGTACTCTGGATTCCCGCCGGGATGCCAACCTGGAAAATCTGTTTCAGGTAAACGCCTTTGATCCGCAGTTTTGAAAAACGGAGCTGGTAGCTGCCCTCCGATTTGTACAGGCACCACAATACCAGTACGCAGGAGATCAGTTGTGAGATCACCGTCGCGATCGCCACGCCTTCCACCGACATATGGAGATAAATGACAAAAAACATATTTAATGCCGCATTGATCAGTCCGGAGATGATCAGAAACAGAAGCGGCCGCTTCGTATCTCCGATTGCTCGCAGGATCGCCGCCCCATAGTTATAAAGCATGAAAAACGGCATGCCCATAAAATAAATTCTCATATACAGCGCAGACTTGTCAATGACATCGTCCGGCGTACCCATCAGTTCCAGTGCACCCCTCGCAAACAGAACACCGACAAACGCCATGATCACACCGCTGACCATCGCCAGCGTGATCGAAGTATGTACCGTCTCCGACATCTCTTTTGACTTGCCCATCGCGTAAAACCTTGCCGCCAGTACATTTGCCCCAAGTGAAATACCGATAAAAAGATTGGTGAAAACATTGATCAGGGCGGTGGTTGAACCCACCGCCGCCAATGCCTGTTTTCCGCTGAATCTTCCCACCACGATGATATCCACTGCATTGAACATCAATTGCAGAATACCGGATAACATCAGTGGGAGTGAAAACGAAATCAATTTGTCCATGATACTTCCATTGCACATATCAATTTCATATTTACTGTTTTTCAAAACAAAAACCTTCCTTCTTTACTGCTCATATTACTTTATCATTTCTTTTTTACTGCGGACCATCTTCCTTTTGTTGTTCCGTTTACACCACGCACACGAATATAGTATTTCTTATTTTTCTTTAATCCTTTGATCGTATATTTCAGTTTTGTGGTCGTCTTTGTTTTTGCTTTCTTAAACTGTTTGTTGGCCGCATACTGGATCTGGTATTTCTTCGCATTTTTTACCTTTTTAAACTGAACCTGGATCTTCGCTTTGGATCTCGTTAATTTGATGGACGGCTTGCCTACTTTTATGGTCTGCTGCGGTTTTGTCTGGGAATCCTCCGGCTGTGTGTTTCCATTATCACTTCCGGAACCGCCGGTTTCTCCAACCTGTATTTTCAGAGTTCCGGTATAATATTTCGTCTTTGCAGAAATCACAGCCGTTCCATTTCCATTTGCCGTAATTTTTCCGTTTGCATCCACAGATGCGATGGACGGATTATCAGAACTCCAGATAATTCCATCCTGTTTAAAAGAAATAACAAAATATTTGAATCCCGGATTGACCAGCTTTACTTCTGCATTCTGCGTCTCATTTAATTTCATTCTTGAATTTGCCTGTACTGCCAGTTCATACGTATATTTTTCCGAACCGCCCCAGATAATTCCTGGCGTATTGGCTGCTTCACTGAACGTTTCACCCGGAATCTCGATCACTGCTGTCGTATCTTTATTTGCCGGTTTTGTACAGTCTGCATCAGCCGTTTCATCAGAAAATACCTGAACCCAGGTATAACCACCGTCAATATAGTAACATCCGATTCCGATGGTATTTGCCTTTTCAAGCAGAATATTTGCTTTATGTCCGCTGGAATTCATCCACTGATCCATAACACCGTCCGATGTCGTGCTTCCGATTGCTACATTTTCTGCCACCATTTTCGCATTTGCAGAGAAACAGCTTGTCCCATTTGGTCTTGTATGGGAAAACAATACTGCCTGTTCCTCCGCACGCACCATAGCCGTATCCAGCAGACTTTCTTCCATTTTTAATTCTCCAAGTCCTGCTTTTTTCCTCTCTGCATTGACAAGTGCAAGTACTTCATAAGCCTTCTGATAATCTCTTGTTCCGCTGATGGAAACATACTCTGCACGATGAAGTCCGTTATTTCCAAACGGAATCAGTTCTTTATTTTCGCAGGTGATTTTTACGCCCTGTGGAAATGCATTTTCATCGACCCACTGCGTTGTCGCCGGCAGTGTGATCTCTTCCAGGCTCCTGCAATAAGTAAATGCCTGTCGATTGATCTTCTCTACTTTTCCAAGATAAACATGCTCCAGATCATAACACTGGGCAAAATCTGCATAACCCACTTCTTTAAGATTCTCTGCCCGAAAGGTGACCAGACTCTTACAACTGTTAAAAACAGAACCGCCCCAGTCTGTCATTCGATCCGGGAGTATCACTTCCTTCAGACTGTTGCATCCTAAAAAAGTTCGCATCTCCAGATAATCCAGCGCATCCCCAAAATCAATCGCAGTCAATCCGCTGCAATCTTCAAACATACGATATACCGTCTGCTTCAGACCGTTTCCGAATTTTACAGATGTAAGTCCCCGACACGCTTCAAATGTAAAATCGCCCTCCAGTGTAGTCAGACTGTCCGGCAGAATCAGTTCTCCGGTAAGCGATGCACTGTAAAAAGCTCCTTCTCCAAGTGTGGTAATTTTTCCTAAATCCACAGTTTTCAGACGGCTCACGCCCCGGAATGCATAATCTGCGATTTTCGTGCATCCTTCCGGAATCTGATACGTTTCGTCCTTCTTTTCTGCCGGATAAATAACCAGCTCATCACCTGATTTGCTGAACAGTATACCATCTTTTACCATATAAGTCTCATTTCCTTCTGCCAGAGTATACTCTTCGATGCCGCAATTTAAAAAGACCAGTGATTCGATATCCGTCACGCCTTTTGGAATTTCAAACGAAGTAAGTGCCGTATCCTGAAATACAAACCGTCCATAAGAAGTCACACCTTTTCCGGAATATTGCATCATCGAGCTGCATTTTGCAAAAGCTCCCTGCTCCAAAGTCGTGACGCCATCTGGCAGAATAGCTGCTTCCAGACTGTAACACTGAAAAAATGCTCCTCTTTTTATCGTTGTCAGTGTATCAGGAAATACGACTTCTGTCACATTTGTACAATCATAGAAAGCCTGTATTCCTATCTCTGTAATTCCATTTTCAATCACGATCTTTGTAATTGTTTTTTTCTGGTCTTTCCATGGAATCTCAGAAGTATCCGAATAATCTGCGATTGCACCGGTTCCTGAAATTGTCAGCACTCCATTGTCCAATGCCCATGTAGCTGTTTCACCACAGCTTTCATTTTGTGCTGTCCGTGAAACTTTTTTATTTTTCATTGTTTCCGAAACTTTTTCATTATTTTTCTGAAATTCTTCTTCATATCCGGAAACCGGCTCTTTTTTCTCTTCTTTTATCTTGTCTGCTTCTGTCTTATTTTCCTGCATAATCGGTGCTGCTGTTACATTTATTCCTGACAGATAAACAGGTGCTGTCAATATTGCTGCCGATAATGTCCAAAGTAATACTTTTCTCCAATGCATAAATAGTCTCCTTTTCTCTTACTTTATCTTCGCTTTTGCGGCTCCTCTTGCTTTCAGCAGTTTTTTATATGCTTTCCGCTTTCGTTTTGGTACGTAAATCACCGTTTTTTTCGAAAGCTTTGCAAATGCCTGCGCACCTATTCTTTTTTTCTTCAGTCTTTTTGTGCGTATGATGATCTTTTTAAGATTCGGACAGTTATAAAATGCCCTCTTTCCGATTCGCTCTATCGAACCTGCGATAGTCACACTTGTTACTTTTTTATTTCCTTTAAAAGCCCTCGGTGCTATAGAAGTTACCTTGTACATAATACCTTTGACCTTGATCGATGCCGGGATCCGGATCACTTTTTTGCGTTTTATTGGCTTCATATAACGTACTTCTCTTTTCTTTGCCGCAGCAGTCGTAACTTTGTACTTTGCCCCGCCAATACGAAGAATTTTATTTTTCTGTGCCGGAACAGGATCTGGCTTCTCTTCTTCATCGTCCGTATCTTTCCTTGCTTCTGCCACCGTAAGTGCCATGCTTGCTGAATAATATTTTGTCTTTGCCTGTATTATGGTATTTCCTGTTTTTAATCCGATCATTTTACCGGATGTATCTGCTAAAGCCACGGAAGAATCGCCGGAACTCCAGGTAATGTTTGTGTAAACAGGAACGGAAAATGCCGAAAATCCCGGATTTACAATACAAAACGCTGCCTGTTTTGCATCCCCCACGCGCAGTCCTCCCATCAGACGAATCTTTGCCTTGTATTTATATTTTTCAGAAGTACCAACCATACTCTCTGCAAGGTCTGCCGCTTCCGCAAAAGGATCCGCTAAAAGTTCCATACGTGGTGTTGTGTTCGCATTTGCCGGCTGTACACAGTTTCCGGTAATGCTTTTCTCTGAAAAAAGCTGCGTCCACATATAACTGCCATTTACAAAAAAACATCCAATGCCAATACTGTGAATATCCTTTTTCAGAATATTTTCCCGTTGCTCTGTCGAAGCCATCCACATTTTCATAACTTCAACTGCATTTGTACTCCCAATTGCAATATTTTCTGCCGCCATATCCTGATTCACTGAAAAACAGCTTGTTCCATCCGGTCTTGTATGTGAAAACAACAGTGACAGTTCTTCTGCCCTTTTCATAGCTGACTGCAGCAGTCCGGCATCCATATTGACTGGTGAAAGTCCCTGCTTCTTTCTTTCTTCATTCACAAGACTCAAAACCTGAAATGTCATCTGATAATCTCTTGTTCCAAGAACAGAAACCTGCTCGGCATAGTGAAAACCATTTTTCCCGAAACGAACCAGTTCTGTATTTTCACACGTTACCTTCGCAGTATCCGGAAATGCATGCTCATCTGCCCAGGTTATGGACTGCGGAAGCTTTACTTCTGTAAGTGCATCGCAGCCTGTAAAGGTTCTTGCCGCGATTTTTTTCAGATGATTTCCTGCATTGATCTGTTTTATCGCCGTACAGTTTTCAAACATGCGATAACTGGTTTCTTCAAGTCCCTTTCCAAAATCTACCGATGTAAGTTCTGTACAGTTTTCAAAAAGAAAACCGCCTTCCAGTTTTGTCAGACTGTCCGGAAGGATCAGTTTGCCGGAGAGCGAAGCTCCGTAAAATGCCCCTTCCTCAAGTGAGACAACTCCTGTCAGATCGATACTCTTAAGGTTTTTGACATCCCGGAAAGCATAGCGCCCGATCTCGGTACATCCCTCTGGAATCTGATAACCTTTTTCTTCTTTTTCTGCAGGATAAATCTCCAGTTTACTTCTATCTGCGTTAAACAACACACCATCTTTTGCAGAGAATTCTGTGTTAGCGGACTGTACCGTGTATTCTCCAACCGGTGTCCCAAGAAAGGTCAGTGCACTGACCTTCGTTGTCTTTTCCGGAATTTCAAAAGAAGTCAGCGCCGTTCTTTCAAATACAAAATTTTCAAAAATAACAACACCTTTTCCGGAAAAAGAAGCCAGAGAACGGCAGCCTGCAAAAGCTCCGGCGCCAAGCCTTTCCACACTTTCCGGCAGAATGACCTGTGCAAGACTGCTGCATTCAAAAAACGCACCATTTCCGATTATTTTCAATGTTTCCGGAAATACAACTTCCTCAAGATTTTCAAAATTCGAAAAACTCTGCTTTCCAATGGAAGTAATTCCCTCTTCTATTACAATTTTTCTTACAGAATCCCTTACTGCAATCCATGGAACTTCTTCTGTTCCGGAATAATCCAGCATTTCACCTTCTCCGGACACCGTCAGAACCCCCTCTTTAAACTCCCATGACACCGGCCTTTTTGATTCTTCTTTGTCCTGCCCACCCTCTTTTTCGTACTCACTTTCCGGTTCTGCTGCCCGTACCATTCCAGGTACAAAAAGCGGTGCTGTCAGCATTGCTGCTGACAAGGTATAAAGCAAATATTTTCTCCAGTCCGGTTTCTTATTTTCAATCTTTTTTTTCAAATTTCAAAAGCCTTTCTAATACTGTCGTAATGCAAAAATTTACCCTCTGCAGCAAATGCTTCAATCTGTTTTTTTGTCGCAAACATATATCCATCGGTCTCTTCTGTCTGAAGTTTCAGATCTGCATCATCAATATCCATCACAAAACGATAGACATCAACAAAATAATTGTCGCCTTCGCCTGGGTTTTCTCTTTTATAGGTAAATAAATAACCGCCCTGTGCGTTCCGTGCATCCAGTCCGGTCTCTTCCTCCACCTCCCGAAGAACCGCCTCGTAAGAAGCTTCCCCTGCCTGTGTAGCACCTCCGGAAACTTCCCAACATCCAGGTGCCCAGGCTTTGGTCATCACACGCTTTGTGATCAGAAAAGTACCGTCCGGTCTTGCCACAACACCCAGAACCGTCAGATGATATTCTCCGTCTTTGAGACACCAGTCATTTCTCTTCATCGTACGGCCGGTCGGTTTTTTGTTTACATCGTATATATCCCATAATTCCATTTGTTTTATCTCCTGATTTCTATATAATTCTCTTTTTCTATGATAGCATTGTAGCAGAAGCTTTGCAAACAGAAATGCAAAATTGATGATAACCAAAACCGAACCAGAAAACCGTGGATTCTCCTGTCATAACCGCCTGATTGATCGAAGTCTGACCGGACAGGATCACACCGTCCACTGCGATCGTTTCACCCGGAAGAACACGCAGGATATCTCCGACTTTTACCTGCTCTGCCGGAATGACCGTCTCCGCTCCGTCTTTTAATACTCTCTCCGTCCGCGGTGTTAAATGCACCAGTTTTTCAATGCCGGCTCTCGCTTTCGCAACGGTCAGATCCTCCAGCAGACCGCCAAGCTGCATGATAAATGCGACCTCTCCTGCCGCAAAGATCTCACCGATGATCACCGATGCGATCAGAGCCAGTGAAACCAGCACATCCGCCTTGATGTCAAATTCTGTAACCAGCCCGATGATTGCTTCCAGTATGATCGGGGTCCCGCACAGAAGGATTGCCAGCCATGCCACATCCACTCCAAAAACCTGGATCTTTGCAATGCTCGCCGCCAGTGCAATGCCCGAAAGAACCAGACAGGTAATGTCCTTCTTTGTGCCTCCCCATTCCAGAAATTCTTCTAATTTTTCCACTTGAATAGCCTCCTTTGATACCCATATGGGTATATGTATATGCTGTCTATGCTATACCTATAGGGGTATTAGTTGTCAAGTAAAGAAAAGAAAAAGAACGACTGCTTTTTGATAAATTTTATCAACAGTCATTCTTTATTCATAACATGATATTGGGGACAAAAATTTTTTTGCCCCTGGTAGCATATATTCTCCTATGCATCAGTTCATATTTGCAAAACGCTCTACTGCTTTCGTAAAATTTGCAATCGTTTTATCTGCATCGCCATGCTCAATGCCATCACGTACGTAATGCTGAATGTGTCCTTCCAGGACTACCTGACTTGCTTTGTGCAGTGCTGATTTGGCAGCATTGATCTGCGAGAGAATGTCTTCACATGGAATATCCTCATCAATCATACGATCGATCGCCTGAACCTGACCGATGATCTTTTTTAAACGTCTGTGCAAATTTTCCGAATCCATACATTGCTTCATTTATTATTTATCTCCTTATTTCTTCTCCAATTAAGATAACATTTTACCCACACTCGTGCAAGTGCCAGATGAAAAGAATCCTGGTCGTTTACAAAACGCTTGTTTGCATCTTATTATTTATGTAATATTTATTTTATTTTTTAAATTATATTGAAATAAAAAGAGTTTTATGTTAAGATATATTCAAAGCATATTTCTTAATTTTCCTGGCATTATGTCATCTATATATTATCTAATTCACATTTCAGAAATTCATGCTTTTCAACCAGACAAATGAATTTAAAAAGCAGGAGTTTCAAGCTGTGATAAGATAGTTCACTTAGCCATGCACTTTTATACACTCCTGCTAAAAGGAGGTATCGCCTATGGTGCAAAAAGAACAGTCGACTGCAAATCGCAACTACAAAGATACCGTATTTCGTATGTTGTTTTCTGACCGAAAGAATTTATTATCGCTTTATAATGCAGTCAGTGGTTCTCATTACGATAACCCGGAAATGCTGGAGATTGTTACATTAGAAAATGCCATTTATATGGGAATGAAAAATGATCTGGCTTTTATTATTGGTACTGACTTGTTTCTATATGAACATCAGCCTACTTATAATCCAAATATGCCATTGCGGGATTTATTTTATATTTCCAGCGAATATCAGAAGTTAGCAGATCATAAATCCCTTTATTCTTCAGTCCTTCTGAAAATTCCAGCACCGCAGTTTATCGTATTTTATAATGGAACTGAAAAAAAGAAAGATCATTGGGTAAACCATTTGTCAGAGGCTTTTGAAAATCTGTCCGGTGAACCGAAACTGGACCTGGAAGTCCTGACATTAAACATCAATGAAAGGCACAATAAAGAGCTGATGGAGCAATGCCAGACTTTAAGAGAATATGCACAGTATGTAAAATGTGTACGTGAATATGCGAAGGAATTGGAATTGAATGAAGCAGTGAAGCTGGCAGTTGATGAATGTATCCGTAATAACATTCTTTCCAAATTTCTTCGTGCAAATAAAGCTGAGGTGATCTCTATGAGTATATTTGAATATGACAAGGAAGAGGAAGAACGCAAACTCAGAAAAGCTGAATATGAAGCCGGTGTAGCTGATGGATTTACCAACGGCAGCAATACCGCCAAAAAGGATGCTGCTATCGCTCTTGCTGCAAGAAATATGAATTCTTCTGAAATTGCTGAAATACTTCATGTTTCTATCGAATCTATTGATACATGGATTCACTCATAAATTATGGCACTCCGCTTTTTTATGTTGATTTCTAATCATATTTATTTCTACGCAAAAGATTGTTAACCATTTTTATTTTCTGGTTGACAATCTTTTTTTCTCATGCTACATTGTTACCAGCAATTTACAAGGAAGGTAAATAACATTATGAACCCGAATTTTTATAATCAGGATGATCCGATCCTCTCCCGTGAGGATGCCATCGCCATCCTGAATACACCGAATGACAAACTTAACGATCTGATTGCCCGTGCGGAAGGACTTCGCCGGAAATACAAGGGCAATCGCGTCAGTATTCATATTCTGACCAATGCCCGCAGCGGCAACTGTTCTCAGGATTGTGCCTACTGCGCCCAATCCTGCCGTTCCAAAGCGGAGATTGATAAATACAAGTGGGTGGACGAGGAAAAGCTCTACCACGACAATGATTTTGTAAATGAGCATCATTTATCCAGACACTGCATTGGCCTTAGTGGTATGAAATTTACCGATGCCGATATTGAAGAACTTGCCAGCCGCATCCGCAAAATGAAAGAGCAGGGAACACATCTTTGCTGTTCCATCGGCTTTTTGACAGAAAAGCAGGCGAAAATGCTCAAAGATGCCGGCCTTGACCGTATCAACCACAACCTGAACAGCAGCCGTGCTTATTACCACAATATCTGCACGACCCATACGTTTGAGCAGCGTGTAGCAAATATCCACATGCTTCAGGGACTGGGATTTGAAATCTGCAGCGGCGGCATTATCGGTATGGGCGAGAGCAAAGAGGATGTCGTGGATATGCTTCTGGAGCTGCGCGAGATCCAGCCGGAGGCTCTGCCGATCAATTTTCTGCTGCCGATCAAGGGTACACCGCTTGGTGATGCAGATATTTCCGGGCTGACAACGGAATATTGTATGAAAGTCCTCTGCCTTGCAAGACTGCTCGTACCAAAGTCAGACATCCGCTGTGCAGCCGGCAGAGAGATCTATTTTAAAGGCGAAGAAAAGAAACTGCTCA
The DNA here is from genome assembly GCA_900551235.1 of uncultured Lachnospiraceae bacterium. Taxonomy (GTDB): domain Bacteria; phylum Bacillota; class Clostridia; order Lachnospirales; family Lachnospiraceae; genus Hominisplanchenecus. The sequence continues at coordinate 17,311 of URUU01000018.1, forward strand.
GTGTAGTCGATTCCATTTTTGCTTCCGGTTATCTGACAGAAAGTGGTCAGGGTATCCAGGATACCATCCAGACAATCCTTGATGCCGGGTTTACTTACGAAATCGAATCTGCCTGATGATACAGATACACATCCAGACAAATGAAAACTATTTTTTATGCTTCGTATTTGTGAAATCATAATACTATATCAAAGGAGAATCTTTTACTATGAATGCTGCCAAAACTGCTGCACCGCAGCACAGCAAAACTTATGAAATGACAGTCACCGCACTGATGACAGCTGTTACCTGTATCCTGGCTCCGCTGTCGATTCCGATTGGTCCTGTTCCAATCTCTTTTACAAATCTGGCAATTTATCTTTCTTTATATCTGCTTGGCTGGAAACGGGGGACGATCAGTTATCTGGTCTATCTTCTGATCGGTCTGGTCGGTGTCCCGGTATTCTCCGGTTTCACAGGAGGACTTGGCAAATTAGCCGGTCCTACCGGCGGTTATATCATTGGCTTTATTGCCATGGCAGTGATTGCCGGTCTGGTGATCGACAATTGTCATAACCGTTTGCTGCAACTGCTTGGTATGATCATCGGAACAATCGTATGCTATGCTTTTGGAACCGCATGGTTCTGTATTACCGCAAATTATACGGTTGGTGCAGCCCTTGCCGTGTGTGTTGTTCCATTCATTCCAGCCGACCTGATAAAGATGGTAATTGCAATGATCATTGGCCCTATGATCAAACAGAGAATACGTTAACCCCTCCCAACGAACATCCTGCATTGTTTTATATGCCGGATGTTCTTACAGGCTCAGAAAAATAAAACCTTCTGACCTCATCGAAAAAGACCATACATAAAGCGATTTCTGCTCCTATGTATGGTCTTCTTATTTTATCTGAAATCTTTTTCATACAGGATAACGCGGTCATCCTGATCATATCGTTTCCTGGAAAGCACCATGCTCAGTTTTCGGAATCCGATTTTTTCTGATTTTCTGATTGCCTGATCTACAATTTCTTTTACATCGATAATGGTAACAGGTCTTCCATCTTCCTGAAGTTCTCCGATTCTCTCATACAATGCTGCCACTGCATCTTCATCAATCGTGTAATCCTCATCATAAGCATATGCCCGTCCAAATCCAACAAGTTCATCATTGGTAAATACAGGAATTACAATTTCGTTTGTGAATTTTTCCGCAAAACCCGGATGCTTGTCAAACAGTTCCTTGAGGTATTTCTTCTCATCTTCCAGAATAACCAGCAGTGCATCCGTACGAAATTCCATTGCTTTCGAAAGCTGCTCTACGACCGCATCGTCCAGATCTCCTGCTTCTTCAATAATCAATGTTCCGCCTGCAATCTTTGCTACCGTAGAAGGAATATCTTTTTTATTAAAATCTTCTGCATAAATCTTCGCGATTTTCGCAGATTCTTCTCCTTTCTCTTCGCTGATCGTTTTTGCAAAACGAATACCCAGAGTAGATTTTCCGCTTCCCTCAGCTCCCAGAATGATCAGATTTCCGGTTCTCGAAGTCTGATCCATCGTGTTCATTTTTTTCATTACCATATACAGTGCGGCTGCAACCTGCTGGCGCAGACCACCAACTGTTGAAAAATAAGAAAACGTATACTTCTGCTCCTCTGTCAGATCTGTCGGGATTCTTTCCGGCTCTGGTGCAGGAACTTCTTCCTCTTTAATCGCTTTTGAAATATTTTTGGTTTTTCCGAAATCTTCTGCTGCTTTTTCTTCGTTCGCTTTTACCGGCTCTGCTTTTGCTGCTGGCTCTGAAGCCGGCTCTTCTACTGCTTCCGTTACCGGCTTCGCTTCTGGTTCTTCTACTGCTTCCGCTACCGGCTTCGCTTCTGGTTCTTCGACTACTTCCTGCTCCGGAACTGACTCCGGTTTTGCTGCTTCTGTTTTTAATCTCCCAACTTCTTCCGGCCCTTTTTCAATTTTGCTGTTCGTATGGAACACTGCCGCAATCGCTGCTTCTTTTTGTGCCGCACTCATTGAGAGCAGAATATCATCGATATTATTTGTTTTCAGCACTTTTTCCGGTTCTGGCGCAGGCATATTCTTTTCCTGCTCGGTCACATCATTTACCGGTTCTATAATATCACTGTCATCTGTTTTTCTCTGAATACCCGCTACAATATCACGCATACTCTTTGCAAGTTCTGCCTGCAGATCCGCTGTATTAAATCCATAATCTTTTCCTGTTTTCTGCGGCTTTGCTGGCACTGTCGTATCAACTGGATGAGCCTGTACATCCTGCTGTAGATCATTCTCTTCACCGGCCTGTATTTCCGGAATCGTACTTTCATAACTCTGCAAACGGCTTTCCTCTTCTTCTCTTGCATTTGCCGCTGCATGTTCTGCCACACTCTGTGCAATTTCTTTCTCTGTTACTGAAATCACATCATCCGTCAGTACTTCTTTTGTAGACTCCGGCATATTCTCCAGAATCGCTTTTTCCAGATCCGGTGCCACCGTCTCTACCATCTCCGCTTTCGGCATGGTAGCTTCATTACGATTGTCATAAATCGCCTGCTGGACCGGTGTCAGATCTGTAACCTTCTGCTTCAGTTCCAGTGCACGGATTACATATTTTCCCTGACGGAACCACAATACCAGATCGTCACATGCATCCACACATTTTGTTTTCTGATCTGCACGGTAATATAATTTTGCCAGTTCATAGGCATATTTTTCTGTATATTCTTTCTGATTGTACTCCTCAAGAATCTCTATCTGATCTTCAATCGCAGCACCTCTTCCACGATAGATCATATATTTCAGCAGATAACGCGAGTTATCATTTGGTGCAACATTGACAAATTCACTGTAAAACTCTGCCGCATCATCAAAATCTCTTAACTTAACAGAAATTTCAGTCAGACGGAATAAAATACTTCTTACTGCCTGAGATTTGCGATATGCACGCATCAAAAGATCTTTACTGTCCTCCAGTCTGCCATTCTCTTCATAAATCTCGCTTACCATGCAAAGCGTCCTGACGTTCCGCACACGTCTCCAGTCAATCGTATCTACAATATCCATTGCATCTTCATAGTATCCCTGATCCACCAGTCTTGTTATCTCTTCCAATTTAAGGTTATATTCGTATTTGTCCACTGTTTCACCTCATATATTTAAATGCCTGTTATTCTTCTCATGATTTTCAAGTATACTACACCAAAAATGCATTGTCAAACCGTGGGATTTCCAGTTCTTTCCAGCTATATGATAGCGAAAAGGAAGCCACTACTTTCATAATGGCTTCCTGCTATTTTCTGTATTTAATTTTTATTAAAATGTAATCGGAGGATTCTATTCAAAGTTTCCTGCTATTTATATAAAATATTATAGTCGATATATAATATCTGTTTCTTTCATTTAACTCAAAGTTTCAAATATCTTTTTCCGAATATCTATTTTCTATATGTTCTTCTATATATTTCTTCTTCAAATGTGATCTTTTCCTTTCGACTGTATGAAAGTAAACCGACTGTTCTGCTAAAATCATATCTGAGAATAATATATAAAATACTTATATTTTTCAGATTATGTTCCTTTACACATAATCCAAAAACCTTTGAATAATGTGGTAATCCTTCAATATAGTGGCTGTTTCGTTACTCTTTAACCATATCTTCCAGATTTTTCCATCTCCGATTATCTGTTATAAATTCGATCTTTTCTGAAATTATATCGTTAAAGGTTGTTATCGCAGGAAACATCAGCCATACCACGTCTATATTGAACAGTTGTTATTTCTGACACATCCATTGGACTTGACCTCTACTTTCTGTTCTTACGTGTTATTCAGTTCCTTTTACAACCCTGCCTCTGACTTTCTTTCTATTCTGCCAAGATTTCTCGTCTCTTAACAGGTAGTTTTTTATTTGTCTTTGGCTTTCTTTGTTGTTGTCATTATAATAGCACACCGCCTTTCTTTTGTCAACACTATTTTTATATTTTTATTTAATTATTTTATTTTCTAAATATTTAGACATTTATTCTTTGATAATTGTATTTATTTTATATAATTTTCAAATAATTTATTCACTGGAAGTGCTGACAATAAACATCAACGAGGGAGATAATACAGAGCGGGCTTCCGTAGCGAGATCTGTGCTAATTTCCGCCACCGAGCGATTGTCTGAGGCGCAAGGCGGCGAGTTTTCGCGAATGGCGGAAATCGATGCACGGATCAAGCAGGAAACCACTGACAACTTCTTATTTATCAAACGTTATCTCTTTATGATACACAGCATGCTCCGCTATATATTCTTCATACGTTTTGGTCTTTTTCTTTTCTTCGTAATCTTCAGAGAAATAATACCCTTTCAGTTCGTTCATATATTCATCTTCATCGCAGAGATAAATATTGACTTTCGAGGTATCGTATCCGTAGGTCTGGCGGCAGTCGGTGATATCTCCGGCGTAGTCCATGCGTTCTCCGTTTGCGTCAAAGACTTCTGCAAAATAGTATTTGCCGTCTGTCTCGCTTTTGTCTTTCGGATATACTCGCAGTTCGTATCTGGTTTTCACAACTTTTTCCAGTCCGATTCCGTCATCATTGACTTCGTTCACTTCCACGGTCTGCGTATCTTTGGTATCCAGTCTGACATCCAGATCAAATTCCCAGTTTCCTTCATAAATCTTCTCATCCGCAACTGTGAAGTTTATATTGTCAAAGCGAATGGAATCCAGTTCCATATGGCAGGTAAAAGTATCGGCCGGTTCTGTCTTCAGAGAACTTAAATCTACCCGCAGCACACCGGCAAAGGTATGATCGTCCACAAATTTTCCTTCCATATAATTGAACAGGAATGCTTTCTCATCCGACATGAAGCTGAAGGTATTCTCTCCACTGATGGCTGCCTGGTCAGAATCCAGAATATAGTCTTTGATATTATCCTTAATTTTTATATCTTCCGGAAATGGCTCTTCACTGTAAAGACTCATGGCAATGTACATGGCATTTTTGTTATAATAAACCTCGGACAACGTCACAGTTATTCCATTGGATGTCTTTGTATAGGCTCCATCTGCCGGAACTTCCGAATCATCATCACTTCCTGCATTGCCATTTTTGCTGTCTGCATTTTTTACTGTCTTGTCTGTGTTCTGATCTGCGACATTTTCAGACTGAGCCAGTGTTTCTGCGACCTGGCTGAAATCTCCTTTTACGCTGATGTTATTTTCTACCTGTTCAAAAATATGTCCAATCACCGGCATTTTTGCTGCAAAGGATGGATTGGAAATACATAACACCGATGCCAGTGCCACTGCTGCTGCCATTCCCATTCCGGCTTTTGCTGTTCTTCGGAACAATGTTTTTTTGCGTCTCTTTTTCCCTTTTTCAATGCCTGCCTGAATTCGCTGATCCAGATCATCCGGCACCGGAATCTCATAAAAGCCTTTCATCTGTTCCGGATTTTCTATGTATTCAAATGTTTCTTTCTTCTGATTTTTTCTGTTCATCATTACAAATCCCCTACCCTTCTTCTAAGATCAGTTTTAGTTTTCTTTTTGCTCTGCAAAGATCTGATTTGATGGTCCCTTCTGCCCTTCCCGTGTAAGCTGCAATTTCGGAAATTTTCTTATCTTCGAAATATTTTTGTTTTATGATGGTTCGATACGGTTCCTCGAGAGACTCGACTGCATTGTGCAGATCCATAATCTCCTCCCGGCTTACTGTGCCGTTCTCTTCTTCCCTGTCCCGTATCTCCACGTCCAGATTCCCGATCTCTTTCTCCGCTTTCCGATACATTTCGTTTGCACAATTATAAATGATGCGTGTCATCCATGTGCGGAAATAACTCGGCTTTTTCAGATCTTTGATGGAAAGCATCCCGATAGTAACGGCTTCCTGAAAGACATCCCCCGCCAGATCTACATTTTTCACATAGCAGAATGCATTGCGGTAAAAATAGTCTTTATGGAGCTGTATCAGTTCTCCGTAAGCTTTTGTATCGCCTTTTTTTGCTTTCCGTATCAGCCACGCTTCGCTGCTCATGTTTTATCACCTCCCAGGTTCTATGCCGGATTGTTTTTCTGTCCTGCATTTTCTGTAGGTTAGATGCTCTCCACCGGTAAAAGGTTGCAATGATGCAAAATTTTTTATAAAAAAGGACGGCAAATTTAAAATCTGCCGTCCCATTCAATATCGTTTTATGATTATCTTTTAACAGAGTCTTTTATTCTTCAGAGGAATCTCTGTAGTAGTTGATCAGACATCCTTTGAGGATAATGGTTCTCTCATCATCGGTCAGTTCATCCATTTTCAGGGTAATTTCTTTTAATCCATCTCCGACAACGTAAGCTTTCATTTCTTTTGCTTTATCTTTGACTGCCTGTTTTACGTTCGGGATAAACAGGTAATCGCCGTTTGCAAATGGAAGCTCACCTTTATCGATGATAAATGGCAGCATACCCCAGTTGATCAGGTTGGAGCGATATCTCTTTGTCGCATATTCGTTTGCGATGTTTGCCCAGCCGCCCAGTACTTTCTGGCAGGATGCAGCCTGCTCACGTGCAGAACCGTCTCCTGGTTTTACAGCAAAGATCGTGCTTCCAATGCAAGTATTCTTGCTGTTCATATCCGGATATACTTTTTTGATCTCATCCCATACCGGTTTGAGTTCGCCAAAGGTTTCACATGGACAACTGCCTGCTTCACGAGCCTTTTCTGCTTTCTGTACTTCTTTTGCACGGCCTACGTATGCCGGATCTTTTCTGGAAAGTGCAAACTCTGCCAGTCCAAGCGGATTGGAACGGTAGGAAGATGTCTCTCCGGATGGAATCAGTTCGTCGGTTGTAGTAACCGGATCGTGGATCTCAGATACGACTTTCAGCACCATATTGTCTGCCAGCGGTGCCATTTCCGGCCAGTCTTTGATGTTCGGGCCAAACTGGATCTCCTGATCCGGATCTGCCACGCCCTTGCTGTCAAATACGCGGTTTGCATAAATGGAGCTGTCGAAGTAATATTTCGGATTGCTGAAATCTACGTCTACATCGGTAGCTGCGGTCAGATATCCTTTATTTGCTGCGGTCGCTGCTATGGAACGTGCATCCATCAGTGCTACGGAAGAGATCTGACCATTCTGCAGTTTGCTTCCTTCACGGTTCGGGAAGTTACGTGTGGAGTGACGGATACTCAGTGCATTGTTTGCCGGTGTATCACCTGCTCCGAAACATGGTCCGCAGAATGCTGTTTTCACGATCGCACCTGCCGCCATCAGATCTGCCAGTCTGCCGTTTCTTGCCAGTTCTACATAGATCGGTGTACTTGCCGGATATACACTTAAGGTAAAGGCATCTGCTCCGATGTTGGAACCCTTCAGGATATCGGCTGCTGCACAGATATTTTCAAATCCGCCGCCTGCACATCCTGCGATGATTCCCTGTTCTACATAGAGTTTGCCATTGTGGACTTTATCTTTCAGTGAATATTCTACTGCTCCGCCAAGGCTGACTTTTGCCTTCTGCTCTACATCGTCCAGAATATCCATCAGGTTTGCATTCAGCTCGTCGATGGTGTATGTATTGCTTGGGTGGAACGGCATTGCGATCATCGGACGGATCTCGCTTAAGTTTACATAAACCATGCCGTCGTAGTAGGTAACTGCACCCGGCTTCAGTGCTTTGTAATCTTCGCTTCTGCCATGGATATCATAGAAATCACTGATCTTGCCGTCATCGGTTCTCCAGACGGAAGACAGGCATGTCGTCTCAGTTGTCATAACGTCCACGCCGATACGGAAATCTGCACTTAATTTCTCTACGCCCGGTCCGACAAATTCCATAACTTTATTCTTTACATAGCCATTTTCAAAGACAGCCCCGATGATCGCCAGTGCAACGTCCTGAGGACCGACACCTTTCATCGGCTCGCCGTCCAGATAAATCGCTACAACACCCGGCATATTGATATCATAAGTCTTAGAAAGCAGTTGTTTTACAAGCTCCGGTCCACCTTCACCCATTGCCATGGTTCCCAGTGCACCGTAACGTGTGTGGGAGTCAGATCCAAGGATCATCTTTCCGCCGCCTGCCAGCATTTCTCTTGCAAACTGATGGATAACTGCCTGATGAGGCGGTACATAAATTCCGCCATATTTCTTTGCACAGGTAAGTCCAAACATATGGTCGTCTTCGTTGATTGTTCCGCCGACTGCACAGAGGCTGTTGTGGCAGTTTGTCAGCACATAAGGAATCGGAAATTTCTCCAGTCCTGATGCTCTGGCCGTCTGGATGATTCCTACGAAAGTGATATCGTGGGATGTCAGTTTGTCAAACTTGATCTTTAATTTATCCATATTACCGGATGTGTTATGTTCCTGTAATATATTATAAGCGATTGTATTCTTCGCTGCTTCTGCTTTTGAAGGAACACCATCGCCCATTTTCTGTTTCAGTATTGCTTCTGTTTCATGGTTATCTTCCACGATCTCGGTGCCGTTTACCAGATAAACCCCGCCGTTATATAACTTGACCATGTTCTACCTCCTGAAAATTGAAATCTTATTCACGAAACGGGTTATATTCTGTCTTTTACCCGCATGGTTAAAGTATAATCGCATCCAGCTAAAAAAGCAAGATGCGATTCTTTTCGGTGTCAAACTTCTCTGCCTCTGCCTTATCATGCGCGGCATAGAGAATCGTTGCACCAAGTCTTTCATGAAGTTTTTCGATTTCTGTGCGGATCTGGATCTGTATTTTTTCATCCAGACCTTCCAAAGGCTCATCAAATAAAAATAACTGCGGTTTACGAATAACGGCCCGTCCAAGAGATACGCGTCTCTTCTGTCCTTCGGAAAGCACTTTCAGTTTGCGGGTCAAAAGCTCTTCTAATCCCAGAAGATCAGCGGTTTCTTTTACATCTGCTTCTATCTGCTCTTCAGAAACCTTTCGCAGCCTCAGTCCAAAGGCAAGATTATCATACACTGTCATGCGAGGATATAATTTATAATATTGAAAAACCATAGCGATTTCTCTATTTTGGGGTTTCATTTCATTAATGATCTTTCCGTCCAGTTCAATCTCTCCACTGGTAACATCCTCTGCTCCTGCAATCATACGAAGAACCGTCGATTTTCCGCATCCCTTTTTTCCGGTAAGAATGACAAATTCTCCGTTTTTTACCTCCAGATTAAAATCATTTACAGCCGTATAACCGTTTGGATAACGTTTTGTGATATGCCGAAGCGACAAATCTGCCATAATCTGTCCTCCTGCATAACAACTCCGTGTACTCTGCGGAACCGTTATGCCTCTGCATTTATTTTGTATGCCTGAAATTGTCCATCAAATCTTCCAGCTCATTGAGCAGACAGTCTACTCTGCCATAGAAGGCGTCATTGTTGGTCGGATTGTCAAGTTCATTTTCAATATGTATCAGTTCCTCTGTCAACGCATGAATACGGTTCTTTCCGGAATTATCCTTATAAAGCATATAACGGCTTCGCTCGTTTTCCTCCGGTGTCATTTTCTTCAGCACCACTTCTACATTTGGTTTTTCGCCAATATAACGATAAGTAATCGAAGGAGATGCATGATTTAACAAATTCTGGATATAATAAATATCATTCGTTTCCTTATAATATCTCCATGCAAATGTCTTTCGCATGGTCTGTGCACCAATGGCATTGAGTCCCATACTTTTTCCCACACTCTTAAACACACGGTAAGCCTGTTCTCTGGAAAGTGCTGCCGGTGAACCAGAATGTCCAAGGATCAGATAAGCATCCGGATCTTTTCCTTCTGTGTACTGTTCAATAATTGTCTTTAACTCTTCCGGAATCTGAAAAGTACGTTTGATATTTTTTGTTCCGATACTTGCCTCAATGCTGTCCTTTCCGCGTATATCTTTGTTTCGGAATTTCAGGATCTCCTGAAGCTGCATACCTGTGCCAACTCCGATTTCAAATAAAATATAATATTTGTCGTCTACCTCTCTTAATTTCTGTTTAAATTTTTCCAGTGTTGTATCATCCTTGATCGGTGCTACCCAGTTCATGTTTTTCCTGCTCCTCCTCTTTTATTTCCGGTTCTTTTTGTTCCGGTTGTTCTGTTTCTGCAGATGTTTTCGTCTGCGGTTCTTTTTGTTTATCGATCAGCTCTTCCATTTCTTTCAGACGCTTTTCTTCTGCCTCAGCCTCACGCTTTTTCTGCTCTTCTTTTTCTTTTATGAGTTTTTCTTTTTCCAGTTCCGCGCGAATTTCCGCTTCTATCTCCTGAACGGATTTATTATCAATACTTTCTTCTATCTTTCTGCGTTCCTCTTCATCCTGTTCACGCTCTTTCTTTATCAGTCTTGCATTTTTATCTCTTATATAAGCAACGACCAGAAGCGGAATCAGAAGCAGGATCAGAAGCATGCCAATGCCTGCTGACAGCAGCTCGTGCTGCTCCACCCAGTTATTGAATAAAGTCCATATATTCAGGAATCCAAATGCTACGTTATCCATATATCCATCAACTTTCTCTTCAATGCTTTGTTTTCCCGGGGTCTTTGTCGGCTGTAATGTACCTGTATCGGTTTCTCTGTTCGAATCCGTTTTCTCATGTATGGTATGATCCGATACGGTAAGCTGTTTTACATCAAACGCAGGATTGTTGAAATAAATGGTTGCCTCCCCTACTTCCCATCCGGAATAACTGTATGCCACTTTATTTCCGCCAGTCATACTGCGCACCAGTTTACCTGTCTTTAATTTGTTTGGTATCGTTACCATCACGGTATTGCTTCCTTCAATGGCAGTCTGGTTCATTTCCTTCTGATTCAGAAGTGCCGCTTTTCCAAATCTGCATACACCGGCCAGTTCTCCAAGTGTTGTATTGAGAATACCGGCTTCCATTTCTTCATGACGGAAATTGTCAAATCCATAATTCAGAAGCTCTGCAGATTCATTAAACGTTTTCCAGGAACCATTTACTTTCAGTTCCACACACACCAGTGTTTTTCCATCGCGGTCGGCATACGTTACCAGTGTATTCCAGGCTTCATCGGTAAAACCTGTTTTTCCGCCATCACAGTCACTGTAAGAGAACTCACCATCCTCGTAAAGCATTTTCTGGTGATTGACAAGCCAGCGGTCCTCTTTCATATATTTTGTTTTGGGAATCTTATATTCTACTGTTTTTGTAATTTCCCGAAACAATGGTATCTGAAATGCCGCTTTTGCGATCAGCGCCATATCATGAGCACAAGTATAGTGATCTTCATTGTGAAGGCCATGTGGATTTACAAAATGTGTATTTACACAGCCAAGCTCTTTTGCCTTGTCATTCATCATCTGTACGAATACATCAATCGAACCACCCACATATTCTGCAATCACATTTGCCGCATCATTTGCAGAAGCAAGCATGATCGCATACAGTGCAGAACGCACAGTTATCTTCTCGCCCACCGACAGCCAGATCTGGCTGCTGTCCGAATCAATCGGAGTCAGTGCACTTTCGGATGCCTTGACTTTTTTATCTAATTCTCCATCGCTGATATGCTCAAGTGCAACCAGCATAGTCATGATTTTTGTAATACTGGCAGGATACATTTTAGCTTCTGCATTTTTACTGTAAAGAAATGCACCGGTATCCAGATCCATGACTGTCGCACCTTCTGCCTCTACCCTGGGACCTCTGGGCCATTTTTTTAATTCATTTGTTTCTATCGTCCAGTCATACGCCTCAGGAATTTCTTCTGCATATTCCTCCGTATCCTCCTCGGCTGTCACTTCCGCTGCAAATAAAACAGCCGGAGAAGTCATCGTAAGCAGCATGGCGATGACAAGGAGATATAAGAGGAAACCTCTTCTTTTCTTCATACGTTGTCTCCACTCATTTTTTCTTTCAGTACGGAGTCTGTTTGAGACTCCTGACACTAAGTATATTATACTCGGCTGTTTTTTTCAAGATTATACATCACAAACTATTTTTTCCATTATCTTGCAAAATAAAATGGCAGCCGCAGTACTGATGAACGTTGCCAGAATCGCCGGTCCGGTAACTGCTGCCGGATTTACACTCCCATATTGACTCCGGTATGCAATAATGCTGACCGGTATCAACTGCAGGGAAGAAATATTAAGAATCAGAAAGTTACACATTGTTTTACTGGCAGTTTCTTCTGGCAGTCCGTTTTCTTTTTTCAGCCTGGCAAGTTCTTTCATCGCTTTCAGTCCTGCCGGTGTCGCAGCACTTCCAAGACCAAGAATATTTGCAATCATATTTGCTGCAATGTATTCCTGTGCTTTATGTCCCTGTGGCACTTCCGGAAAAAGAAACTTTATGCACGGTCTGAATCTTTTCGAAAAAATCTCCAGAAGTCCTGCACCCTTTGCAATTTCCATCACTCCCATCCACAATGCCATCACCCCGGCCGTCGTGATCGATAACTGAACTGCCTCTTTCGCCGAAGCAAAAGCGGCATCCGTTACTGCCTGCAGATTACCTGAAAATGCCCCATATAATATTCCAACAAAAATCATTCCCATCCACAGATTGTTCATGCCTGACTCCTGTTATGATATTCATCAAAGCTTATGACAAAACTTTTTTGAAAATGATAAACAGCTTGACTATTCTTTTGTGTCCCTTTATAATAAAGAACGTGCAAATCACATGGAGACGTAGCGAAGTGGCCGTAACGCGCCTGACTCGAAATCAGGTTGTCCTCCGGGGCACGAGGGTTCAAATCCCTCCGTCTCCGCTAACTATTCAAATTAATATAAGTTTATACAAAAAAGTACTGTACGGCTCGTTCTATTCACAGTGCTTTTTCTTGTATAATGGAGGAAAATCTATGCAGAAACAGGATTTTAAGAAACTTTTTGAACATGGACCTGTGATTCTGGACGGTGCGACCGGCTCTAATCTTATGAAAGCCGGTATGCCAAAAGGTGTATGCACGGAAAAATGGGTTCTGGAACATCCGGAGACGATCATCCAACTTCAGAAATCTTATGTGGAAGCAGGCTCTCAGATCATCTATGCTCCTACTTTCGCTGCAAACCGGATTTCTCTGGCAAATCATGGTCTTTCTGATCAGGTGGAGCATTACAACCATGCCCTTGTCGCTCTCTCAAAAGAGGCTGTACAGGGAAAGGCTCTGATCGCCGGAGATATCACCACAACCAGCAAAATGGCCGCAGAATACGATGAGCTTCTTTCTGCTTACGAGGAACAGATCACCGCTCTGGTGGATGCAGGCGCAGATCTGCTGATCGCTGAAACGATGATCGGTGCAGACGAGACGATGGCCGTGATCGACGCGGCACATTCTGTCTGTGATCTTCCGATTCTGTGCTCTCTGACCATACAGGCTGACGGCAGTCTTTTCTTTGGCGGAAATATTTTTGAGACAGCACCGATGCTCGAAGAAATGGGTGCAGATGCGGTCGGCATCAACTGCTCTACAGGTCCTGATCAGCTCGAAAACATTATCCAGAATCTTGCCGGCAGTCTCTCTGTTCCGGTCATCGCCAAACCGAATGCCGGCATGCCGACGATCAACGATCAGGGATTTGCTGTTTACGATATGACACCGGAATATTTCGGCAAAAGTATGAAGCGTCTTGTTGACCTTGGAGCTTCCATGGTCGGCGGATGCTGCGGAACGGATCCTTCTTATATTAAGGCACTGGTAAACGCAGTCCGCTAAGCACGCATAATAAAAAGACATACATCGCAGGATTTTTCTGTTTTGTATGTCTTTTTTATGTAATCACAAATTTTTTCTTATTTTATTTTCATGCATTTTTTACCACGCACCGCACTTCGAACTTCTGCCACAGACGTTACTCCCACAGTTAGCTCAATTCAGGCACCCTCGCGTCACACAAAAGGTTCTGCTTAGTGCTGCTGCATTCCTGCCCTGACACGGTTCACAGATTTCTGTTGCGCAAGACCCAGACTTCAACGCCACTTTTCAGGGGCAGCCCCACAGTAAAAACGCCCTCGGTCGGACAACACCCCTGCTATAGCGGATTGCAGGTACAGGGCACCGCTAACTCCCCGGCTGTGCGGAAACTTTATGACTTGATCTTATATGACGGAATGACCTGCAGACCGTCAGCCTGTTTAGTATACATGGCAGCCGCCGTTTTGTCAAGCCGGAGCTTGACTAACAAGCATTGCATAAAAATACACAAGAATACATTTTATTGTTTTTTTATCATTTTTTATCCCAGAATCTTGCAACAGAAGAAAGAAATCATTATAATAGGTATAAATCTAGCGACTGCAAAAAGTCAAACAGTTACTAAATCATAAAATTCTGTAAGATTGGAGCAACGATTATGGAAAAGAAAAATATCGACTGGAGCAACATCGGTTTCGGCTATATGCCAACGGATTACCGCTATGTTTCCATGTATCAGAATGGTTCCTGGGACGAAGGCGCCCTTACCTCCGACCCGAATATTACCCTGAATGAATGTGCCTGTGTTCTGCAGTATGCACAGACTTGCTTCGAGGGTCTGAAAGCGTATACGACCGAGGACGGCCATATCGTTACGTTCCGTCCTGACTTAAACGGCGAGCGTATGGAGAATTCCGCAAAAGGTCTTGAAATGCCGCCATTCCCGAAGGAGCGCTTCGTAGACGCCATCACAAAAGTAGTAGAAGCCAACGCAGCATTCGTACCGCCGTATGGTTCCGGTGCAACCCTGTACATCCGCCCGTATATGTTCGGTTATGATTCCATCATCGGCGTTAAACCGGCAAACATCTATCAGTTCCGTGTATTCTGTACACCGGTTGGCCCGTACTTCAAGGGCGGCGCTAAACCGATCACCATCCGCGTCAGCGATTTCGACCGTGCAGCACCTCACGGAACCGGTCACATCAAAGCCGGATTAAACTACGCGATGAGCCTGCATGCGATCGTCGATGCTCATAAGAACGGTTTCGATGAGAACATCTACCTGGATCCGCAGACACGTACCAAGATCGAGGAGACCGGCGGCGCAAACGTTATCTTTATCACCAAAGACGGCAAGCTGGTAACTCCGAAGTCCAACAGCATCCTTCCGTCTATCACACGCCGTTCTATCCTGCAGGTTGCAAGAGATTACCTCGGCATGGAGACCGAAGAGCGTGAAATATACTTAGACGAGGTAAAGGATTTCGCAGAGTGCGGTCTGTGCGGTACCGCAGCTGTTATCTCCCCGGTTGGCAAGATCGTTGACCACGGCAAGGAAATCTGCTTCCCGGCAGGTATGGAGAAGATGGGTCCGGTTACCCAGAAACTCTACGAGACACTGACCGGCATCCAGATGGGTCACATCAAAGCTCCGGAGGGCTGGATCCACGTAATCAAATAAGGACTGTATTTTTCGGTTTGAACGGGAAATATGGAATGCAAAAAGCTGGTGGAAATCATTCACCAGCTTTTTCTTCTTTCTTCTTTTTTCTCTTTTCACGCAATTCTTTGAAAAATTCTTTCAACATCATCGAACATTCCTCGCCCAAAAGTCCTTCTTCTGTCTCCACCTGATGATTGAATCCTTTTTCATCCAGAAGATTCAGTACCGAACCGGCGCAGCCGGCTTTCGGGTTCATGGAACCGATGTAAACTTTTGGAATCCGCGCCTGCACGATCGCCCCTGCGCACATCGGGCACGGTTCCAGCGTCACGTACAGCTCGCATTCTTCCAGGCGCCAGTCGCCCATGCGCTTGCACGCTTTTTTGATTGCCGCGATCTCCGCATGTGCCAGCGCGCTATGATCGACCATCCGGCGGTTGTAACCCCTGCCGATGATTTTGTCCTCATACACGATCACGCAGCCGATCGGCACTTCTCCGAGCGCCCAGGCTTTCTTCGCCTCGCGGATCGCCGCTTTCATATATTTCTCTTCCCGTGTCAATTTTGCTGCCACTGTTTTTTCCTCCGTTCAAATTCATCCGCTTCCAACAACAGACATCCTTATCCCAGTTTCCCGACAAGTTTGATCCGCTACCAACCAAACACCTGAAAGCATTTGACCCGTGTCCATCCTACCCAGAAAAGCTATCCTTTGTCAAGAGTTCTGTAAAAGGAGCGACCGGCTTTTATGTAAAATTCAAATCTGTATACCAGTACCCGAACCGGCTGTCGCGCGGCGGCTGGCGGGTGGAACGGACAAAGCGGTCAAAGCCGAACATCGCCGCCATATATTTTTCATTGTTTCCATAATGTCCCGGCACGCCCAGAATGTAGCGCCCCCGTTCGCCGGGTTTCCCCAGTCTCGCCAGAATCAGATATCGGTAGTTGTAGTAACCGTGCAGAAGAAAGCTGTTATTTCCATACACCCAGTTTTCCCGCGGCAGAAGCCCGATATCCTGCGGTTTGATTACCAGAATCTCGCAGCCGTCGGCGCATTCGAAGGCGGTTACTTTCGGATAGGTAACGCGCAGGCGGTCCCAGAGAGTCTCGGCGGGATCTTCTTTGGGAAATTCCTTGGAAGAATCTGGTTGCGGTTGTTTTTGATTTTGAGAGTCCGACCGAAATGCCTCTTGATGGTCTGGTGGAGAATCTGGAGGCATTTCTTTCCGGACTTCCCAGGTGGATTCTTGAGAATCTTTCCGCCGTGCTTCTGTCTGTGCTTCCTGATAGGATTCCTGAAAACTTTCCTTCGGTGTCTCCGTTTGCACTTCTTGAGTGGATTCCTGAAAACTTTCTTGCGGTGTTTCCGTTTGCGTTTCCTGAACAACTTCTGCCTCTTGATGATCGGATGTTTCTGAGATATCTGGAACCGCTTCCATGGTTTCCGTGTCCTCGAAAATCTCCAGGTTTGAATCCTCCAGCTTTTCTGGCTGGGGCTGGCTGATTCCGAAGTCCGTTTCGTTTATATTCACAGCTTCTTTCTTCTCTGTCTCCGTGGATGTGTCCTGACTCTCCATTTCTCCCGACCGGGTAAGTTCTGACGCCTCATCCAATTTTTCTTTCCCTACAGACGCGCTGTTCACTTCCCCAGATACATTCTCTGCCAGTTTCCGCGTTGCCTCTTCCTTCTCCGCTTCCTGCTCCCGCACTTTCTCAGCAGTCACATCCGCCAGCTCAACCTCTGCCGCATGCGCGACGGCATCTTCCCAGATCGTCGTATAGGCACGCCATGCGCTGTCCGTCTCATGAAGAGTCAGACCACAGCACTCTTCCATATTGCAGCCGCTTCCTTCAATATTTTCACAATTGACGACGGCACGAAACTCCCCATTTCCGCCACGGACAAACAGGGTGCCGATACGGATCTCCTCCTGCCCTGCCAGAAGATATACGCCGATCGGGCTGCCGCCCGCAAAGACACGGCGGACGCTGACCTGAATCCGACAGGAAGTTCCCCGCGTCTCCAATTTCGCAAATCCCGTATTTTTCCCTTTGATTCCGCCCTCGTATGCATAGATATATGATATTAACCGATGATATGCAGACATGTTTTCACTCCTTTGCTTTGTATTATATGCAAAAGAAGCGCCGGTTTATGACAGGATTTCTATATCCTGATATAAACCAACGCTGCAAATACGTCCGTATAACGCAAAATCGGGAACAGTTAAAAACTGTTCCCGATACTGCCGGCGACCGGAATCGAACCGGTACGAAGTTTAACCCTCGCAGGATTTTAAGTCCTGTGCGTCTGCCAGTTCCGCCACGCCGGCATCATGATTACTCATGACTGGCACAAAGCCAAATGGATGGAGGTGGATTCGAACCACCGAAGCGAGACGCAACAGATTTACAGTCTGCCCCCTTTGGCCACTCGGGAACCCATCCAAAATTGCTCTGACAGTTGAAGATTATAGCATGGCTATCTCAAAAAAGCAAGTGTTTTTATATATTTTATTTAATATTTTTATTTCCATTTTTTCCTGCTTTTGATTCTTCTCGTTCAACTGCCAGAAATCATATATCTTGTCGAAGCCGCATTTCCTACAATGCCGTATCATTTCCCGTCAAAACGATACTTCCAACCGGTGGGATTTTCACCTCGATATAGCCGTCCTTTACCTCATGTTCAACCTGTCCGGCGTTGTAACCGTCCTCATAGGTCATCATTTCCCGGCGCAGGACCGCCCCGTCGCGCGCCCCGATCTGCCAGACCGGAATCTTGAGCGTCAGCCAGTCATCACCTGTATTGACCGCCGTCACGCCGCAACACGCGCCGCCAGCTCTCTGAGCACTCTGAAAACGTCCATAGGCAATATAGCCATCTCCCGCCGCCAGCGCTTTCAGGGAACCATTTCTAAATGCCGGACAGCGTTTCCGGATGCCGCTCATGTAGCGGTGGAACTCGATCAGCTCCAGGTTTTCCCCGCCCCACGGGTACGTCCGGCGGCTGTCCGGATCGGTCCATCCACAGACGCCCGCTTCGTCACCGTAATAGATCGTCGGCGCGCCCGGCCAGGTCATCTGCATGACAACACCCTGGCGGAAAATGCCATAGCTGATGCCTTCCTCCGCTGCTTTTGCACCTGCCGACGCAAGACGGCCCACCCGGCGGTTTGTCCGCGTCATAAAGCGGGAGTGATCGTGGTTGGACAGCTCGTTCATCGCACACTGCACGGAAGCCGTCGGCATTTCACTCATATGGTAGCGCATCGCCTCAAAAAAGGCGCATCCATCCCCAAACAGCGCCGGATTTTCTTCGTCACTGTGCTTCTCCATCCCGGTCAGAAACCATGACAGCGGCTCCATAAATGCATCATAATTCATGACCGTATCCCACTGATCGCCCTTCAGCCAGTCATACGGGCTGCCGTAATGTTCCGCGATCATGACCGCCTCCGGATTTGCCTCCTTGACTGCCGCGCGGAAATCACGCCAGAACTGATGGTTCATCCCGGCGCTCCGCCCCAGATCTGCCGCCACATCCAGCCGCCAGCCATCTGCCGCAAACGGCGCCGACACCCATTTTTTCGCAATCCCCAGAATGTACTGGTACAATTCCGGCGATTCCTCGTAATTGAGCTTCGGAAGCGTCGCGTGTCCCCACCAGCCGTCGTAGCTGTCATTAAACGGCCAGGCATTTTCATTGTGAAACTGGAAAAAATAGCGATACGGGCTGTCCTCCGAGACATATGCCCCCTGCGGATAGCCGCCCGCGTGCTGGTACAGAAGTTCCGCATCCAGCCATTTATTGAAAGAACCACAATGGTTGAACACACCGTCCACCAGCACCCGGATTCCCCGCTTGTGTGCTTCCTCAATCAGGCGGGAAAAAAAGGCATCGCTCGCTTCCAGGTTCTGCTCATCCGCCGTCCGCGTCATATATTTATGTGCGCGGTCATTGTCCGTATCTTCCGGGCACACCAGTCCGTCTGCGTCCTCCAGAATCACTCCATAATGCGGATCGATATGGTCGTAGTCCTGACAGTCATACTTATGGTTCGACGGTGATACAAATACCGGATTTAAGTAGATTGCTTCTATCTTGAGACTCTTTAAATAATCAAGTTTATCTAAAACACCCTGCAGATCACCGCCGTAAAACCGTCCCACATCGAGTGTACTGATCGGTTCCTTCCAGTCCATCACCCGGGTGACCGGCTTTTTCAGATAAATATATTCATTGGTTTCCGTATCGTTTGTAGGATCGCCGTTGCAGAACCGATCCACATAGATCTGATACATCAGCGCGCCCTTGCTCCACTCCGGTACATGAAATCCCGGAATCAGGCGGAACGGGTGCGCCGCCGCATCCTCTGTCAGCCCGATCCGGTTGTAAAGACAGACGTTCTCGCCCCAGGTCACCTGAAATACATACGAAAATGTTTTCGTTCCCAGAGTCAGCGCACAGCTGTAGTAATCAAAACGGCTGTCTGACTTGTCAGCCATACCGCTACCATCTATGCCTCGATTTGTATCTGCACCGTTCCCAACGCTGCCAGCACAGCACTCCCACGAAAGCCGTTTCATCTGCCACTCCTGCAAAAGCGCCCCGGTCTCCGGGTCATATTCCAGCAGTACAACCGCATCTGCTCCATTTTTCTCTGTTCTGAAATAAAATGTAACGACTTCACCCGCATCTGCCTCCGAAGGACAACGGTAATCCTCTGTCTCGTCGCAAAATAGCGCGTCGCGATTGATCTGCTCCATCTGTTTCCCTTTCCAGCGGTTTCACCGCTTTCACAATCATGTTATTTTCTGCCCATATTTTACAGGATTTCCCAAAATTACACAAGTTATTTTCACACCCCTAATTTTAGGTAATAAAAAAGAATGTGCCTTGGCACATTCTCGCGCCGAGCGCGGTCGCTTGCGACATGT
>URUU01000019.1 GCA_900551235.1 uncultured Lachnospiraceae bacterium
TGATAAAGATTGATGATGAATTAGAAAGAAGTTTTTACGAAAAAGAATGTTATAAAGAAAAGTGGGATGTAAGAACGCTCAGACGACAGATGGATTCCGCTTTATTTCTCAGATTAGCTACAAGCAGAGATAAAGAGGGAATCCTGGCACTTGCCAGAGAAGGAATTACTTATGAGAAGCCAGAGGATGGATATGAGGTGACATATGATCATCATCAGAGTTCCATAAGCGGTTTATAAAATCATAAAAAGTGCCAACCCCGGGAGTATTATCCGGTTCAAATCCACTGAGAATGGCATAAAGGGGATTGATTTTAAGCTGGGCAGCCCATTCTGTTATTGAGGTAACTTTAAAGTCAATGGAAAGAAGATAAGAACGCTGCATAGAGGAAGGAGTTCTTGGTGCAGGCCCGAATTTAGAATATTTATCAGCCATAAAAGTATCGGTAAAAGATAAATCGATATTCCAGAAATGCTCGATAATATCCCATGTAGAGCGGGCAAGGGCATCAGGAACAGGATAATATTTACGAAGATTAGTAACAACAAAATGTTGGTAGTCAGCATGGCTGCCACAGTTAACAGGTAACATAAAAAATCGCCTCCGATAGAAAAATATCTGCCGCTGCAAGCAACGGTTCTTATTAATCAACAGGCGCAAAGCGCCGCATTTTTCGATGAAGTTGTTAAGTGGTTTTGGCAAAAAAGTGGGGGATTTTAATAAAAAAGGAATCTGAAAGCCTTGTATTTACTGGCTTAGAGATTCCGAGAGATTATAGATTTATGAGGGAGGATGAGAAAGATTACATGCCTCACGGAGTGACAGAAAATGAATTCCTGGAAAGATTAGATCCGAAAGAATTAGAGGATATTCAGCAAAATATTGTATATTCCATGATTCGCCGGAAAACCTTTGACAATGCCAGAGTGTTAAAGAAATGGCAGGTGATTGTAGATGCAACAGAACTGGATGAAGGATACCAAAAGAAGAATGAGCATTATTTGAGCCGGTGCTATAACAGAGGGGAAGATAATGAATATCTTAAGTATCACAGAAGCGTACTGGAAGCCAAAATCTGTTTTGGAGAAAATCTGGTATGCAGTATTGCGTCGGAAACAATAGAAAATTCGGAGAATTATATCAATCAAAGTGACGAAGCAGTAAAACAGGATTGCGAAAGTAAAGCGTTTGTAAGGCTTGCAGCCAAGATAAAAAAGAGATTTCCGAGACTGCGGATCATCATTACAGCAGATGGTTTATATGTTACAAAGAAAGTGTTACAGATATGTAAAGATTACCACTGGGATTACATCATTCGATATAAAGAGGGCAGTGCTTCCTCAATAGCAGAAGAATATCGTGCACTTCCGGAAAAAGAAACCGTTGGAACAGATATTGAGTATCAGAATAAAATTATGTTCCATGAGTTTGATGTGAACCTGATCTATTACCGTGAAAGAAAGATGGCAAAAGGAAAGGTGAAAGAAACAACATTCGCCTAGATTACAAGCATCGGGATTACCAAAAGTAATGCAAAAAAGATAGTACATGCCGGACGAAACAGATGGAAAATAGAAAATCAGGGATTTAACCGACAGAAGCATTGGCAGGGAAAGATAGAGCATGCATGCAGTTTTCATGAACGTGTACAGAAAAATCACTATCTGATGGAACAGATAGCAGATTTCATGAAACAGCTTTATGAGCACTTCTATCTTGAGAAGAATGAAATAAAAAAGCTGCAAAAAAACATATCTTCTGAATTATTAGCCAGCTTTGGACGGCAACTAACAAAAACAGAAGATATACCAGCACGACTGAATTAATTGTAGCAAAGAAGGTGATGCCTGCCAAGAGGAAATCGAAAAATTATACACATTTTTTTCCAAAAAGGAATAAGTGCCACCAACTAATGTGGATAACTAAGAAAAATTGAGAGAAACTGTGAAAAGAATGAACATCCTTAAAATGGCAGGCTATAAAATCAATTTACCTTTCGGTGCTGAGATATAAGGCTTTTTCTTGACATAAATTTATTTATAATGATATCATATCATTATGTCATGATAAATAGAAGGAATGGAAAGATAAATTATGAAATATAGAGTGATAGCTTTTGATTATGATGGGACTTTAGTGGATACATTTCGATTTCATGTAAATACGATTGGAAGGATTGTAAGAGAATGCGGAGCATGTGCTTCAAAAGAAGAAATAGCACGACTTGTGGGTATTCCTCTTGATGCTATTTTTGAACAAACACTTCCAAAAGGCAAAAATGAGGAAGCGTTATTGAAATTAAAAAAATTATATAAAAATATTTTACCAAGTGACTGGCAGAATATGAAATTAATTGAATATGTGAAAGAGACATTGGATGAGTTAAAAATGCAAGGAGTAAGAATCGCATTAATCACCAATTCTCATAGAGATTTAATTAGTGCAAGTCTAGCTTATTTTCAGTTAGATTCTTATTTTGACTGGGTTTTGGCTGCCGGTGATGTGATGTTAAGCAAAGAAGAGCGATTAGGACGTATACAACAGGAGGCAAAGGTCGAAAAGCAGGAAGTTCTTTATGTGGGAGATACAGCAGGAGATATTATTGCAGCACATCATGTGGGCATAGACGGGGCATTAATTATCAATGATTATTCCTGGTTTTTCCGTCAAAAGGAAGAAATGTCTATTCCTAATACGGAATATGTATTAAAAAATATAAGTGAAATTTTAAATATATAGAAAGATGAGGCAAAGAGGAGAAAAATGACTTGAGTCCTTGTATATAATAAGTTACTCAAACTTCGCACTTAAATAAGTGCCTGTGCACCTTGAAAATTCAATAATAACTGGCAATAAAATAGCATGAAACCATCTGGTTTGGTATAATTGTCTTGCAAAGAAAACACTGCAGAAGGCAATTGATTCACAGCCGGGCTTAAATACTAACCATTTAATTTTACACTCGGATCAAGGAAGTCAGTTTACTTCAAAGGTATTCACGGAATACTGTGAGTCAGTTGGTATCACGCAAAGCATGAGTAAGGCTGGATATCCGTATGATAATGCTCCTATGGAACGTTATTACAATACGCTCAAGAATGAACTGATTAACCATCATTACTATCATTCTGAGAAAGAATTATATACATCCATTGAAGAATTTGCGTATGTTCATTACAATCACGAACACCCGCATTCTTATAACAACTATAAAACGCCTTTTGAGGCACGCTACGGGGCATAAACCCTGTAGCAATAAAAATTAGGTCAGAGTGTTACAAAAAAGCTTGACCACAACAATATGCCGATGATTTCGTATGCTGTTTTCAATATAAGGCAGAGGCGGAACAGTTCTACAGAAGACTGTCCAAAAGGATGGAGAATTTCGGGTTAGAACTGGAAATGAGCAAAAGCAGACTAATTGAGTTCGGCAGATATGCCGAAGAAAACAGGAAATGCAGAGGGGAAGGGAAACCAGAAACCTTTACGTTTCTGGGATTGACTCATTACTGCTCCCATAGTAAGTCAGGGAATTTCAGGGTTAAAAGGAAAACAAGTAAGAAGAAGTTTGCAAAGAAATGTAAGGAAGTTCATAGACTGATCAGTTCCATTAGGCATTGGACGCTTCGTCTGATAATAACTAAGTTGAATCAGATACTTGTTGGATACTATCATTATTACGGTATAACTGACAATTTCAGAGCCATAGACAGCTTCTATTATAAGGTACGATGTAGCCTGTTTTACTGGCTCAATCGGCGTAGCCAGAAAATCAGCTACACATGGAAAGCGTTTAATGGTTTGAGTTATTGACATATGTCGAGATTGCGTTTATGATTTAGAAAAAATATAGTTTTTATAAAGGAAGTGAAGTCTATGAAAAAAAGATTAACTGGAATGTTTTTGTCTATCTGTCTTGTGTTTTCGCTTATTCCTCTTTCGCTTCAAGCGAACTCAAAACCTAATATTCAGATAGGTGATTATGTCAAAATGGGCACATATAACGGCAGTTCCATTTTGTGGCGATGTGTTGATTTTGACGAGAACGGTGCTTTGATGCTTTCCGATAAGCTTTTGGACACCTTGGCTTATGATGCCAAAACAAACGACAACAGCAATTCAAAATCACATAGCAGAAGCTATAAGCGTGACAGTTACGGTTCTAACTATTGGAGGGACAGTAATATGCGTTCTTGGCTTAATTCAACTGCAACTGCGGGCAAGGTTGACTGGCTTTGCGGAAATCCTCCAAAAGACGGATATGTCAGCGGAACAAGTGCTTATAATAATAAAGCAGGATTTTTGAATGGATTTTCAAAGTCGGAAATTGCGGCTATGAAAACTGTCACACAGCGTTCCCTCGTTTCTCATCCGGAATATAACAAGGGCATTGTCGAGGGTGATGCAAATTCAGATTTGTATTACTATACAGACATTTCATATGTAGCAACAAACTACGATAGTTCGTATTTTGAAACAACAACCGAAAAAGTTTTTCTTCTTGATGTAAAGCAGGCTAATGCCGTGTGGAGAAATCTCAAAGGCTATTATGTTGCCTATAATAATGACGGTATGGCATGGTCTTATTGGCTTCGCACTCCTGTAACCGATTGCAATCACGATATGCGTTATATCAGTGCATCGGGTGATGTTGGTCGTTATGCTCCGTGGTATTCCGATTTGGGTGTAAGACCTGCGTTTTATCTCGATTCCGAATATTTTGTTGCTACTTCGGGCAACGGTTCGCAAAGCAATCCTTATGTCGGTTCTGCTCCGAGTAAGCAAGAGGATGACTACACAATTTCAGACCCTGTCGAGGACGCAAATCCCGATTGGAATGTCAGCACCGAGCAAAGCATTCAGCTCACTCTCGGTCCGTGGTATTCAAATGACGGGAAGTATTCCAACCCTACCATTCCTGTTTATACGATTCAAAAAACTCGAAGCGACACAGAAAATATGGTTGTTGTCGTGTGCGGCGAGGGATATACAAAAAGTCAGCAGGGCAAATTTATCAACGATGTCAAACGACTTTGGCAGGATGCTATGAAATATGAACCGTATCGCAGTTATGCCGACAGGTTCAATGTTTACGCCCTCTGCACAGCCTCCGAATCAACTTTTGACAATGGCGGAAGCACCTTCTTTGATGTTATAGTTGACAAATATAATTCGCCTGTTATTTCTAATAATCTCCACGGAAGTCAGTGGAAAAATCATATTTTTGAAAGATGTATCGGTCCTGAATTTATTGAGAAAATTCACGATGCTCATATCAAAAAAACAACCGACCCAAACACAATGCCGTCCGGTTCGGAATATGAACCTTATTATTATGTTCACGATTATATTGCGCAGTTTGCTATGGTTGTAAATACAAAAGCCGATTTCGGCGGTGCATATAACAACCGTGAATACGGCTTCCATTATTTTATTTCGTCGTCAGACAGTTATCGTGCGTCAAAAACTTTTGCTCACGAGTTCGGACACGGTTTGCTCGGTCTTGGTGATGAATACAGCAACGGATATTTGCTTGAGGATAAGGAACTTAAATCGCTCAACCTTTCTTCTGTTGAAGACCCTGAAAAGATAAAATGGCGACAGCTTTTAGGCTTTAGAAACACATATACCTGCCGTAATGCGTATGGCTCAAAAATGCTTGTGCCAAGCTACGAATGTATAATGAGAGATACAAACTATCAGTTCTGCGAGGTTTGTCGTTTGCAGGGCTTCAAGCGAATGTCGCAGCTTGTTAAGGATATGGACCTCTATGTTGCTTCTCCTGAAGTTAAGGAGTACACAGGCGCTTATTCAAAACCGTCTGATTTTACCAACCTTGAAACAAGTTCGTACTATGCTTATACATATAATCGTAACGGCCGTCTTTTGAGTGGCGACAGCAAAAACAGATTTGGCACTAATATGAACGGTAAAAAAATTGAGCTTCGCACCGTTGTTCAAAACATTTCGCATAAGAAAGCCCGTCAACTCAAATTCAAAATGTGGATTAAACATTCTGACGGTAGCGTTGTAACCGATTCATCAGGCAAACCACTTCAAACAACGCAAACTTTCGATATTCCTGTTTGGGATGACAAGCCGAATTTCTGGGCGCTCGGTGCTTTGGACCATATTAAAAGCGACTTCAATTCAGGTTTGAAAAGCTGCTCGCTTATCTATCAAATTCCGTCAGATGCACAGCTTAAGAACGGCGACACTGTGGCATTTCAGGTAATTGACGAAAACGGAAACGTCCTCGCTGATGACAATACCGAAACACAGCGTTACACAAGCGTTACAGTTCAGTACAAATTTGAGGATGGCACTGAAATTCCAAACACAGCCGGTGGAACATTTGTTGTTCCGTATGGCACAAAACTTGATTTTACACCTGCAAAAACGCTTTACGATTACGAATTTGTAAAGGCTGACGGTTTGAATACACCTATCGTTTCTGACGGCACGGTTGTTACATATTATTACAAAAGCAAAACCGCTCCTTAAGCAAAGACTGCTCCTGTAATCAACACAGTTTCACTTTCGCTTGAAAGCAGCATAACAATGAATTTCAAGGTGTTCAAAAACAGTCTTTCGTCTTTTGATAATTTTTATATGACCTTTGAATGTGGCGGAATAGAAGAGAAAGTTACCCAATATAAGCAAGACGGAAACTATTATCTGTTCTCGTGCATAGGCACTTATTCAAGTGCGAAGTTTGAGTAAAAAACAAGAAAAGGCATCGCAGAATCATCCGTACAGGATGAAGGCGCGATGCCTTTTCTTATTGAACAACTGCATCAATATCATCAGAAGATGAGGTAAGGTGCTGAACTTTAATAACCAGTTTATGCGGCAGGCAGGTGATCGGATAACCGGTATCCGACACCATGCCGCGCTGTTCGCAGATTTTGTCCGGGCAGTCAGCATCGATGATACCGATGGCACCGTTTTCCACCCGCACAAGATTGTATCCACCGTCTTTGGAATCGATCTGGAACTGATAAGGCTCTTTTACATCCGTAAGTGAAAGCCTGCGGATCAGGTTGCCCTCCTGATAGATCAGCGCTGTCTCACCAGACCGGTTTTGCGTATGCAGAAAGAACAGGGCACCGATACAGAGAAACAGGATCAGCAGTATGAACAGGGATAAAAGGATGTTTTTTTTGCTTTTCATCATGATTCGGATGATTCCTCTGAATCTGGTTCCTTCCATTCACTTTCGTCTTCTTCGCTTTCATCTTCAGTGCTTCCGTAATAGTCATCTTCGGAAACTTCAGTGACGGTTGCGTTCTGAAGAAGAAATTCAGAGACTTTATTATACAGGATGGCACTCATCGTTTCTTCTTTGGTGTAATCCTGTTCGTATTCTTCGGCAGAAGAGTAACCACTGTCTTCATAGACGGAGTTTACATATTCGGTATATTCATCATCAGAAACAGTGATTTTTTCTTTGTCAGCGATCTCACTTACGATCATTTCGCTGTAAACCATTTCTTCAACGGCTGCTTTGACATCTTCATCGGAACCGGCAATATCGGATACGTCCATACCAAACATCTCTGCAAGAGCTTCGTTGTTTGCATCGTATTCTGCTTTACACTTATCATAGAGTTCCTGCGGATAACCGGAAATTTTGGAGTTCTGGATCACCTGTGAGATTAGATCGCTTTCAGCAGTAGAAGTGCTGTTGTCATCGTAGTATGCTTCCAGCTCTTTGCGGACACCTGCCCGATATTCTTCAACGGTAGCGTAATCAGTGTATTCTTTGCAGTATGCATCATTCAGCTCCGGAATATTGATCTCCTGTACGGAATTGACCGTTACTTTAAATTCCGCGTCCTTCCCGGCAAGATCTTCGTCGTAATCATCGGACAATGTAATCGTGAAATCGAGACTGTCACCGGCTTTTGCACCGATCAGATGATCTTCGAATTCTGGCTGGAAATCTTCAGAGCCGATCACCAGGTCATAATCCGTATCGGAGCTTCCGTCGAATTCCTCTCCACCGATGGTTCCGGTAAAGTCGATATTTACCTGGTCGCCGTCTTTGGCAGCACGTTTGACCGTTTTGTACTCGGAATTTTCATCCAGTGCACTTTCAATCTCTGATTCTACGTCATTATCGGTTACTTCGGTTTTGATCTTGTTAACGCTTAAACCTTTATAAGTGCCAAGTGTAACATATTTGCTGTAAGTACCGCCGGAAGAACAGCTGGTAAGGAGTGATAATGCCGTCGCTGCGCTTACTAAAATAACTGCTGATTTCTTTTTCATAAATGGTATAATATCCTTTCTTTTTAAAATGGTGAGTTCATTATAGCACAGATTTGTGAAAAAGTTGTGTTATTGTAAAAAAAACGCTTTTACTATTGTGAACATTATGTTATAATCAAATTAAATTTCCGCGCAAGCGAAGATAAGGAGGCGATAATATGAAACATATTCAGACATTAAATACCAAAAGTCTGCAGAACACAGTAAAGAAAGGCGGATGCGGCGAATGTCAGACATCCTGTCAGTCTGCATGTAAGACATCCTGTACAGTAGGAAACCAGAGCTGTGAAAGCAATAAATAATAACAGACATAAAAGCAAGCAGCGGGCATCTGCTCGCTGTTTCTTAGCGTCTGGAGACTGAAAGGGGATTACAAGTTGATCCATCAATATAAAAGCAACGGCTTCAACATCGTTATGGATGTAAACAGCGGCTCTATACATATCGTGGACGATGTGGTATATGACGTACTTCCATATCTGGAAAAGAAAACATCAAAAGAAGAGATTGCAAAGGCTCTGGATGGTAAGTATACACCAGCCGGGATCGAAGAAGCGATCGAAGAGTGCCGGGAGTTAGAAGAAGCCGGAGCATTGTTTACCGAAGATATCTACGAGAATGCAATTGATGCATTCAAAAACCGTCCGACTGTCGTAAAAGCACTCTGTCTGCATATTGCACATGACTGTAATCTTGCCTGTCGTTACTGCTTTGCAGAAGAAGGTGAGTATCACGGCCGTCGTGCCCTGATGAGTTATGAAGTTGGAAAAAAAGCACTGGATTTCCTGATCGCAAATTCCGGAAGCAGAAGAAATCTGGAAGTGGATTTCTTTGGCGGAGAGCCACTGATGAACTGGCAGGTGGTAAAAGACCTTGTAGCATATGGAAGAGAGCAGGAAAAGATCCACAATAAAAATTTCCGTTTTACACTGACCACAAACGGAGTTCTGTTAAACGATGAGGTTATGGAGTTCTGTAACCGTGAGATGGCAAATGTCGTACTCAGCATTGACGGCAGAAAAGAAGTACATGATTACATGCGTCCGTTCCGCAAAGGAAAAGGCAGCTATGACCTGATTCTCCCCAAATTTGAAAAATTTGCGGAGAGCAGACATCAGGATAAATATTATGTAAGAGGAACCTTTACCAGACACAACCTGGATTTTGCATCCGATGTCCTGCATCTGGCAGATCTGGGCTTTAAACAGATTTCCGTAGAGCCGGTTGTTGCTCAGCCGGAAGAGGAGTACGCACTGCGGGAAGAAGATATTCCGGCAATCTGCGAAGAATATGACAGACTGGCAAAGGAAATGATCAAGCGTCATAAGGAAGGAAGGGGATTCAATTTCTTCCATTTTATGATAGACCTGACGGGAGGACCTTGCGTTTACAAACGCCTCTCCGGATGCGGCTCCGGAACAGAATACCTCGCTGTCACACCGTGGGGTGATTTTTATCCGTGTCATCAGTTTGTCGGGGAAGAACAGTTCCTGATGGGAAATGTGGAGGAAGGTATCAAGACACCGCAGATCCAGACTGAGTTTAAAAACTGCAATGTCTATGCAAAAGAGAAGTGCAAAAAATGTTTTGCGAAATTCTACTGCAGCGGCGGATGTGCGGCAAACTCCTGGAATTTCCACAAATCCATCAACGATGCATATGATATCGGATGTGAATTGCAGCGGAAGCGTATCGAATGCGCGATCATGATAAAGGCAGCACTCGCTGCCGAGGAAAAGGAGAATTAAGAAACATGAAAAAGAACAAAGCGATTGGTGTAGTCGTTGTGATCGCCCTGTTTCTTGGGCTTTTGACCTACACCACAGGTGTCGGCTTCGGACCTACCGGAACGGGAGCTGCCAAAAACATTACCCTTGGACTGGATCTGTCCGGTGGTGTAAGTATTACTTATGAGGTAGTGGGTGACGAGAATCCATCTGCCGCAGACATGAAAGACACCATTTACAAGCTGCAGCAGCGTGTTGACGGCTACAGCACAGAAGCACAGGTTTATCAGGAAGGCAGCAACCGCATCAACATCGAAATCCCTGGTGTATCCGATGCAAATGCCATTCTCGAAGAGCTTGGCAAACCAGGTTCCCTTCAGTTTCAGCTGGAAGACGGCACCGTTGTCGTAGACGGAAGCCAGGTCGCATCCGCAGAAGCAGGCGTTCAGCAGGATAACCTGAAAAATAACGAGAACGTTGTAAAACTGGAGTTCAACAGTGAAGGTGCCGCAGCCTTTGCAAATGCAACTTCTGAAAATATCGGCAAATCCATCTATATTGTATATGACGGTGATGTCATCAGTGCTCCGACCGTAAGGAGTGCGATCACAGACGGTTCTGCTGTCATCACCGGTATGGCAGATGCACAGGAAGCAGAAAATCTGGCTTCTTCCATCCGTATCGGTTCTCTGTCCCTGGAACTGCAGGAGCTGCGTTCCAACGTTGTAGGTGCCCAGCTTGGGGAAGCCGCAATTTCCACCAGCTTAAAAGCAGGAGCGATCGGTCTGGCACTTGTCTGCATCTTTATGATGGTTGTTTACCTGCTGCCAGGTGTTGTTGCAGCGATCTCTCTGCTGCTGTACACCGTACTGACACTGGTTACTTTAAATGCATTTGATATCACACTGACTCTGCCGGGTATCGCAGGTATCATCCTCGGTATTGGTATGGCGGTCGATGCAAACGTTATCATTTATGCACGTATCCGTGAAGAAATTGCAGCCGGAAGATCTGTTAAAAATGCGATTGATATCGGTTTCAAAAAAGCTCTGTCTGCAATTCTGGACGGAAATATCACCACCCTGATTGCAGCGATCGTGCTGGGTATCATGGGAACCGGTTCCGTAAAAGGTTTCGCATACACACTGGCGATGAGTATCATCCTGTCCATGTTCTCTGCACTGGTTATTTCCAGATGTCTGGCAAAGGCATTCTTTGCCCTTGGATTCCAGGATGTGAAATACTATGGATGCCCGAAAAAACATGACACCATTGATTTCTTGAAACATAAGAAAGTATTCTTTGCGATCGCGGTCGTATGCATGATCTCCGGTCCGGCTGCCATGCTGATCCACAGCCAGGGTGGTGGAAAAGCACTGAACTACAGCCTTGAGTTTATGGGCGGTACCTCTACAAACGTAACCTTCAACGAAGATTACTCCATCGAAGAGATCGATGAAAAAGTAAAACCGGTTGTACAGGAAGTAACCGGTGATGCAAATATCCAGGCTACCAAGGTAAGCGGTTCCAATCAGGTTATCATAAAGACAAGAGAACTGTCTCTGGATGAAAGAACCGAGCTTAGCCAGAAACTGAATGAAAAATTTGGTGTGGATGAATCCACAATCACCGCAGAGAGCATTTCTTCTACCGTAAGTAATGAAATGCGTCAGGATGCGATCGTTGCGGTTATCATTGCAGCTATCTGTATGCTGATCTACATCTGGCTGCGTTTCAAAGATATCCGTTTCGGTGCAAGTGCCGTTCTGGCTCTGCTCCACGACGTACTGATCGTGCTGGCATTCTATGCAATCGCAAGAATTTCTGTTGGCAATACCTTCATTGCCTGCATGCTGACGATCATCGGATACTCTATCAACGCATCTATTGTTATCTTTGACCGTATCCGTGAAAACCTGGGTAACTCAAAGAAACACAGTGACGAAGCACTTAAAGAGATCGTAAACAGAAGTATCACACAGACTCTTACAAGAAGTATCTATACTTCTCTGACAACGTTCATCACGATCGCAGCACTGTTCATTCTCGGCGTTCCGTCGATTCGTGAATTTGCAGCACCTCTGATGGTTGGTATCGTTGCCGGTGCATTCTCTTCTGTATGCATTTCCGGTCCGCTGTGGTATACACTGAAAACCAAATTCAAAAGCAAAACTAAATAAGTTTTTGCTTATTTCAAAAAAGATGCTCTTTCTCCCTTTTCGGCGAAAGGGCATCTTTTTTTCGGAAAGGAAATTTATACTATGGAAAAATGGGTTGTCTCTGCAAAGCGTGCCGATTTTCAGGCAATAGCAGAAAAATTCGGGATCGACCAGGTGACTGCAAGGCTGATCCGAAATCGTGATATTGTAGGTGAACCGGAAATCCGGCAGTATCTTTACGGAACAAAAGAAGATTTCTATGATCCGCATCTGCTGAAAGATGCTGACAAACTGGTATCTGTTTTGCGGCAGAAAATACAGGAACGGAAAAAAATAAGAATTATCGGTGATTATGACATTGATGGTGTCAGCGCTTCTTATATTCTTCTGAAAGGACTGCGCCGCTGTCACGCAAATGTGGATGTGGAAATACCGGACCGTATGAAAGACGGCTATGGCATCAATGAACATCTGATTCGTTATGCATATGAGGAAGATGTCGATACCATTCTGACCTGTGATAACGGAATCGCAGCAATCGAACAGACAAAACTGGCAAAAACTCTTGGTATGACCATTCTGATTACCGATCACCACGAAGTACAGGAAGAAGTACCGCTGGCAGATGCGGTTGTAAATCCAAGGCAGGCAGACTGCCCGTATCCGTTTAAGCATTTATGTGGTGCAGCGGTTGCTTACAAAGTGATCTGCTGTCTGTATGAAGCGTTTGGAATAGCGGTGGAAGAAGCAGAGGAATTTCTGGAGGCGGCAGGTTTTGCAACGGTAGGAGATGTGATGGAGCTGGTCGGCGAAAACAGAATTCTGGTAAAAGAAGGATTAAAAAGGCTGAATCGTACACAGAATGTGGGGATGGCAGCATTGATCCGTGCCTGTAAACTGGAAGAGATGGAACTGAAGGCTTATCATATCGGTTTTGTATTAGGACCGTGTATCAATGCCGGTGGAAGACTGGATACAGCCAGACGCTCCTTAAACCTCTTATTGCAGGAAGAAAAAGCAAAAGCCGATCTTATGGCTCTTAAACTGAAAGAACTGAATGACGAACGAAAAGATATGACGCAGAAAGGAACGGAAGAAGCAATCGCCTGGATAGAAAAGGAGGGCAGAAGCAGCGATAAAGTTCTGGTTGTCTATCTTTCGGACTGTCATGAGAGCCTTGCCGGGATCATAGC
Organism: uncultured Lachnospiraceae bacterium; assembly: GCA_900551235.1. Taxonomy (GTDB): domain Bacteria; phylum Bacillota; class Clostridia; order Lachnospirales; family Lachnospiraceae; genus Hominisplanchenecus. Next base: position 13,354 of record URUU01000019.1, read on the forward strand.
CGGACGTATCCGGGAACGCTATAACAAACCGGTGTTTGTACTGACAGACAGTGCAGACGGTGTCAAAGGCTCCGGACGTTCAATCGAGGCATATTCTATGTTTGAGGAAATGTCGAAGTGTAAAGAACTCTATACAAAATATGGCGGCCATCCGATGGCAGCCGGTCTCTCCCTTCCACCGGAAAATGTGGAAAAATTCCGGAACTTTTTAAATGAGCATACTACATTGACAGAAGAAGATTTTATCCCGAAGATCACGATTGACGTACCAATGCCGATTGGTTATATTACAGAAAAACTGATCAGGGAGCTTTCTGTTTTAGAGCCATTTGGGAAAGGGAATGAAAAACCACTCTTTGCAGAGAAAAATCTGTCTATATTAAATATGAAGATTCTCGGCAGAAACCGCAATGTATTGAAAATGCAGGTGCGAAGCCAGAGTGGAACCGTGATGGATGCACTCTATTTTGGGGATTTGGAACAGATTTTAGATTATATAAGAGAAAAATTTGGAGAAACAGAATATGAGAAGTGTTTTCAGGGAAGGCAGAATGCAGTTGTACTTTCAGTGATTTATTATCCTTCCCTGAATGAGTATCAGGGAAGGACGAGCATACAGATCATCGTTTCGCATTATTGCTGACTTTTCTGAGAAGCATCTGGTACAGCAGAAAAGAGAAAAGACTTGCAGCCAGAACACAAAACAGGATCAGAAGAGCAGCATGCAGAAAATACGCATCCGGCAAAATGGTGATCACAGGGTCATATGCAGGATTAAAGATCCAGTAGTCATTGCGGAACATGATCTTATGGAACAGGACAAAACAAAAATCCCAGTTTAAAACTGCAAGCAAACCGACAATTACGACAAGCGTGGTGGGAAGTGCGGAGAGCAGGGCAAAAAAGGCAATGTTTTTTTTGCGGATCTGCCGGACGATCAGAAAAAAGGTCAGTGGGATCAGGATGAAAGAAGCGTATTCAATATTTAGAAAAATGCGTTTTACTTCCTCAAAATGAATCCTTCCTTCCTCTGACATGGTAAAATCTGAAAGTCTAAGATCCGAAGGTCCGAATATGGAATTATAATCGATCAGCTCGTCATAATTTTTGCGGATCACTTCTTTTGAATAGCCGCTTGCTGCCGGAAGGTGCAGATGATCGATATCAAAATAATAGAGGGCGCGGAAATGTAAGACAAACAGTATGGAGATGGAAAAAATGGCAAGCGTGCAAAGCAGGGCACAGGAGATATTTTTCCAGGAAAAAACAGATTTTCGGATATGTGGTTTCATATAAAAAGTACTCCCTTCTGGTAATCTGGTTTTACTATAATCTAATCTGATTTTTGCGTCAATGCACTTTTTTGCCATCTATTGACAAAAGCAAATAAACTGGGGTAAAATAACAGATAGTTTTAAGCATTTATAAGAATTTAAGTTTCAGGAGGAAAAGAAAATGGCAGTGCCTTATAACCATAAAGCCATTGAAAAAAAATGGCGTCAGAAATGGGAAGAAAATCCGGTGAATGTTGATGACGGCAAAAAGCCAAAATATTATTGTCTGGATATGTTTCCGTATCCGTCAGGAAACGGCCTTCACGTAGGTCACTGGAGAGGTTATGTGATCTCCGATGTGTGGAGCCGCTACAAAATGATGCAGGGATATTACCTGATCCATCCGATGGGATGGGATGCATTCGGTCTTCCGGCAGAGAACTATGCGATCAAGACCGGTCAGCATCCGGCAATCTCCACCGCTGAAAATATTTCCAATATCAAACGTCAGATCAACGAGATCGCAGCAATCTATGACTGGGATCGCGAAGTCAATACCACGGATCCGGATTTCTACAAATGGACACAGTGGATCTTCGTAAAGATGTTCAAGGAAGGACTTGCATATGAGAAAGAATTCCCGATCAACTGGTGCCCGTCCTGTAAGACAGGCCTGGCAAACGAAGAAGTGGTAAACGGCTGCTGCGAGCGATGCGGTACACCGGTTACCAAGAAAAACCTGCGTCAGTGGATGCTGCGTATCACAAAGTATGCAGACCGTCTGTTAAGTGACCTGGACAAACTGGAATGGCCGGAGAAAGTAAAGAAAATGCAGACCGAGTGGATCGGCAAATCTTATGGTGCAGAAGTCGATTTTCCGGTAGAAGGAAGAGACGAAAAGATCACCGTTTATACGACAAGACAGGATACTCTTCACGGTGCAACCTTTATGGTACTGGCTCCGGAGCATAAACTGGCAGCAGGTCTTGCCACACCGGATCAGAAAGAAGCCGTGGATGCCTATATCTATGCAGCATCCATGAAATCCAACGTAGACCGTATGCAGGATAAGGAAAAGACCGGCGTATTTACCGGAAGCTATGCAACCAATCCGCTGAACGGAGCAAAAGTTCCGATCTGGCTCTCTGACTATGTACTGGCAGATTACGGTACCGGTGCGATCATGTGTGTACCGGCTCACGATGACCGTGACTTTGAGTTTGCAAAGAAATTCGATATTCCGATCATCCAGGTTATCGCAAAAGACGGCAAAGAAATCGAGAATATGACCGAAGCCTATACCGAGGCCTCCGGAACTATGATCAATTCCGGTGACTGGAATGGTATGGAATCTGCAGTCCTGAAAAAAGAAGCTCCGCATATCATTGAGAAGATGGGCATCGGACGCAAAACCGTTAACTACAAACTGCGTGACTGGGTATTCTCCCGTCAGCGTTACTGGGGCGAGCCGATCCCGATCGTACACTGTCCGAAATGCGGAAACGTTCCGGTTCCGGAAGAAGAGCTTCCGCTGCGTCTGCCGGATGTAGAATCTTATGAACCGACCGGTACCGGCGAATCACCGCTGGCAGCGATCGAAGACTGGGTAAACTGCAAATGCCCGAAATGTGGAGCAGATGCAAAACGTGAGACAAACACTATGCCTCAGTGGGCAGGTTCTTCCTGGTACTTCCTGCGTTATGTAGATCCACATAACAACGAAGAACTGGTATCTAAAGAAAAAGCAGACAAATACCTTCCGGTGGATATGTACATCGGCGGCGTAGAGCATGCAGTACTGCATCTTCTGTACTCCCGTTTCTATACCAAGTTCCTGTACGATATCGGAGTGGTCGATTTTGATGAGCCATTCCACAAATTGTTTAACCAGGGTATGATCACCGGTAAGAATGGTATCAAGATGAGTAAGTCCAAAGGAAATGTCATTTCTCCGGATGATCTGGTACGCGATTACGGCTGCGATTCCCTGAGAATGTATGAATTATTTGTAGGTCCGCCAGAGCTGGATGCAGAGTGGGATGACCGCGGTATCGAAGGTGTATACCGTTTCCTGTCCCGTTTCTGGAACCTGGTTATGGACAACAAAGATAAAAATATCACAGCAAGTAAAGAGATGATCAAAGCTCGCCATAAGATGATCCACATGATCACAACCCGTCTGGAGGGCTTCAGCCTGAATACGGTTATTTCCGGCTTCATGGAGTGCAACAACAACCTGATCACAATCGCCAAGAAAGAAGGCGGCATGGACAAAGAGACTCTGGAATCAGTCGTTCTGCTTCTGGCACCATTTGCACCGCATATGGGAGAAGAGCTCTGGGAGGTACTTGGCCATACCGATTCCGTATTCCACCACGAATGGCCGGCCCACGATGAAGAAGCAATGAAAGATGATGAAGTTGAGATTCCGGTACAGGTAAACGGAAAGACAAAAGCAGTCATCTCCATTCCGGTTGACATCAGCAAAGAAGATGCGATTGCAAAAGCAAAAGAAGCACTTGGTGACAAACTTTCCGGAAACATTATCAAAGAAATCTATGTTCCGAAGAAGATTGTAAACATCGTAGCAAAATAAAACATTTGCACAGCTGTTTTTACAGCATATATTTTTGAATATGAAAAATAAAAAGAAACATTTTATAACAGCCATTTTGGCGACGTTGTTTCTGGTACTGGTTTTATACCTGATTTTTCATGATTCTTTAGGTGAAATCAAAACCCAGCTTTTCCAGGCAGACAAAAGAGCCCTGTTGATCCTTGTGATCTTCGGAAATCTTTATATACTGCTGGATGGCTGGGTACTTCATTATATTATCGTGAAAAACCACGAAAGATGTACGCTGTGGCAGGCGGTCCGTCTTGCATATATGGTTGTATTTTTTAACGTTACGACCTTTGCGGCGGGAACCAAACCGGCCCAGATCTATGATCTGTATCAGGAAAGCCAGATAAAACCCGGAAAATCATTTGGGATCCTGACGATGGAGTATGTATCGCATAAACTGACGATCGTTCTCTATGCCGCAGTGATGCTTTGTTTCTTCCATACAGTTCTTTTTCAGATTCCGGGACTTGAGAAGAATTACCTGCTGGCGGGCTTTGGGATCAGTTTTGCAGTACTGACTTTTCTGACCATGTTCTGCATCAATCAGAAATTTGCACCGTGGCTTCTTGCGTGTTCTGAGCATATTAAAAAAGAAAGTATAAAGGAAAAAGTCAGAGCCGGGCTTGCACAGATGGAGGAATTTTCCAAAGTCGGACGTGTTGTAATAAAAGATAAAAAAGAATGGATAGGACTAATCTTTCGAAATGCCGTAAAAATGACCTGTCTGTATATACTGCCGGCAGTTGCCATCTTTGCAGTTGCCGGAAAAATGCTGCCGCTGTCGTTGCTTGAGTGTCTGGCATTTTCGTCCATTATGCAGCTTCTGATCGGTGTGATCCCAAGCTCCGGAGGCATGGGTTCGACGGAACTGCTCTTTCTGATGCTGTTTGGCTCTATGACAGGAAAGTCCGTCTGTGGTGCAGCAATGATCCTGTATCGCATTGCAACATATTATCTGCCGTTCCTGATCAGCATCCCGTTACTGTTTTTGGGAAAAAGAAGCACCGGAGCATAGTGGTTATGCTGCAGTGCTTCTTTTTTTGTGTTATTTTTCTTTTACCTGACGGATGCCGCTGATATCGGAATCGATCACCATAGAATAATTTGTGTGATAAATAACAAATCCCGGTTTGCCGCCGTTTACTTTTTTTACCTGCTTTTTTTCAACATAGTCAATCTCAACCTTGTCCGCACCGCGGTGGCTGGAGTACCATGCGGCAAGTCTTGCTGCTTCTTCAAAGGTACGGTCCGGTGGCATTCCCTGTCCGGCTTTCACAATGACATGGGAGCCTGGTGCACCTTTTGCATGGAACCACCAGTCATTTCCGGTAGCAAATTTAAAGGTCAGTTCTTCGTTCTGATAATTATTTTTCCCAACATAGATGTCATAGCCATCAGAAGAGATATAGTGAAACGGTTTTGAGGTGATCTTCACACGCTTTCCGGTATATTTGCGGCGAATATAACCGTACTGTGTCAGTTCTTCCTTGACCTGCACCAGATCTTCTTCATTTAAGGCAATGTCAAGGGCAGTGGAAATGGATTCCAGATGCTGGATCTCTTCCTCTGTCTCTTTGATCAGATGTTCCAGTGCCTCATAAGTACGCTTCAGTTTTCCATAACGGTCAAAATATTTTTTTGCGTTTTCCTGTGCCGTCAGGGTCGGATCAAGTGGGATTTTTACTGTTTCACCGGTGTAATAGTTTACTGCGGAAAGTTCTTTGCTTCCTGGTTCTGCTTCATATCCATACGTATTTAAAAGCTCTCCGTAAATGCGGAACTTATCACGTTTTTCCGTGTCTTTTAACTGTTTTTTCTGAAGATCATACTTTTTGCGGCTGCGGTCAAGCGCCGTCCCGACAATCCGGCGAAGATCCGAAGATTTCTGGCGGATGCGTGTGATCGTATTCTTTGCTGCATAGTACCTTTCCAGCACTTCTGACATTGTATCGTAAGTTTCCGTACGCATGTCCTGATACTGGGAGAGTGGAAAGGCTGCATATTCGAGCGGGACTCTTCCATCATATACAATGTTCGGTGTAAAATCATGATTTTCGAGATCTTCCATCATCCGTTTCAACGTATGGAAAAGGTGGATCTGTTCGATCTCCTGGAAGGCATTTGCGCTCTGAGAGGATTCCAGGTTGCTGCGATGGCAGAGTTCTTCTGCGATCAGCGGACTGATGCCGGTCAGCGTGGTATAGATCGCTTTGGAGAGCGGCATGGGCTTCTGGCAGACGCTTGTGCGAAATGCTTCTTCTGTAATTGTCTGCGGATCATATTTGTGCTGCGTTTCCGGGATAAAATACGTCCGTCCCGGAAGAACTTCACGCACGGAGCTGACCTGTGCAGAGACATGCTTGATCGAATCCAGGATCATGCCGTCCTCCTGACAGAAAATGATATTGCTGTGTTTGCCCATCAGCTCGATGATCAGAAGCTTGCGGCAGATATCCCCAAGCTCATTCAAATGCTCGATCTCCATGTTTAAGATACGTTCCATGCCTGGCTGCCAGATGCGCAGGATGCGTCCGCTTCCGATGTGCTTGCGCAGCAGCATACAGAAATTCGGGGCTGTCATAGGACCGCTCTTATTCTGATCTGTCAGATAGACAAGCGGCAGACTTGCACTGGCTGAAACAAGGAGCCGGTATTGTTTGCGGCTGTTTTTTATGGTAAGCATCAGCTCGTCTTTTTCCGGCTGTGCAATTTTATTGATCTTTCCGCCTGCAAGGGCATTGTTTAATTCCCATGCCATGCAGGAAATGACGGTTCCGTCAAGTGCCATATCCATATCCTCACTTTCTGAAAAATGATATGATGTCAGTGGCAGAAAATGTTCTGACACCAACATTATAATATAATTATGATGCCAGGGTCGAAAGGTCTAAATCCACATGAGCTTGCTCATAGGGGGATGAAAGACCTTTCGACCCGCCCCGATATGAGCATAAAAGTGGGATGATAATCCCACGATATGCGAATACTGGGGAGGATTGTGGGAGTGCAACGCACGGAACAATCCGTAGGCATCATAGTTGGGTACTTTTGACACCCACATCATAATTATAACATTTTATAGAAGCAAGGACAATATTTTTTGGAAATGCTTGCAATGCAATGACGGGATATGTTAAAATAAAACAAATACTTTGTGCTTTAAAGAGGGAAAAGCGACAAAGCAAACAAAACAGGAGGATATTATAGATGAAAAAGAAAAAGTGGCAGTTGGCAGCCGCAAGTGTCATTGCGATTGCCCTGATATCTGGCACAAAAGCAGAAGCAAGAGATGATGCTTACCGCGTTCCGCAGCTTTCCGGTGTAACCAAAACCTGGGTCTATCAGGGAGAGACATTTGACAGGAACTGGAATCGCATGCTTGCAGATGACCAGGAAGACGGGGATCTGACAAAAATACTGAGCAGCAGCGGAACTGTTGATACATCGAAAACAGGAACTTACACGCTCACACGGAAGGTACAGGATTCGGATGGGAATGTAGCTTCGCTTGATACACAAGTCACCGTATTGGATAAAAATACGGCAACGGAAGAGGAAAAAACGGTTCAGCGTACTTTGTATACACTTCCGAATGCAGATCACCTGACCGGGATCAGTTTTAATCGGGGATATTACCACGACCGGCAGAATCTGGGAATCTGGATGCCGCAGGGAAGCAGTATTCAGATCCGCATTGTAAATGCAGAGACATTTCAGGAAACCCTGACGATCCAGTTTGAAAATGACGATTCTCAGACGGAATCTTCCGCAGAAATTCCGGCAGACGGAAGCTGGGTAACCTTATCTAACACAAAAGAGACCGACAGTGTACCATTTATCACAACACCGAAAAGTACAACCGTACAGCCGGTGGTTGAATATAAATATACCGATGCCCTGAAAGAAATCCCATATTATCGCTATGGAGATTCCCAACAGGCATTTTTTGATGCCTGGGATGAAAGTCAGGCGCCGTTTGCAATCATAGAGGGCAGTGCGGCTACTTTTCTTGTCCCGGTCTGTGACAAAAACAATATCATCAACTCTTCTTATGGAAATAAAAAAGATGTTTATCGTTTTAAAACATTGGATGAAATGCTGGAATGGTATGCGGCATTTGTAAAACAGTACGATGCCTATGCGGGTCTGGATTTTGATGCAAAGGAACCATGGAATCAGAATGTGCGGGCAAAATTTTTTATCAAAGCCAATGCGCATGGCGCAGGTCAGGCATATTACAGCAAGGATCACAGTGCCTATAATGGAAAAAGCCTGGATACATATCTGGTAAGGGACTGGCTCTCCCTGCACGAATTTGGTCACGGATATGAAGGGGCGATCGCTGCACAGGAAAATCCGTTCGTAGAGACCACCAACAATATTCTCGGTTATTATTTTGAGCCGACTTACCGTCCGGAAGAAGACTTTGGATGGCTGCTTGAGAATTTCACTGGTACAAAGGCACAGCGCTATGCACAGCTTGGACAGCGGATGAAAGATCGTCTGGATACGACCAATACGTTTGCAGATATTGTAGAGGGCGGAAATTATTATAATGTAAGTCTTTACATGTTTACAAACCTTATGAATAAACTCGGACCGCAGAAAGCGGTTTCTGCGATGCATTCTTATTACCGTCAGGTTTATTATCTTACGGGTAAAAAGATGGCTTCTTCGGATGCACTGGCAGAAAGTCTGGACACCCTTGGATATAATGTGCTTCCTTATTTTAAAGCATGGCATATTGTTCCATCCGGAAAAGTGGAAGATAAGATCTATGCGATGGACAAACCGATGCTGTATTTCTTAAAAGAGCTGATTCCGGACGATACCGCGTGTGAGACAACAAGAGTACAGCTTGGACTGGAAGGTATTTACAGCCTGGTAAGTACGGACGATCTTTCAGCGACCGGATATATCAGCAAGGTGAGCCTGGATGTCCAGATTGATGATCTGGAACAGGTAAAAGGTAAGAAAATCCAGATTAAAAACGGTGACAAAGTTGTAAAAGAACTGACCATTTCTGATTCCAGGGTGACATGCGAGCTTCCAGTCGGTATTTACAAAGTAGAGATGCCGTCACCGAAGAGCAACGCATACCAGTATGGAAATGAGTATCTGGTCGCTTCTGTGGGAAATGTCTCTAAAACACTGGTCTATACAAAACAGAGCGGCAATCCGCTGGCAGATGACGCACAGATCCAGCTGCTTGGTCTTGGCGATGCACTTGTGGCAACGGTGAAGGTAGATACGGTTTCACAAAAACTCATCTGGACACTCAGCAGCACAACACCGCATATGTATATAGATGGAACTTATATCCGTATCCAGGTATTAAGCCCGGATGGAAAAGAGCTTTACAGTCAGGAGCTGCAGGGAAAACAAAAAACGGAAAAGTCAAACTTGAAAGTGGATTTTCCTGTAGGTTCAAAGTTGATTCTTTATCACAGAGAATCCAAAGGACGGCAGCGTTTTATGAGTTCCTATACAGGAGAAATCCTGAGTGATTATCAGATTGCAGAATCAGGGCAGACTACCACATATCTTATGACAGAAAAAGGTCTGATGCAGAGTGACTGGAAAAACGAGAAACAGATGAATGTCTATGCACAGACACTCAGCCAGTATTCGCAGTATCTTTTTGAAAATATGACAAGAGAAGAAATCGCAGAGAGCAGTCAGTATCACAATCAGAAAACGACGATCCTGCTGGCATACGAAAAACTTGATGAGGATGCGAAGAAAGCTTATCAGCGTCAGTATGGAATCCTGATCGGCATGGAACCGGAAGAAGCGTATGCCTATGCGATGATTGAAAACAGTCATCTGACAGCAATGGCAGACAGCGAGCATCCGGGAGAAGGAGCTTCCCTTGCACTGGATGGTGACACGTCTACCATCTGGCACAGCAATTATGGAAATGGAATAAAGGCAGATATCGCAGGGAATAAGAACAACACTTATACAATCTTGCTGGATGGAAATATGGATATCGGAAAACTTGCTTATCTTCCAAGACAGGGCGGGAACAATGGAACTATTCTGAAATATGAACTTTCTTATAGTACAACGGCATCAGGGGATGATTTCCAGACAATTTCCATCAAAGATAATACCTGGGCAAATGATCAGAAACAAAAAGAAGTAACGTTTGATGCACCAAGTGCCAGAAGAATCCGTATCCGTGCACTTTCTACAGCCGGAAATCCGGCAGATACCTATATCTCAGCAGCACAGTTCTATTTGTATGAGAAATACAGCATTTATGCAAAAAAGACATATTTAAGTGATCTGTATCAGACACCGGATGAAAAGGGAAATACGGTAAATACGGATAAAAATGCAGATGGAACAGAGATTTCGCTTCTGGTCAATGGAACAGAACGGAATTTTGAAAAGGGAATCGGTCTGAAAACCGGTGAAAGTGCCCTGTGGGATTTAAGTGGCCTGGGCAGCAACAGCCTTTCTTTCCTGGCAGGTATAAAAGCAGGGGAAAACGCTTCTGCAATCGTGGAGGTTTATGGAGACGGACAACTGTTGTATACAACACAGACTTTAAAAGCAGGAGAAAATGCGGAAGATGTTTATCTGGATATTTCAAATATAAAAGTGTTAAAAATCTGTGCAGTAAGTGAAAATAGAAACGTTCAGGTGGCACTTGCGGATGTAAAACTTGGAAATGCCGCCGACAAAGAAGCACTTTCTTTAAAAATCGGAGATCAGGCAGTTTTTCTGCGCAACAATGCACTTGCACCGGAAGACCGCGGAAAAGCAGTGTTTAAAAGCAGCAATGATGCAGTTGTAAGTGTAAATGAGAAAGGCGTTGTAACAGCGGTTGCAGCAGGAACAGCAGAAGTGACAGCAGACTTTGGCAAAGAAAAAGTGACGTGCCAGATCACGGTAACCGAAAAAACAAAGCCAGAAGAAAAGCCAGATGAGTCTGTAAGGGCAGAGCTTGCAGAAGCAGTTGCGAGTGAGGAATACAAAGCAGTCTATGACAGTGGAAATACAGATGGAAGCTACACTGAGTCGAGCTGGAAAGCATATAAAAAAGCATATGAAAATGCATTAAACCCGGATGAGAAAGCAAGTGAAGAAGATCTGAAAGAGCTGCTGAGTAAGCTTCAGGAAGCCAGAGCTGGACTGAAAACCGTGAAGAAAGAAGCCGAAGAAAAACTTGCAGAAGCAGTTGCGAGTGAGGAATACAAAACGGTCTATGACAGAGGAAATACAGATGGAAGCTATACTGAGTCGAGCTGGGAAGCATATAAAAAAGCATATGAAAATGCATTGAACCCGGATGAGAAAGCAAGTGAAGAAGATCTGAAAGAACTGCTGAGTAAGCTTCAGGAAGCCCGAGCTGGACTGAAAACAGCAGGAGGTGAAGTTCCAAGTGAAGCACCGACCGAGAAGCCAACGGAAACACAGCCTGCATCCGGAACACCAAGCACACCTGCTCCGGAAGTGACAAAAACAGACCAAACAGTCCGTGGAAATGTCATCTATCGCATCCTGGATGAAAAGAAAAAGACAGCAGCAGTTATTGGTGCAGGTGGAAACAAAGGGAAAAATGTTACTTCTGTAACAATCGCCAAAACAGTTAACATAAACGGTGTTACTTACAAAGTAGTACAGATTGGGAAAAATGCTTTTAAAGGCTGTAAGAAACTGAAGAAAGTAACGATTGGAAGTAATATAAAGAAGATTGGCGGCAGTGCATTTGTAAACTGCAGCAAACTGAAAACGATCAACATGAAAAAAGCAAATGGTATTACTTCTATAGGAAGCAAAGCATTCCGTAAGATCAATGCAAATGCAAAAGTAACAGTACCGGCTAAGAAATTTAAGAAATATTCAAAAATGCTGAAACGTGCAGGATTACCTAAGAAAGCAGGCATAAAAAAATAGAGCCAAATTATACTATGGTTAACCGGGAGTACGCTGCGCATTTTAAATAAAAAGTTTTTGGAAAATGTACAGCTATCTATTTAAATCACTCAATTTTCAAAAGAAGGGAGAATGAAAATGAAAACAAGACATAAGATTATGAGTCTGTTGCTTTCCGGAGCGATGGTCTTCAGTATGATTCCGGCATCGGCAATTGGTACAGTAAAGGCAGCTTCTGCGAATTATGCTCTGACTGCAACAGCAACGGCATCCGGAAGTGAAGATGCAAACCACGGACCAGAAAAGGCAGTGGATGGAGATACTACAACATCCACTTCCCGTTGGGCAAGTGAGAAACGTACATCATCGGAAAGCAATCCACACTGGCTGAAACTGGACTTTGGAGGGAAAAAAACAGTAAACAGTATTGTGATCACATGGGAGAGAAGAAATGCGACAAATTATGCGATCCAGACATCGGAAAATGGCTCCGACTGGACAACATTAAAATCATATAATACTGTGCCATCGGACAGAGAACAGGTGATCAATCTGGATGCACCGGTAGAGACCAGATATATGCGTCTCCTGATCAACACGTTTAATCCAACCGCAGCGGATCTTAGCGGAAAAGAGGTTACATGGGAGACGGTGTCTGTCTATGAAATTGAAGTTTATGATGAAAAGCAGCAGAGTAACAATGAAATCTGGGATGCCCTGAACAATCTGACGGTAAAAGCCGGAGACAAAAAATTGAATCTGCCGACCGTAGAAGGCGGAAATATAGAAGCCTATGCAGATTATGAACAGATCATCGACACAGACGGAACCATTTATCAGCCTCTGGAAGATAAGACTGTTTCTGTTGAGTTTAAAGTTACCGATCAGAACAAGAAGGTAACGAAAAAAGAGATTGCAGTCACCGTTCCTGGAACGCATACAGCGACCTCAGATGAAAATGCTAAACCTGCCGTTCTTCCGGAACTGGCAGAATGGGCAGGAGCTGCCGGCAATTTCACCATCTCGAAAACCTCACGTATCGTGATCAATGCTGCTGACAAAGATACACTTTCTTCTATGGCAGAAGCATTTGCAGCAGATTATAAAGACATTGTCGGAAACGATATTTCTGTTGTATATGGAAGTGAAAGCGATGTCAAAGCAGGAGATTTCTATTTTGCATTGACAGCAGAAAGAAAGGGTCTGAAAGACGAAGGTTATCTCTCACAGATCGGTGACTCTATCAAAACAGAATCCGAGACTGCAACAGGTGCTTACTGGGCAACCAGAACCTTCCTTCAGATCCTGAAGCAGAATAAAACAACAATCCCGAAAGGAACAACCAGAGACTATCCGAAATACAAAGTCAGAGGTGTGATCCTGGACGTTGGACGAAAAGCAACCGAACTTCAGACCGTAAAAGATATTGCAGCAACAATGTCCTGGTACAAGATGAACGACTTACAGGTACATCTGAATGATAACCTGATCTTCCTTGAGGACTACTGGGATACCAATGCGGAGACTACGATGCAGAACAGCTTTACAAAGGCCTACGCTGCTTTCCGTCTGGAATCTTCTGTAAAAAATGGACAGGGTGAGACGGCAACAGCAACCGATCTGTCTTATACAAAAAATGAGTTCCGCAGCCTGATCAAAGATTCCAGAACGATCGGTGTAAATATCGTTCCGGAAATCGATGTCCCGGCACATGCACTGGCATTTACAAAAACATTCCAGAACTGTGCTTTAAAGAAAATGAATTCCAGCAATAGTAAACGTCCGCTGACGGATCATCTGGATCTTTCCAAACCGGAATCCACGAAGCTGGCAAAAAATATCTTCTCCGATTATATTGATGGAGACAATCCTGTTTTCGATGAACAGACAACCGTACATATTGGTGCGGATGAGTACGAAGACGATGCAACCCTGTACCGCAATTTTGTAAACGAAATGGAATCTTACATGAAGTCCAAAAACCGTAAAATGCGTATGTGGGGCGGTCTTACCAGGATCAAGTCCAATACAGAAGTCCGCGGTGAGGGTGTGGAGATCAATGTATGGAGCAAAGACTGGGCAGATCCTACGGAAATGTACAATCTTGGCTTTGAACTGATCAACTGTCTGGATTCCAACGTATACATCGTTCCGGCAGCAGGTTACTATAAAGATTATCTGGATACAGCAAACCTCTATGCAAACTGGAAACCGAACGTGTTTAAGAGCGGAAGCTTAAATACAACCATTCCGGCCGGTGATCCGCAGATGATCGGTGGTGCTTATGCACTGTGGAATGATTCCATCGATACAAGAGGAAACGGTGTTACAGACTACGATGTTTTTGACCGTATCTACCAGCCGATGTCTGCACTGAGTGAAAAACTCTGGGGCGAAGGCACAAAGACATACAACGAAGTAAAAGCAACCACTGCAAAAGTTTCCACTGCTCCAAACACCAATCCATATCATGAGATTGAGAGTGCAGGAAGCACTTATGCAGAATATAATTTCGACAAAGAAGACGGAAAAGATGCTTCCAGGAACAAATACGATGCCGTATCTTCGAAAAATGCAACTTACGCAGAAGGAAAAGTCGGAAAGGCTCTCTCCATGAAAAATGATACCTGTATTGAGACACCGCTTGACAAAGCTCCGGCAGGAACCAGCCTTTCCTTCTGGGTGAAAAAGGCAGCAGGCGGATCTTCTGATGAACAGGTTCTGTTTGAAGGTTCTTCCACACTTGGAGACTATACGATCAAAGCTGTTCAGAAGAACACCGGAAAAGTCGGATATTCCAGAGAAGGATATGATTATTCCTTTGACTATACTCTTCCGGAAGATAAATGGGTACATCTGACGATCAAAGGTTACAAAGACCGTGCAGAACTGTATGTAAATGATTCTGACACTGCAATCCCGGCTGTTATGGATACCGCAACCAAACTTGGTACACAGTACCGTCTTGCAACGTTAAATATCCCGATCAAATACATCGGAAGTACAACCAAAAACAGCTTCAACGGTCTGATCGATGAAATCGAACTGACAAACGATCAGGATGACAGCATCATTCCTGCAACGGATTTCAGCTTTACCTGTAATAATGAGCAGAATCCGGCACAGGGCAGCGACGGTCCGATCTCCTATGCATTTGACGGAGATACTACTACTTTATGGCACAGCCAGTACTCACCATCTAAAAAAGAGCTTCCGGCAACATTCACGGTAGATATGGGGAAAGAGTATAAGATCAATAAACTGACTTATGTCCCAAGACAGTCCGGCGGTGAAAACGGACACATCACAAGTTATGATCTTTATGTTAAAAAAGCAGAAAGTGATGACTGGACACAGGTTGTAACAGATGGCGTATGGGCATCTGATACGAAAGAAAAGACAGCTCAGTTTGACGCTGTGGAAGCAAGATATATCAAATTTGTTGCAAAAGCAGGAAACAATGGTTTTGCTACTGCAAGTGAGTTCCATATCCATCAGGTTCTGAATGAAAAAGAACAGGAAGTAATAAAAGCTCAGGAAGCACTGAATGAAGCGGTAAATGACAGCAATATCAAAGGCATCTATGATACAGGAAACCATGCAGGAATTTATACAAGTGCAAGCTGGACAGCGTTCAAAAAAGCATACGAAGCAGCGAAAGCACCTGCGAAAGATGCAACTGCGGAAGAACTGAAGACACTGCTGACAAATCTTCAGAGTGCAAAAGCAGCTCTGAAAAAAGCAGAAAGTGGAACAAAACCGGCTGAGAAACCGTCAGAGAAACCAACGGAGACACCACCTGTAAAAGAAACCGAAGCACCACAGAAAACGAATGAGACAGTCAGCAAAAATGTAACTTATCGTATCCTGAATGCAAAGAAGAAAACAGCAGCCGCTGCAGGTGTTGGCGGAAGCAAAGGCAGGAATGTTACTTCTGTAACCATCGCTAAAACAGTTAAAATCAATGGCGTTACTTATAAAGTAACACAGATTGATAACAATGCTTTTAAAGGCTGCAAGAAGCTGAAGAAAGTAACGATTGGAAGCAATGTAAAGAAAATTGGCAAGAATGCATTTGCAAACTGCAGTAAACTGAAAACAGTCAATATGAAAAAGGCAAATGGCATTACGTCAATCGGAAGAAAAGCTTTCAGCAAGATCGCTGCAAAAG
Source organism: uncultured Lachnospiraceae bacterium (assembly GCA_900551235.1). GTDB lineage: Bacteria > Bacillota > Clostridia > Lachnospirales > Lachnospiraceae > Hominisplanchenecus. Next base: position 29,312 of record URUU01000019.1, read on the forward strand.
CAAAAGTAACAGTACCTGCAAAAAAACTTGCAAAATATTCAAAAATGCTGAAAAAAGCAGGACTGCCAAAGAAAGCGGTTATTAAAAAATAAAGATATGCTTTAAAAGTATTTGTTTCAGAAAGAGAGACGGAGAGAACAAAATAAGTTTTCTCCGTCTCTCTTTTTCCTGGTTTTTTTATTGACGCTTTCCGTGCTTTCGACTATAATAAAAACAGTATGGCTTTCTATGCCGCAATTTTGAAAAGAAAAGAGCGAATAATATTATGATAAAAAGTATGACAGGCTTTGGAAGATGTGAAAATCACCAGGGCGACCGCAAGTTTACGGTTGAGATGAAGTCCGTCAACCACCGCTATTTTGATTCCAATATCAAGATGCCGAAAAAACTCAGTATTTTTGAATCTGCTATTCGAAATCTTCTCAAAGAATACATACAGCGAGGAAAAGTAGATATTTTTATCACGTATGAAGATTTCACAGAAAACAATGTTTCTTTAAAATACAATGAAAACATTGCCGCAGAGTATGTACACTATTATCAGCAGCTTTCCGAGAAGTTTCAACTGAGAAATGATATCTGCGCATCCGTGATCGGTCGCAGTCCGGAGGTTTTTACCATGGAAGAACAGCCTGTTGATGAGCAGGAGATCTGGGCTGTTCTGGAAAAAGCCCTGCGTGGGGCATGCGAACAGTTTGTGGAATCCCGTATCCAGGAAGGTGAAAATTTAAAACTGGATCTGATCGAAAAACTGGATGGTATGATTTCTGATATAGAAGCAATTGAAAAGCGTTCCCCCGAAATTCTTCAGGCTTACCGCATAAAGCTGACAGAAAAAGTACAGGAACTGCTTGGCGATACTCAGATCGAGGAGAGCCGCATTGCAACGGAAGTGATTCTCTATGCGGATAAGATCTGTACGGATGAAGAAACGGTTCGTCTGCACAGTCATATCGAGAGCATGAAAGCGACGCTTCTGGAAGGCGGAAGTATCGGCCGGAAGCTGGATTTTATTGCACAGGAGATGAACCGCGAGGCCAATACCATTTTATCAAAGGCAAATGACCTGGTAACTTCCAATCTTGCGATCAATCTGAAAACAGAAATCGAAAAAGTCAGAGAACAGATCCAGAACATTGAATAAGGAGGAAGGAAGATTGGCAGGATTGATCAATATAGGTTTTGGCAATGCTGTTAACACTGCCAGGATCGTGGCAGTCATTAATCCGGATGCCGCTCCTGTGAAACGTATGATTTCCCATGCAAAAGAGGAAGGACGCATTATCGATGCCACACAGGGGAGACGTACGAAGGCTGTGATCATTACACAGGAAGATCATATCATCTTATCGGCTCTGCAGCCGGAGACGATTGCAAGGCGTTTTTCGCAGAAAGATGCATTTCAGGAAAAAGAGGCACAAGGAGGCAGCTTATGAACAAAAAAGGAATTCTGATCATATTGTCCGGATTTTCCGGAGTGGGAAAAGGCACGGTTGTAAAACGACTTCTTTCCGACTATGATAATTATGCGCTTTCCATTTCAGCCACCACGCGAAAACCGCGCGAAGGTGAAGAAGAAGGTATATCGTATTTCTTCAAAAGTAAAGAAAAATTTGAAAAAATGATAGAAGAAGATGCTTTTATCGAATATGCCAGATATGTTGAAAATTACTATGGCACACCGAAAGCCTATGTACAGGAACAGTTAGATGCAGGGAAAGACGTGATCCTGGAGATTGAGATTCAGGGTGCCTTAAAAGTAAAAGAAAAATACCCGGATGCCCTGATGCTGTTTCTGGTTCCGCCAGATGCACAGATATTAAAAAACCGTCTGCTCGGTCGTGGAACAGAAACTGCCGAAGTAGTACGTGACCGCCTGAAACGTGCAGCACAGGAAGCCCGGGAAATGGGTTCTTATGAATATATAGTTGTCAATGATGATCTGGATACCTGTGTGAAGCAGGTGCATGCACTGATTCAGAGTGCACACTGCAAAAAATCCCATAATACAGAGTTTATCAAAGAACTGCAGCAGGATATGAACTGCTTTTTGAAAGGAGAATGATTTTATGTTACATCCATCTTACACAGACTTAATGAAAGTTGCAAACAGTGAAGTAAATGAAGGCGAAACACCGGTAGTAAACAGCCGTTATTCTATTGTAATGGCAACTGCAAAACGTGCCAGAGACCTGATTGACGGTGCACCTGCACTGGTATACAGCGACGGCAAAAAACCTTTGTCCATCGCAGTAGAAGAGCTGGATAAAGGAAAGATCAAAATACTGGCAGAAGACGAGAGCGGTGAAGATGAAGAATAAGAAAATTTTATTTATCTCACTTGGCTGTGACAAAAACCTTGTGGATTCCGAGGTGATGCTTGGTATTCTGGCAGATCGTGGATTTGAAATGACAGATACGGAAGACGATGCAGATATTATCATCATCAATACCTGCTGTTTTATCAATGATGCAAAAGAAGAAAGTGTCAACACGATTCTGGAAATGGCAGAATATAAAAAGAACGGTCCGTGCAGGGCTCTGATCGTAACCGGCTGCCTGGCACAGCGTTATAAACAGGAGATTGTCGATGAAATCCCGGAAGTAGATGCTGTGATCGGTACTTCCAAATATGATGAGATTTTTGATGCAGTAGAACAGGCTTTAAAAGGTTCTCATTTTCTGGATGTAGATGACCTTGAACGTCTTCCGTCCGTACCCGGCAAGCGCATTCTGACAACCGGAGGACATTATGCACATCTTAAGATTGCAGAAGGCTGTGACAAGCACTGCACGTACTGCATCATTCCGAAGATCCGCGGCAATTACCGCAGCGTTCCGATGGAGCAGTTACTTTCAGAAGCCGCTTCCCTTGCCGGGCAGGGCGTAAAGGAGCTGATACTGGTTGCACAGGAGACAACGCTGTACGGCATGGATCTGTACGGTAAAAAGTCACTGCATATCCTTCTCCAGGAACTTGCAAAGATCAAGGGAATCCGCTGGATCCGCATCCTGTACTGTTATCCGGAAGAGATTTATCCGGAGCTGATCGAGACGATCAAGACAGAGAAAAAAGTCTGTCATTATTTAGATATGCCGATACAGCATGCCAGCGATGCCATCCTCAAACGTATGGGAAGACGCACGACAAAAGAACAGTTAAAAGAAACCGTTGCCCTTCTTCGAAAAGAGATTCCGGACATTGTTCTGCGGACCACGCTGATCGCCGGTTTCCCGGGCGAGACGCAGGAGCAGCATGAAGAACTGATGGAATTTGTCGATGAGATGGAGTTCGAACGTCTTGGTGTATTTGCTTACTCACCGGAAGAAAACACCCCGGCAGCTTTGATGCCGGATCAGATCCCGGAAGAAATAAAAGAAGATCGAAGAGATGCCATCCTCGAACTTCAACAGGAGATCGCTTTTGATAAAGCAGCCGATATGGTCGGACGTACCTTATATGCCATGATCGAAGGCAAAGTAGCGGATGAGCCTGCCTATGTTGCAAGAACCTATGCAGATTCCCCGGATATTGACGGTTATGTCTTTGTCAATACGGGTGAGATGCTGATGTCCGGCGATTTCGTAAAAGTTAAGATCACAGGTTCCGCAGAATATGATCTGATCGGAGAGCTTGTATAAAAAGAATATGTAAACATTTGGTGCAGCTTCGCTAACATGGAGCTGCATTTCTTTTCTGTGAAGAAGAAAGGGAAGTGACACAGGAAGAATACTCTCTGAAAGGAAAAATAAAGTGCATAAACTCGAAATGTTATTTTCGCAGCTTACGCACTCTCATTTTCTAAAGATTTATTTTGCTGAAATCAATATACAGATCTTCATAAATCCCTGCTTTGATCGTATCAGCAAAGGTATATTGTCCGGAATCACTGGTATCGAAATTATAGACAATTACAAAGTTTTTTGCCGGATCTACAATCCAGTATTCATGTACCCCGGCAGTCCGATATTTGAACAGCTTGATAAAATAGTCCATTCGCCTGCTGCCCGGTGAAACAATTTCAATGATCCAGTCCGGAGCACCATCGCAGCCTTTATCTGTGAGCTTACTGGTGTCGCAGATGACACTGATATCTGGTTCTACATAATTTCTGTCATCTTCATTCAAAAAAACGGCAAAAGGAGCGATATATGGCTCGCAGGAACCACCTTTGCTGTCAATGTAGTGAGCGATTGCTGCAAAGAGTTTGCCTGCAATTTTCTGATGTCGGCGGCCTGGCGGTGCCATATAGTAAATCTGTCCGTCAATCAGTTCTGCTCTGGTTCCTTCCGTTAAAGCGTATATATCGTCTATTGTATAATTTTCCTGCTGAGGGAATGGCATAGGAATACACCCTTTCTTAAAAACGTATCATGATGCAGATTCGGAAGTGCTTTCACTTTCCGATGTTGTTTCGGCTGTCTTAGAATCTGCCGTTGTTTCCGCTTCATCGGTTAAGGTATAAAGAATATACAAATTCTCTGCTTTTTCCGGAATATCCTTTGCTTCCACGGTTCCGCCCTGGATACTCTGGATCAGTTCTTTTGATACATCAAACGTGACTGCTTTTACTTCTTCGCCGCCGCTGTTTTCTGCAACGCCTTCGTAATGGATCTCATCGTATTTGTCCGGATTGTTTTTTACAAACTGGATGATATTGTAGTAGTTTTGTTCTACCGTCTGGTCTTTGGTACGTTTTGCCTGGATCTTGACTTTCAGTGCGCATACCTGTTTGCCGTTTTCCTCTGTTTCATCCTGACTTAAAACTTTTCCGTAAGTGACCGGTGCATCTGCAGAGTTTCGCTTCAGGGAACTTACGACACCTCCCTGATCGATCCATCCCATATCCGTACCGATGATGCTGACCGCACAGACGATAAATGCAGCAACCACAAAGAAGATCACTCCTTTCCGGTTAAAATCAAACCTCATCCGGATTTTATTCTTTTTCTTTTTTTCTTTATACATTTTCTGTTCATAAGGTTTCTTTTTCATAGTATTACCTTTTGTCGAAATCGACGATCCTTTCTTATTAATGTCCCTTGACAAATTATTTTACTATAATTTCTGATGAAAAGCAATGTATTCCTTAGATCATTTCATGGTTTTGGCAAAAAAGAATCAGAACAGTGGACAAATAGATTTTCTTGCCGTATAATTGTCTGGAATGGGTCAGGAAAGAAACCAAAGTGCTACCTATGGCTCACAGAATGATGCCAGCCGCATCATTCACTATATTAAGAGACAGGAGAAGTCAAAATGAATCTACCAAATACGTTAACCGTTCTTCGTGTGATCATGATTCCGTTTTTTGTACTGTTTATGCTCGGTGATATCACAAGTGTGGATAAATATATTGCACTTGGGATTTTTATCGCTGCCAGCCTGACCGATACACTGGACGGTTATCTGGCAAGAAAGAACAATCAGGTCACTAATTTCGGCAAATTTATGGATCCGCTCGCAGATAAACTGCTGGTATGTGCCGCAATGATCTGCCTTATGGATCTGGATCGCCTTCCAAGCTGGATCGTGATCATTATCATCAGCCGTGAATTTATCATCAGCGGTTTCCGTCTGATCGCGGCAGATAATGGAATTGTAATTGCCGCAAGCTGGTGGGGCAAAGCCAAAACGATTTCCCAGATGGTTATGATCATTCTTCTGGTTGCAGATCTTGGCGGTGCTTTTGATATGATCGGTCAGGTGATGATTTACCTTGCATTGGTTCTTACAGTTGTATCACTTGTAGATTATATTGCAAAAAACAAACAAGTGCTGAAAATGCAGAATTAAATTTCTGAAAAAATACGTTAGGAGGTTTCAACATGGTTGCAGAACTGGTATGTGTAGGAACTGAACTGCTGCTTGGAAATATCGTCAACACAAATGCGGCTTTTCTGGCAAAGCAGTGTGCCATGCTTGGATTATCCATGTATCATCAGTCGGTAGTCGGAGACAATGAAGAACGCTTAAAGGAAACTATCCGGACGGCACTGGATCGTTCCGACATTGTGATCCTCTGCGGCGGACTTGGACCGACACAGGACGATCTCACGAAAGAAGCTGCTGCTGCGGTCATGGGATTTCCACTTGTTGAGGATGCCCACAGCAAAGAGCGCATTGAAGAATATTTTAAAAACAGTCAGTTCAAAATCATCACAGACAATAACTGGAAACAGGCTCAGGTTCCGGATGGCTGTATCGTAGTCGATAATCACAATGGCACAGCACCTGGTATTATTATGGAAAAAGACGGCAAATCCGTGATCCTTCTTCCAGGTCCGCCAAATGAGCTGATTCCGATGTTTCAGCAGGATATTTTCCCTTATCTGAACAAGCTGCAGCCGGAGACGATCTATTCTGTTATGGTGAAGCTATGTGGAGTTGGGGAGAGCCTGGCTGAAACAGAGATTCTGGATCTGATCGAAGCTCAGGAAAATCCGACAATCGCCACTTACTCCAAAACGGGGGAGGTACATCTGCGCGTGACAGCCAGAGCCTTAGATGAGAAAGAAGCAAAAAAGCTGGTCAAACCGATGGTAAAGGAACTGAAAAAGCGTTTCGGAAGCCATATTTATGCGACCGACGAGGCAACGACGCTGGAGGAGAGTATCGTAGAGCTTCTAAGAGAGAAGAATCTGACGCTGACGACTGCAGAATCCTGTACCGGAGGTATGCTGGCAGCCAGACTGACCAATGTATCCGGTGTCTCGGAAGTATTCAAACAGGGGTTTGTTACGTACTCTAACCGTGCGAAACGAAAACTGCTGGATGTGAAAAAGAACACGCTGAAGCTGTATGGTGCGGTCAGCGAAAAGACGGCAAAAGAGATGGCAAAGAATGGAGCGTTTGTGACTGGCTCAGATATCTGCGTATCGATCACCGGGCTTGCCGGTCCAAATGGTGGAACGCAGGAGAAACCAGTCGGTCTTGTCTATATTGCATGTGCATATCAGAATGAGATTCGGGTAAAAGAATTTCATTTCAGGGGAAACCGACAGAAAATCCGTGAACTTTCCGTGGTCAACGCACTGACACTGCTTCGAAGCTGTATTCTGGAAAAAGAAACATCTGAAAAATAAAGTCAAAAGCTTCCAGTTCGGAGAAATCTGTCTGGAAGCTTTTCTGTATTTATGTTTTATTTGATCAGCCGCATCATCATGCGGATTTTTTCGATTCTGGCAATTTCTTCTTTTGATTTTCCCTGCTTCATCACTTCAATAATGAGATTGGTTTCTTCCGGTGTAAATGTCATTCCCTTTTGTCTGGAACGGGAGGCTGCCGCCATAAGAAATGGCATCAGTTCGTTCTGGTTTTTCTTTGCTCCCTGCCCGCTCATGGAAAAGAGCATCTGCAGTTTGGCTGGATCGATACCGGACAGCCGGCTGTCATTCATCCATGAGGTCTGATTCTGACTTTGTGTCTGGTTCTGATTCTGTGGATTTCCTGAACCCGGATTCTGATTGCTCATCGCTGTTTTCCCCTCCTGAAAAATCCTGCATAGTTTCCAGTAACTTCAGCATCTCCATCATACTTTGGAACTGTTCAAAGAGTTCCCGTTGTTTTCTGTGGCAAAAAGGAACGATACTCTGTAATATATCCGATGCTGAATGGGACGGAAGAGCCATTGCAGTAAGCTCTGCGACAGGATGCCCACGGTAGTAGCTGCGGATATTCTGGATCTCCATCCATTTGACCAGGAAAGCCATTCCTGCCTGGTTTCCTGGCGGCAAATAGGGGAGCAGTGCTTTCAGCATCAGAAGAGAGTCACCATTTGCAATCCGGTCGATTGTAGTAAGTGGGTAAGATTCCTCCGGCATATCATCCATGCTCCTTTTCACCTGCCCAAATTTCTCTCTCTGTAAGATATGCCGGAATCCTGTGATTATGAATCCATATGGCATTTTTTGCTGCAATATCATAGAATGATGTGGGTGTCAAAAGTCCCCAACTATGATGCCTACGGATTGTTCCGTGCG
>URUU01000020.1 GCA_900551235.1 uncultured Lachnospiraceae bacterium
CGGAACAATCCGTAGGCATCATAGTTGGGGACTTTTGACACCCACATCATTTTATTCTATTAAAGGAGTATTCTATGAAAAAGAGAATGAAACAGTTAATGGCTGTTATGCTGTCAGCCGCTCTGTGTATCCCTGCAATGCCAGGTGCATATGGTTATGCCGCATCTTCCGGCACTACGTTTACACAGGAAGAGGAAATCGCTCTCTCCGGACTTGGTTCTGAGCGAAGCACACTTTTTAATGACGGATGGAAATTTTCTCTTTCCGATCCTTCCGGTGCAGAAGGCACCTCTTTCAACGATGGTTCCTGGGATTCAGTAACCCTTCCGCATGATTTCAGCATCAGCCAGAATTTTACGACTTCCGGTGAAGCAGAGAGCGGATTTCTGCCGGGCGGAACGGGATGGTATCGTAAGAGCTTCACCGTACCTTCCGGCTGCAATGGAAAATCTGTCATCCTGAGCTTTGACGGTGTTTATCAGAATGCCTATGTTTATGTCAATGGAAAGAAAGCAGGAGAAAACCACTACGGTTATACTTCTTTTTCTTTTGATATCAGTAAATATCTTGTATGCGATGGTCTCACCGAAAATGTGATCGCTGTCAAAGCAGTAAACAAGATCCCTTCCAGCCGCTGGTATTCCGGAAGCGGTATCTACCGTGATGTAAAACTGATCGTTACAGATCAGGTTCATGTAAGTCCGAACGGTACACAGATAACCACTCCGGATATCGAAAATGGTACCGGAACGGTTTCTGCAAAAGTAAATGTCACAAACAGCGGAACTTCTGCTGCAAATATCACCGTCCGCAATACCGTTTACGACAAAAAAGGCCAGAAAGTTTCAGAATCTGCCGAAACTGCTCTGACGGTTGAAGCCGGTTCTTCTGTGGAAGCTTCTACAAACAACGTTGTCACCAATCCGACCCTCTGGTCTTTGGATGATCCGACGCAGTACTATGTACGCACAGAGATCCTTTCCGGCGGCAATGTGATCGATACTTATGATACCTCATTTGGCTTCCGCTGGTATAAATTTACAAAAAACACAGGATTTTCTTTAAATGGTAAAAATGTAAAACTGAACGGTGTGTGCATGCATCACGATCAGGGAGCTCTCGGCTCTGCTGCCTACTACGATGCCATGTATCGCCAGATTTCCATTCTGAAAGATATGGGCGTGAACCTGATCCGTGCCACACACAATCCGTATGACGAAGATTTCATCGATATCTGCGATGAACTTGGTATCCTTGTGATCGAAGAAGCTTTTGACGGATGGGAACTTGCAAAGAACGGAAACAGCAACGATTTCTCCGTTTACTTTAACAGGAAACTGACCGGTGACAATGAGATCCTGGACGGTGACACTTCCATGACCTGGGCAGAATTTGCCATCAAATCCATGGTAAAACGTGACCGCAACGATCCTTCTGTGATCCTCTGGTCTCTTGGCAATGAGATTGACGAGGGATGTTCCGGAAGTACTGCAAACTACCCGGCGATTGCACAGAATCTGATCAATTGGATCAAAGAAGTAGATACGCAGCATCCGGCGACTCTCGGAAGCAACCGCAGAACAACTACCGGAAATATCGCTGGTGCCATGGCTAAAGTCGTTGTAAGCGGCGGTATTGCCGGTTACAACTACGCAAGCAGCAGCGAGCTTAACAATCTGGCATCCCATAACGGCGGAGTCATCCTGGCAAGTGAGACTTCTTCAGCTACTAACAGCCGCGGTATTTATGTTTCTGCCAACGGCAATCAGAATGTTGACGGCAAGTACCATCTGACTTCCTATGATACTTCTAAAGTAGGCTGGGGAAAAACGGCTCACGATTCTATCTGGGATACTGTGACAAAAGATGCCGTTGCCGGTGAATGTGTATGGACCGGATTTGACTACATCGGTGAGCCGACTCCATGGAATGGTATTAACAGCGGTTCAAAATCAAATGGAAATCCATATCCAAACAGCAGTTATTTCGGTATCGTTGAGACAACCGGCTTCCCGAAAGATACTTATTATCTGTACCGCAGCCAGTGGAAACAGGATGACACCACGCTTCATCTTGTAACTGCATGGGACAGCGACAATATGTTCAACAGTAACGGCAAGACTCCGGTATGGGTTTACTCCAATGCCGCAAAAGTAGAACTTTACCGCAATGGCAAAAAAGTCGGTACTGCAACACGTAAAGTCAACAAAACCGCAGCAGGTCATAAATATTATACCTACACAACACAGTCCGATGACAGCAGCGTATGTACAACTCAGTCCGGAACAAATTCCACATCTCTGTACAGTGTATTCAACGTAGCCTACGAAAAGGGAACGATCTCTGCAAAAGCTTACGATGAATCCGGAAAAGAGATCACGGACTTTGAAGGAACTGCTTCTGTTTCCACACCGGATGCACCTGCAAAACTTGTGGTAAGCAAAGACAAAGAGAGCATCACTGCAGATGGCAGCAGCCTGTCTTATATCTCTGTAGATGTTACCGATGCAAACGGAAACCTGGATACTACAGCCACCAACAATATCCGCTTTACCCTTACCGGTGACGGCGAGATCGTCGGTGTCGATAATGGTGATCAGGCAACCGTTAACAAATATCAGCAGGCTTCTGTGCTCACCAGCACCACTTCCGCAAACATCAATGCCTATGCCGGAAAAGCTCTGGTGATCGTACGTTCTACAAATAAAACCGGCAGCTTTACCGTAAAAGCAGAATCCGGCAGCCTGACAGGCGGCGAAGCAGTTGTCACCACCTCCAGTGCTTCTGACAACAACAGCAACGCTATGACCAGCTATCGTATGGCAAAACATCTGTACGCTCCGGTTGGCTCTTCCAATGTGGAACTCCCTGCAAACGCTACGGCTTCTTATGCAGACGGAACGACCAAAACCTGCCAGATCACATGGAAATCCTATGATAAAGCCGCTCTGAAAACCGTAGGTTCTTTCCGCATCGAAGGTTCTTTCACCGATGGAACAGAAACCGTAGATGTTTCCATTACTGCTCACATTTACGGCAAGATCAAAGGTGCAGAAAACTATTCCTGCATCACAAAACCAAATACCATTCCGGAACTTCCAAAAACTGCCATGACTTACTACGCAGACGGAACTGCTTTTGAAGCACGCGAGATCACCTGGGATATGAACGGTGTCACCGCAGATACTTTCAAAAACATTGGTGACATTGTAACCATCAACGGCAAGGTTTCTGCTTTTGGTGAGACCTACCCGATCACTGCAAGCGTACGTGTCGCAGAACCGGTGATCGTCAAATACGACAACGTAGCAACTGCCGCCCTGCATCTGACGGACAATGGTCCTTACAGTGACACGCTGGCCGCTATTAAAGATGGAAACCGTTCCGACAATGGATTCAGTGATTCCCGCTGGAGTACCTGGGATAAAAAAGATGACCCCACACATGAAGATGCCGTGATCACCATGGACTGGGCTACTGCGATCGCTACCAACCAGATCAACCTCTTCTATTTCTATCAGCCAGATGATCATGCTCAGTCCAAATTACCGACAAAGGTAAAATTTGAATATACCCTGAACAGTGGTTATGAAAATGGGGAGATTGTTTCCAATAACTGGCAGGAGATCACACCGGCAGGAGAACCAGAAGAGATCAACGATTCTTCCCTGCATAAATGGACGAAAGGTTACACCTACAAATTTGCGGAAACCATCAATCCGATCGCAATCCGCATCACGTTCCGCTACACTGGCTTTATTGGTCTGAATGAAGCAGAAGTTATGACTCCTACCACTACTTACCGTACAAATACAAGTGCGGAGCTTTCCGGTATCAAGATCGGCAATACAGATCTTACTCTCGGAACCGATGACCGTTATGAGATCGATGAGAGCTCTTTTGACGGATTAAGCTTTACCAATCCGGAAAATGCTGCGGTTACCGTTATCCCGGTAAGCAACCGCGAGATCAAGATCATCTCCGTATCCGAAGATGGAAAGACTACCAGAACTTATTCCGTAATTTTGAAAAATGTACCGTCGATCCCGGATGAGTCAGGAACTCCGTCTACCAATCCTGGAACTCCGTCTACCAATCCTGGAACACCGTCCACTAATCCAGGAACTCCGTCCACCAATCCTGGAACTCCGTCTGCCAAGCCAGAAACACCTTCTACTTCCGTAATACCAGAGGGTTCTTTTACAACACGGAAAAAAGGCGATGTGATCTCGGTTGGTAAAAATCAGTACAAAGTTCTGGATACTGCCGTAAAGACGGTTGCTTTTGTAAAAACAACAAACACAAAACAGACAAATCTTACGATTCCTGGAACGATAAAGGACAGCAGCACCGGAATCACTCTGAAGGTAACGCAGATCCAGGCAAACGCTTTCAAGAACTGCAGGAAGCTGAAATCCGTTACCATCGGAAAGAACGTTACCACGATCCAGAAAAACAGCTTCTATGGATGCCGCAAACTTGCAAAAGTAACGTTCAAGGGAACCTCCGTAAAAACGGTCAAATCCGGAGCCTTTAAAAAGACTGCTTCCAAGATGACCGTGAAAGTTCCTAAAAACCTGAAAAAGAACAAGAAAAAAGTGACTGCCTTTAAAAAGAAACTGATAAAGAGCGGTATGAACAAAAACCTGAAACTGAAGTAAAATATGATTCAAAAAATGCGAGTCCGTCATGGGCTCGCATTTTTAACTGCTGTTTTCTTTTTTATCTGATCAGCTTACGGATCCTGTTATATCAGGCTTCCGGCTCTTTTCTTCTTAAGATATCATAGGCTTCTGCCTTTCCGCCTTCCAGTTCCACATACAGGATCTGTTTGGAGTGCGGTGCGCTCTCCTGTTCTTCTCCATCTTCATTCAGGATCCGCTTTACGGTTACTTCGATATTCCCTCCGTCCGGCTTCATGATCTCTATCTGCTCACCGATACTGAATTTATTTCTCTGTTCGATACGGCAGCGTCCGTCTGCATCGATTTCACCGACGATACCAAGATACGTATATTCTTTTACATAAGTATTATTATCATATATCTGTGTGTTTTCATCCGGTCTGCCATAGAAGAAACCGGTTGTAAACTGACGGTAGGTACAGCTTGCAATCTGGGTACGGTACCATGGCATATGCTCCTCATACAGCTTCGGATCTTTTCGGTAGTCATCGATCGCTTTGCGGTAAGTTCTGGCAACCGTCGCCACATAGAGCGCTGTTTTCATCCTTCCTTCGATCTTGAAGCTGTCAATTCCGGCATCCAGAAGATCTGGAATATGTTCGATCATGCAGAGATCTTTGGAATTAAAAATATAAGTTCCTCTCTCATTTTCATAGACTGGCAGATACTCACCCGGACGTTTTTCCTCTACCACTGCATATTTCCAGCGGCATGGATGGGTACAGGCTCCCCGGTTGGCATCTCTGCCCGTAAAATAACTGCTGAGCAGGCATCGGCCGGAATAAGAGATACACATCGCCCCATGTACAAAAGTCTCAATCTCCAGATCATCCGGAATGTTTGCCCGGATCTCTTTGATCTCCTGCATGGAAAGCTCTCTGGCAGAAACTACACGTTTCGCCCCCAGTGCATGCCAGAAGCGATAGGTTGCATAGTTCGTATTGTTTGCCTGTGTACTGACATGACGCTCGATCTCAGGACAGATGCGTTTTGCAATCTCAAATACACCCGGATCTGCGATGATCAGTGCATCCGGCTTTATTTCTTTTAATTCCTTAAAATATTCTTCCACACCTTCCAGATCCCGGTTATGTGCCAGAATATTTGCTGTTATATACACTTTTACACCATGTTCATGCGCAAAGGCAATGCCCTCTTTCATATCTTCCATGGAAAAATTTTTGGCTTTTGCACGCAGTCCAAATGCTTCTCCGCCGATATAAACAGCATCTGCTCCAAAGATTACCGCCGTCTTTAATACCTCCAGACTGCTTGCCGGCACCAGTAATTCCGGTTTTCTCATCGTTCGTCCTCCCATATTATTCCTTTATTTTCACGCTGAGCGTTGCCCCGTCACCGATCGGTACAATGCTGGTCATCAGCCTTTCGTCATGTTTCAGTTCATACAGGTACTCCCTCATACGTTTGTATATCGTCCGGTTCCTTCGTTCTACCGCATAATGGGACTCTATGATATCTCCATCCTGCAGGACATTATCCGAAACCAGAACCCCGCCGACTTTCAGCAGACGCATCACATCCGGCAAAAAATGAATATACTGTCCTTTTGCGGCATCCATAAAGATAAAATCATAAGTTCCTTCCAGTTTTGCCAGAATCTCTGTGGCATCACCTTCCAGGAAAAGAATCTGTTCTTCTTTTCCTGCTTTCCGGAAATTTGCTTTTGCAACCGGAATCCGCTTTTCATACTTTTCGATGGTTGTGATCTTTGCTTCTTTTGGCGCATATTCACAGAACAGCAGTGTGGAAAATCCAACTGCTGTCCCTACTTCCAATATATTGACCGGGTGCTGCATCTGCAGCAGCACTTTCAGAAAACTCTGCATCTCTCTTCGTATGATCGGCACATGATCTTTTTTGGCCTCCTGCTCCAGTTCACACAGAAACGGGGAATTCCCGGTATCCAGTGAATTGATAAAGGCCGTCATTCTCTCATCTACTATCATATATGTTATATTACTCCGTCTCAGTCTCTTTTTCATCTGCCCTGCTCAGTACTTTCAGCATCTCATCTGCCGTCTGGGATGTATTGAGCACATAACTCCCAGGTTCTAGCTTTCCTTTGTATTCAGAAAGCATATACTGCATACGAAATACATTTTTATCCCTGATCAGTTCACGATCCTTTAAAAGTGCGGCAATCTCATCAAATGACATATCCTTTGTGACCGTAACCGCCACTTTTTTGCCAGGTGGATCACTCATGGCTTCCTGTGAAAAAACCTGGTAGCCAAATACATACGCACGTCTTCCCGCAAAAAACAGAAGCAGCACAAGCAGAATCATTAGAATCGCTTTCAGTATCATCCCTGTCACGATTGATTTTGCACTGTTTTCTTTCATGCCAATCTCTCCTGCCATTATCCAATTTCTATTACATCTGCAAGGTTTTCAATCTCCAGATCGACCGATGTCAGGATTTCATCTGCACACCGCTGAATAATCCTGCATATCTGCAGCTCTGCTGCAATATATTCCTGAATCAGAGGATTTTTCCGGAGATCTTCGTATTCACGCTCCAGATTCTGTACTTCATCAAACAGATCGTACGCATTACTGTCATTCTGAAGCATATAATTCTTTTTGCGAAACTCATCCAGTTTCTGTTTCAGTCCCGGAACCTCCTTTACTTTTCTGCTGGCTTCCCGGAACGCAGTATAAGCTTCCCCTCTGCGCAGTGCAGCAGAAAGCTGCACTGTGTATTGCTTTATCTCATCCATGCCGCATTTGCCTCATTAGACTTCCATGATGATCGGCAGGATCATCGGACTTCTCTTTGTTCTTTTCCAGAGGAACTCACTTAAACTGTCACGGATCGCTGTTTTTAAACGTCCCCAGTCCGTTACTCTGCGATCCATGCAGTCTTCGATCGCCTCTTCTACTACATGTTTCGCTTCATCCATCAATCCTTCTGACTCTCTGACATAAACAAACCCACGTGATACAATATCCGGTCCTGCAAGTACCTGATTGCTGTATTTCTCCAGGGTAAGAACCACGATCAGAATACCGTCCTCTGCCAGATGCTGTCTGTCACGCAGAACGATATTCCCAACATCACCGACACCAAGACCATCAACCAGGATAGCACCGGTCTGCACGCGGTCAACAACCTGTGCTTTTTCTTCATCCAGTTCCAGAACATCTCCGGATGACAAAAGGAATATATTTTCTTTTGGAATACCAAGGCTCTCTGCAACCTGCGCCTGTGCCTTCAGATGGCGGTACTCTCCATGCACCGGAATCGCATATTTCGGATGAACCAGAGAATAGATCAGCTTGATTTCTTCCTGACAGGCATGCCCGGACACATGTGCATCCTGGAAAATTACATCTGCGCCCTTCATGGATAGCTCATTGATCACTCTGGAAACGGCTTTTTCATTTCCAGGAATCGGATTTGAGCTGAAAATAACGGTATCACCCGGTTTGATCTGCACTTTGCGGTGCATATTCGATGCCATACGGGAAAGTGCCGCCATGGACTCACCCTGGCTTCCGGTCGTGATCAGGACCATCTGCTCATCTGGGTAATTTTTCATCTGATCCAGCTCGATCAGTGTATTCTCCGGCACATTCAGATAACCAAGCTCAGCGGCTGTGCTGATGACATTGACCATGCTTCGTCCTTCTACCACACATTTACGTCCATATTTATAAGCAGAGTTGATGATCTGCTGTACACGGTCCACATTGGATGCAAATGTCGCAATGATAATTCTGGTATTCTTATGCTCCGCAAAAATATTGTCAAAAGTCTTACCAACCGTACGTTCTGACATCGTAAAGCCTTTTCGCTCTGCATTGGTACTGTCGCACATCAGTGCCAGCACACCCTTTTTGCCGATCTCACCGAAACGCTGCAGATCGATCGCATCACCAAATACCGGAGTATAATCCACTTTAAAGTCTCCTGTGTGCACCACAATACCCGCCGGTGAGTAAATGGCAAGTGCGGATGCATCTGCGATACTGTGGTTTGTTTTGATAAATTCGATGCGGAATTTTCCAAGGTTGATCGACTGTCCGTGTTTTACCACTTTTCTCTTTACGGACTTCAGAAGATTGTGTTCTTTGAGCTTATGCTCGATCAGTGCGATCGTCAGTCTTGTCGCATACACCGGAACATTCAGTTCTTTCAGTACATACGGAAGTGCCCCTATATGATCCTCATGTCCATGCGTGATCACAAAACCTTTTACTTTGTGTGCATTGTTTTTTAAATATGTGATATCTGGAATAACCAGATCGATTCCGAGCATATCATCCTCCGGGAAAGACAGACCGCAGTCCACCACAACAATACTGTCTTCAAACTCAAAGGCAGTAATATTCATTCCGATCTGCTCTAATCCTCCCAGGGGAATGATTCTCAGTTTAGAATTGTTAATATTTTTCAAAAATTTTACCTCCTGTTTTTTCCGTTCTGACTCTGCCTGCCGGACCTTCTGCCGCAGGTTTTCATCAAACGCACCTGAGAACCTGTACAGGATTCTGACCAGAGAGGCAAATTTCCCCTGAAAGAATCACTGTTCATCTTCACAGCACGTTTATAAATCTATCTCAACATCTTCCAGCATTTCCTGGAAAATCTTTGAAACCGCCTCTAATTCACTGTCATCTTCTACGATCTCATACAGTGCTTCTGCTTCGCCCTGTCCGGACATATCTTTCAGGATCAGTGCTTCTGCTTCTTCCTCCTGCGAATCCGTCACAAGGATATAGTTGATACCGCCAAGCAGTGTCTGCTCCAGTACAAAAAACTCCACCTGTTCACCATCTTCCGGTGTAAATATAATTTTCTCCATAATAAACCTGCCGCAGCCCTATGGCTCATCAATCAGGCTGCGTCCTTTCATTCCTTCATGATCTAAATATCCCTGAAGAATGTAAACTGCCGCGAGCTTGTCTACATACTTCCTACGGTCCTCTCTTCGCACACCACTTTCCATCATCGTCCGGTGTGCCTCTACTGTGGTAAGCCTCTCATCCCACATCACAACCGGAAGACCGGTTCTTTTTTCCAGCATCTTCTGAAATTCCAGAGATTTCTCTGCCCGGTCTCCCACAGTGTTATTCATATTTTTCGGATATCCAAGTACCAGAACTTCTACGTCATATTCTGCGATCAGTTCTTCAATGCGTGCCAGTGTTTTTCGCAGTTTATTCTCCTGTGTCCTGCGGATGATCTCCACACCCTGAGCTGTGATCCCAAGTCCGTCACTGACTGCCACACCAACCGTCTTGGAGCCATAATCAAGTCCGAGTGCTCTTTTTTTTATTCCTGTTTCCATGTTCTGTTCTTGATATACTCCTTCAAAAGTTCTTCTACCAGTTCATCGCGTTCTACTTTCATGATCATACTGCGTGCGTTTTTATAACTGGTGATATAAGTAGGATCACCTGACATAATATATCCTACAATCTGATTCACCGGATTGTACCCTTTTTCTGCCATTGCATCATAAACAGTATCCAGAATCTCTTTTACGCGGTATTCCGGATCTGCATTTACTTTAAAATACTGTGTATTACTGATATTTGCCATTTTATTCACGTCCTCACCGTACAAACTATGTCTCTATTCTAATATAACTGTCAGAAAATTTCAATCGTTATTTTTAAATCACACTCTGTTTTGCTCTTGTCAAACTCGTCTGCACAGCATCCATTCCTGGCATCGTTCTTTCTGCGGTACTGCCATCACCAGACAGTTATCCAGTTTTTCCTCTGTTTCCATCAGCATACGTACATATTCCATGGTGTGTCCGGATGCATAGATTTTTCCGTCAATCTGCACACTCTCTTCAAAAAGCACCTGCGTCTCTTTTCCACAGAGTTCTTCTTCAAATCTTTTCCGGCGCACTTTTCCATCTGCGATCAGGCATGCGCTTCTCGCATGTGCCACTGCAGACGGAATCTGGTTTTCCATAACAGCCGCTTTGGTTCCTTTTCTTTTGGAATACTGAAAAATATGCGTCTCATAAAAATCAACTTTATTCAAAAATTCTCTCGTGATCTCAAACTCTTCCTCTGTCTCACCCGGAAATCCGACGATCACATCCGTTGTAAGTGCCGGATGTTTAAAGTACCTGCGGATCAGCATACATTTTTCATAGTATTCTCCGGATGTATATCTTCGATTCATTCGTTTTAAGGTTGCATCGCATCCGCTCTGCAAAGAAAGATGGAAATGCGGACAGAATTTCGGAAGTGCAGAAAGTGTTTTTACAAATTCTTCCGTAATAATGCCCGGTTCCAGTGAGCCGAGGCGGATACGTTCGATCCCATCTACTTCATGCACTGCAAGAATCAATTCCAGCAACGTGCTGTCATGATCCACACCATAGGAGCTTAAATGGATACCAGTAAGAACAACTTCCCTGCAATTGTTTTCTGCCAGCGTTTTTACTTCTTCTACAACCTCTTCTTTTCTGCGGCTGCGCACGCGTCCGCGTGCATATGGGATAATACAGTAGCTGCAGAACTGATTGCAGCCATCCTGCACTTTCAGATAGGCTCTGGTATGTTCCATCGTCTTTTCCAGAGACAGTTTCTCATACTCCTTTGTATGATTGATATCAATTACAGACTCCTGCACAGCACTGCGCTCGTAATGCTCCAAAATCCTGACCAGATCTTTTTTGCGGTTATTTCCGATCACAATATCTATCGCTGAATCTTCCTCCAGCCTAGAACCTGCCGCCTGCACATAACATCCGGCTGCCACTACAATGGCATGCGGATTCATTTTTTTTGCCTTGTGCAGCATCTGCCGGGATTTGCGGTCTGCCATATTTGTCACCGTACAGGTATTGATCACATAAACATCTGCGCCCGGTGCAAACGGTACGATCTCATACCCGGCTTTTTCCAGAAGCTGCTGCATTGCCTCTGTCTCATATGCATTTACTTTGCATCCAAGATTATGAAATGCCGCCTTGCGTTTTTCCATATTTCTCCAATTCCTTTCTTTTAAGCTTGACAGTCTCCTCCGAAATGGGTATGATTAGTGTATACAAAAACACATATTACAGGAGGTTTTATGACAATGAAAACTGTACAGATTTCTTTAAATTCGATTGATAAAGTAAAGTCATTCGTAAATGAAATTACAAAATTTGATTATGATTTTGATCTGGTATCCGGAAGATACGTGATCGATGCAAAATCTATTATGGGTATTTTCAGTCTGGACCTTTCCAAACCGATTGATCTGAATATCCATGCTGAAGATGACGCTGATGTGATCTTGCAGGCATTAAAACCATACATCATCGATTGAAAAATTACATAGAATTTCGGATTTTTCTGATTCTGATAATTTTTAACTGCCGCAGTTTTTCTGCGGCAGTTTTTTATAACCACTTTTCTGTATCTTTTTATTCTACCCAGAGTGTCTCTGCAGTATCGATCGCTTTTTTTACCATCTCATCAATCTCTTCCTGCAATTTTTCCTCACTGCGTTTGATCACTTTGATATTCGGTTTGGTAACCGGATGTTTTGCCACAAAAATGGTACAGCAGTCCTCATAAGGCTGGATCGATGTCTCATAGGTGTCAATTTTCAGAGATACATCGACAATCTCCTGTTTGTCAAAACCAATCACCGGACGGAACACCGGAAGTGTGCAGACTTCGTTGGTTGCTGCAAGGCTCTGCATCGTCTGGCTTGCTACCTGTCCGATACTTTCTCCTGTGATCAGTCCGAGGCATCCTGTTTCTTTTGCAATGTGTTCTGCAATACGCATCATGTAACGTCTCATAATAATTGTAAGTTCATCATGAGGGCACTTATCATAAATATACAACTGGATATCTGTAAAGTTTACGACATGCAGAACGATCGGGCCGCTGTATTTCGATACCAGGCGTGCCAGGTCAACCACCTTCTGTTTTGCACGCTCACTGGTGTATGGCGGTGCATGGAAATAAACGGCATCAATCTTAACACCGCGTTTTGCGATCATATAACCTGCAACCGGACTGTCAATACCACCGGATAACAGAAGCATAGCTTTTCCGTTTGTTCCGACCGGCATACCACCAGGTCCTGGAATGATCTTTGAATAGATATAGATCTTTTCGCGGATCTCCACGTTCAGGGTAATTTCCGGATGATGTACGTCAACGCTCATATTCGGGAACGCTTCCAGAATACGCTCGCCAAGATCGGCATTTAATTCCATGGAATTTTTCGGATAATTTTTTCTTGCTCTTCTTGCATTGACTTTGAACGTATGCTCTCCATCCGGATATACGCGTGCCATGTAATCGATCACTTCCTGCGCAAGCTGATCAAATCCTTCGTCATTTACTTTCAGTACCGGACAGATACCCACAATACCAAAAACTCTCTGCAGTGCTTCCACTACTTCTTCAAAATCAAACAGACCTTCGCTCTCCACAAAGATGCGTCCCTGTTCTTTTCGTACATTAAATTCACCATCCACTTTTTT
Source organism: uncultured Lachnospiraceae bacterium (assembly GCA_900551235.1). Lineage (GTDB taxonomy): Bacteria > Bacillota > Clostridia > Lachnospirales > Lachnospiraceae > Hominisplanchenecus. Next base: position 13,166 of record URUU01000020.1, read on the forward strand.
CAGGGCATGGCGGATCTGTTTCACAAGTGCATCTTCGAAGAGATAACGGTTCTTTCCTTTGATGCCGATCTCTCCATATTTGATCAAAAATGCATGAAACATAAATTTCCTCCTTTTCTTTTCCTGTATCGTAACTGCTTTGTATCTGCACAGTCACGCGCTGTCTCCTAATGTCTGCTGTATCTGCGAAGCACCATGAGCAGTTCCTTTAACTGCTGCAGGCAATATTCCAGCTCTTCCTTCGTTGTATTCTCACAAAAGCTAAAACGAACGGTAGAATCCAGCAGTTCTTTTTGCAGTCCGATTTCCTTTAATACCGGGCTGACCGGAAGCTTTTTATTGGAAGAACATGCAGAACCGGAGGATACCTGAATCTGCCGCTCCTCCAGTGCATGAAGCAGTACTTCACTTCGCACGCCTGCAAAGCTCACGCTTACGATATGCGGTGCTCCCTGCTCTCCTGGAAGACTGTTCAGTACCGTATCCGGTATCTTCGAAATCTCTTCCATAAAGAACTGTTTCAGTTCATAGAGATGTGTTACTTTTTTATCAAAATCCGTATAGGCTTCTTTTGCCGCACATCCAAGTCCTGCGATCCCCGGTACGTTGTCCGTTCCGGAACGCATCCCCTTCTGCTGGCCTCCGCCCAGGATCAGCGGATGGATCTTCACTCCGTTTCGAACATAAAGGAATCCGACTCCTTTTGGTCCATGCAGCTTATGTCCGCTGACCGAGAGCATGTCAATGCCAAGCTTTTTCGGATAAATACGGTACTTTCCATAGGCCTGGATCGCATCCACATGCCAGAGTGCCTTTGGATTCTTTTCTTTTATGATCTTCCCGATCTCTTCGATTGGCTCCAGTGTACCGATTTCATTATTTACATACATAGTCGATACCAGGATCGTATCTTCCCGGATCGCATCGGAAAGTTTCTGAAGATCCACTCTTCCGTAACGGTCTACCGGAATATAACTGACCTCAAATCCCTGTTCCTGAAGACAGATCATTGGCTGGATCACTGCTGCATGCTCGACTGCCGTTGTGATGATATGCTTTCCGGCACGTTTGTTTGCCATCGCCGCCCCGATCAGTGCCCAGTTGTCTGACTCGGTTCCGCCGGAAGTAAAATAAATCTCTTTTTCATCTGCTTTTAAAGTTCCGGCAATGATCGATCTGGCATCGCGGAGATATTTCTCTGCCTCCATGCCCTTATCATGTCTGGATGACGGATTTCCGAAATCCTCCATCATCACTTTTACCACGATGTCACGTACACCTTCGGAACATTTTGTCGTTGCGGAATTGTCCAAGTATGCCTGCATTATGCTCTGCCCTCCAACTGAAACATCAGAACCGAAAGCACCGCCATACCGGCAGTTTCCGTCCGCAGGATCCGTTTTCCAAGTGTGATCGGGCTGATGCCTTTTTCCTGTGCCAGTGCAATCTCACCTTCGTCAAATCCGCCCTCCGGGCCGATGAAAATGCCGATGGACTTTCCTGGCTGTATTGTATCAAATATCTGTTTTGTCTTCTCCATATCTTCTGCCAGCTCATAAGGGATCAGCGTGATATCCAGTTCTTTTGCATCCTCCACAGCCTCTGCAAACTTCTGTACTTCATGAATATGCGGAATGATATTGCGTCTGGACTGTTTCGCTGCACTTTCTGCAATGCTCTGCCAGCGTTTCTGTTTGGCTGCCGCCTTTTTCGCATCCAGTTTTACTACGGCTCTTTTGGTTGCCACCGGAATGATCTCATAAATGCCAAGCTCCACTGCTTTCTGAATGATCAGTTCCATTTTATCGCCTTTTGGCAGTCCCTGAAACAGGTAAATCTTAGACGGCAGTTCGCGGTTTGCCTCTTCTGCCCACATAATGTGCAGATGTACCGCATCTTTTTCATATCCGGCAATCTCGCAGCGATATTCTTTTCCGGTACTTTCATCATGGATACAGACCTGCCCGCCCTCTTGCAGGCGCAGTACATTTTTCATATGATTGACGTCGCTTCCGCGGATGATGATTTCTTTTTCACCGATCGCAGATGAATCTGCAAAAAAATCGTACATAATCTTCCTCCGGCACTATGCCTGTTTTCTTGCAGTTACCGAAACCCATTCGCCCTGATGTGTGATCTCCAGAACCTCCAGTCCTGCATCTTTTACTGCTTTTACGACAACGTCTTCTTTTACATCCAGAATGCCGGAAGTAATGTAAAGTGCTCCCGGCTTCATCTGATGGCAGATCACCGGCGTCAGAGGGATCAGAACATCTGCCAGGATATTTGCTGTTACAATATCGTATTTTTCATATCCGACCTGATCCTGCACGGCTTTATCGTCGATGATATTTCCGATCATCACATCCATGCTGCCCTCCGGGATCTGATTGGCTTCCAGATTCTCTCTGGTAGCAGAGACCGCACATGGATCAAGATCCGTACCGACTGCATGACCTGCCCCCAGTTTCAGTGCCGCGATGGACAGGATACCGCTTCCGGTACCGACGTCTAAAATCTCCATGCCGTCTTTTACATATTTTTTCAACTGGCGCATGCAGAGCTGTGTCGTCTCATGCATACCGGTGCCAAATGCTGTACCCGGATCAATATGAATGATCATCTTATCTTTGTCTTCCGGTTTTACTTCTTCCCAGGACGGGATGATCAGGATATCATCTACGTAAAACTGATGAAAATACTGTTTCCAGTTGTTGATCCAGTCTTTATCCTCGGTCTGGGACTCTGTGATCGTACCCTCCCCGATATCCACAAACATCCTCAGCTCTTCCAGAGCATCTTTCACATTTGCAAGCAGCTCTTCCTTATCTTCTTTTTCATCCAGATAAAAGTTCAGATAAGCGATTCCGTCGTCCGCCGGTCCATCCGGAAGAATATCGACAAACATCTGCTGCTTGTCCTGCTCTGTCAACGGTACTTTATCTTCGATCTCTACGCCTTCCACACCAGCCTCCGCCAGTGTGGAGATCACGATGTCTTCTACTTCTGATCTTGTTTTCAAAGTAAATTTATTCCATCTCATAAATGCCAAATATCCTTTCGTATATATGATAGAAGCCATAAAACCACTCTTATACAAGTACACCGTAGTTTCCGGCTTATGACCCTGATATCATAAAATAAGAGGTGTTTTTACACACCCCTTATCATAACATCTGTGCTTACTTTTTTAAAGTACTATTTCTCTTCCTTTTTCCGCTTCTTCAGCGTCAGTGCAAGTGCTGCTCCGGAAACAACAAGTGCTGCTGCCACCGGCACAACCGGTGTGGTATCACCTGTCTTGGCTGCCGTTGCTGTTTTTACCGCTGAACCAGTGCCGCTGCCACTGGAATTTCCGTTACTGGTGGATGTTCCGGTCGCATTTGCCTTGAAGGTCAGAGATTTCTTCACATCGCCGTCTTCATCACGCACCCATTTTTCACCGTTGTAGACATATTTGCGGAAGGTTGCCACAACGGTATACGTGCCTGCTTTCGCTGGTTTCAGCGTAAACTTCTGAGTCGATTTCTGGCCTTTCCAGGTTGTCGTATCGGTCAGTTTCCAGGAATATGGCACGTATTTCTCATCGTCCAGTGATGGTTTGTAATCTTTTTCATCCACATAAGTAGAACCGGCTGCCGTAAAAGTCAGTGTGGTGTCAATCTTCTGTGTCGAATCTGCGGTTACACCGGTGAGCTTTGGATCACTTTCTTTTGCTTCCTGCGGTGCACGGAGTGTTTTCACCGAAGTATATACCGGATCACTTGCCAGATAATTGTCAGATTCCGGGATTCTTGTATAAATCTTATAACTTGTTCCGGCTTTCAGATCCTGTTCTTCTCCGTCCACTTCATTTACGTAAGTGATGGTTTCTTCTTTTTTTGCCAGTGTCCATTCCTCGTCTTTTGCTTTTTCCGAATAAGCATATTCCTGGCCGGTCACGGTCTTATACTTGAGATACTCATAATGGCGTTCTGTTACTTCCGGTTTGGTCAGTGTGATGCCAAGCGTTTTCATCAGTTCTTCTGTCAGCGGTGCTTTGGTGATCTCTGCGGAAATGTCATCCACAGATGCAACGGTATAACGCTTTGCCGGATCTCCGGACAAGGTCACTTCTGCTTTGATATTTTTGGCAGTTGCCACATCCGCATGATCGTATACAAAGGTCGCTTTCGCTACTGCCTTAATATCGGATGCCTTATCTCCGTCTACGATGCCGGAGAAATTTGTCAGAGTACAGGTATCTGCAGGCACATCTGTCGTGCCATCGTATACTTTTGTCGCCTTGTTTTTGGATGTTGTGCTGGTCTTATTTACTGTGATGATCGGAGTCAGTTCTTTCTTTTCAACGGTATAATTTACTGTTCCGGAAAGCGTATGCACAAATCCAAGTGTATCTTTTACCGTCACCTCATTCAGTTCAAATGTCCGGGTTCCCGGCTCTTCTTTTACATTTTTTTTGGTAACTTTGTAACCTTTTGCTGTGCCGTCTTTCAATTCCAGGGAAGCTTCCAGTGCCTCATCATGATCTGCCAGCGACACTTCCGGTGTATAATCCTTGGTCGAAGTTACAGTAATGATATCTTCATTTTCCAGCTTGTCCCCATACGTCGTTTTCAGGTCTGCTCCGGCTTTTACACTGTATGCAGCGGAACTTTTCCCCTTTTTGACTTCGCCGTCCTCGTATGTATAATTCTGTTCTTTCGCCGTAAGTGTATTTTCCTGTGTATCAAAGGTAACTGCCTTTATTGAGAAAGAAACGGTCGAAGCAGCCGGAAGATACACGACCGCTTTTCCATTGCTGTTACTCCAGATGGTATTTTCTTCTGCACCGCTGTCATTGCCATCAAGCAGCACATCTGTAATCTTGCAGACAGCATTGCTTTCCACTTTAAATTCGATTTTCTGGCAAGCCACAGATCCATTTTTTACACTTACCCCTGGTTTGATATTGCATGCGATCGATCCTCCGGACAATGAAATACCCGTGTTCACATCTGTTGTTCCGATCGTGCCGCTTCCATGTAAAGTTCCGCCTTCTACAGCCACGGCAGCCGTTTCCACGCTTCCTTTGATATTGATCTTTCCATTGCTGCTCTTTGCAAACTTCACGCTTCCTGCGCCACGAATGCCCCCGATTGCATTATCTTTCGTTCCCTTTGCAACAATCGTCAAAGTCGCGCCTGCCTGCACTTCAATCTCATTAACGGAAGCACCTTCATTTAAGGTCATAGTTGCATCTGCTGTAATCTTATATACTCCATTTTCAAGCGTATAAGTTCCAGGTGTTACATTTATCTTTCCGGCTGCTCTTGTCTGTTTCCCGGAAGTATTCAGCTGAGGTACTGCTTCTGTCTCTGCCGCCGGCATCTGCTGCTGTGTCTCCGGTGTATACGTTTCCGGTACTGCCGGTGCTTCGGTTTCTGTTTCCGGTACAAATCCGCTTTTGGTTTCGGTCTCTTTGTGGTGTTTTGTTTCTTTTTCTGTATTTTTATGATCACTTTCTGTATCGTCCGGGATCACCTGCACGGACTCTGCTCCGGAGTCATCTTTCCCTGCTGCCAGCACCGATGCCGGAAGCATGGAGAGGGACAGGCTGAACGACATACATAGAATCATCAACTTTTTCAGTAATTTTAATTTCATATCTGACTTACCTGCTTTCACCAAATCTATGTATAAAGCTATAGTTATACTTATACCTGCTATTCTATTCTTTTCAAGCTTTCTTGTCAACGGCAGAAACCTTAAGTTTCTGTTACGATGCTGTCAGGCTGAAAAAGTGCCGCCTGCAGCACTCGTCCTCTCTCCCGGATCAGCAGTAAAAATGCACCCTGGATTTCTCCCTGGTGCACCTTTACAAACGTTTCCTGCGGATGATCTTTGGATCAGTCCTCAAATGTTTCTTTTATTTTCTCCATAAAGCTTTTCTTTTTCGGCTTTTCCTGTTTATCTTCGTTGATCTTGCCGTTCACTGCTTCATCATACTTGCGCAGATACTCTTTTGCTTCTTCATTCAGCTTTGTCGGAACCTGGACAACCAGTGTTACATAATGGTCTCCGCGGATATTTTTGCTGCGCAGAGAAGGAACTCCTTTTCCTTTGAGACGGATCTTGGTATCGGTCTGTGTTCCAGGCTTGATATCGTATGTCATATCACCGTCTACCGTTGTGATATGGATCTGTCCCCCCAGTGCCGCCTGGGCAAAAGTGATCGGAGCCGTGGAGTAAATGTTCATATCCTGTCTCTGGAAAATCGGATGACGCTCTACCTGAACCTCAACCAGCAGATCTCCTCTTGGACCTCCGTTTACACCAGGTTCGCCCTTTTCACGGATACGGATGCTCTGTCCGTTATCAATGCCGGCAGGGATCGTCACTGCTATTTTCTTACGGTTTGTAATATACCCGCTTCCGTGGCAGTCTGTACATTTTTCTTTTACAACTTTACCGCTTCCGTTACAATCCGGACAGGTCTGTACATTTCTCACTGTACCGAACAGAGACTGCTGTGTATATACAATCTGACCTTTACCACCGCATTTCGGACAGGTTTCCGGACTTGTTCCCGGTTTTGCACCTGTTCCATGACAGGTCGTACACTCATCCTTCAGATTCAGATCCAGTTGCTTTTCACATCCAAATACTGCTTCTTCAAAGGTGATCCTTACTGCTGTCCTGACATTGGCACCTTTCATCGGTCCGTTATTCGTACGTCTGCTGCGGCCGCCGCCAAAAAGATCTCCGAAAATATCTCCAAAGATATCTCCCATATCGCCGCCGTTAAAATCAAAGCCGCCGAAGCCGCCGGCACCTCCGCCGCCCTGTTCAAAGGCAGCATGACCAAACTGATCATACTGTCGACGTTTTTCGGTGTCGCTTAACACAGCATATGCCTCCGATGCCTCTTTGAATTTCTTTTCTGCTTCCTTGTCTCCCGGGTTCATATCCGGATGATATTTTTTTGCAAGCTGACGGTATGCTTTTTTTATGGTAGCTTCATCCGCTCCTCTGTCAACGCCGAGAACTTCATAGTAATCTCGCTTATTCTCTGCCATCTTTCATCCTCCACATGCACGGCAACCTTCCAGAATCTGCCCGTTTGCAGTCCCTTATGGTCTGATTGCTGACACAAGGCAGGAATGAACACATCCCTGCCTGTGTATAGTTATTTATTTTTTCTTTATTATACTTCTTTGTAATCGCCGTCTACAACATCATCAGACTGATAGCTGCTGTTATCTGCTCCGGCATTCATATCAGGGCCTGCTCCGGCTGCTCCGTTTGCCTGTGCCTGCTGCTCATACATCTTTGTGAATACTTTCTGAGCACTTTCCATCAGTTTTTCTTTTGCTGCTTTGATCTCGGCAACCTGTGACTCTGTCATTTCTTCCGGATTGCTCTTTGCGATCAGATCTTTCAGTTCGTTCAGGTCAGCTTCTACTGCTGTCTTGTCGTTTGCATCTACTTTATCGCCGACTTCTTCCAGTGCTTTTTCGGTCTGGAATACCATAGCGTCTGCATCGTTTCTTGTATCGATCGCTTCTTTTCTCTTCTTATCCTGAGCTTCGTACTCAGCAGCTTCTTTGACTGCTTTATCAATATCAGACTCAGACATGTTCGAGCCGGAAGTAATGGTGATGTGCTGTTCTTTTCCGGTTCCCAGATCTTTTGCAGATACATTTACAATACCGTTTGCATCGATATCAAAGGTAACTTCGATCTGAGGCACACCTCTTCTTGCTGGAGGGATACCATCCAGACGGAACTGGCCAAGAGATTTGTTATCTTTTGCAAACTGTCTTTCACCCTGTACAACGTGGATATCAACAGCGGTCTGATTATCTGCGGCAGTTGAAAAGATCTGGCTCTTCTTGGTCGGGATCGTTGTATTTCTCTCGATCAGTCTTGTTGCAATGCCACCCATTGTCTCGATAGACAGTGACAGCGGAGTTACATCCAGCAGCAGGATATCGCCTGCACCGGCATCGCCTGCCAGTTTACCGCCCTGTACAGAAGCACCAAGTGCTACGCACTCATCCGGGTTCAGAGATTTGCTTGGTTCATGTCCGGTCAGAGCTTTTACTTTATCCTGTACAGCCGGGATACGTGTAGAACCGCCAACCAGCAGTACTTTGGAGACTTCGCCTGCTGTCAGGCCTGCATCTCTCAGTGCAGTGTTAACAGGTGTAGCAGTTCTTTCTACCAGATCATGTGTCAGTTCATCGAATTTTGCTCTTGTCAGGTTCATATCGAAATGTTTCGGTCCTTCAGCAGTTGCTGTGATGAACGGCAGGTTGATGTTTGTTGTTGTTGCAGAAGAAAGTTCTTTCTTTGCTTTTTCAGCAGCTTCTTTTAATCTCTGCAGTGCCATTTTATCATTTGACAGATCTACGCCTTCATTTTTCTTGAATTCAGCCAGCATGTAGTCCGTGATCTTCTGGTCGAAGTCATCACCGCCCAGTCTGTTGTCTCCGGCTGTTGACAGTACTTCGATAACGCCGTCGCCGATTTCAATAATGGATACGTCGAATGTACCACCGCCTAAATCGTATACCATGATCTTCTGTTCTTTTTCGTTGTCCAGTCCGTATGCCAGCGCTGCTGCGGTCGGCTCGTTGATAATACGTTTTACATCCAGACCTGCGATCTTGCCTGCATCTTTGGTTGCCTGACGCTGAGCATCGTTGAAGTATGCCGGTACGGTGATAACTGCTTCCGTAACTTTTTCACCCAGGTAGTTCTCTGCATCTGCTTTCAGTTTCTGCAGGATCATTGCGGAAATCTCCTGTGGAGAATATTTCTTGTCATCAATGGTTACACGGTAATCGGTACCCATATGTCTTTTAATAGAAGAGATTGTTTTGTCAGCGTTTGTAACAGCCTGACGTTTTGCAGGTTCACCGACCAGTCTCTCACCTGTTTTTGTAAATGCTACAACAGACGGTGTTGTTCTTGCGCCTTCTGTGTTCGCGATAACTACCGGTTTTCCGCCTTCCATAACTGCTACGCAGCTGTTTGTTGTTCCCAAGTCAATACCAATAATTTTACTCATGATAAATTCCTCCTGTTTTATTCTGCTTTTATACTGAATTTTGTCAACTTTCTGATGTTATTTAGTTTGCGACTTTTACCATGCTGTGGCGAACCACACTGTCACGGTACATGTAGCCTTTCAGAAGTTCTTCCGCTACAATATTTTCGCCGTACTGTTCGTCTTCCACATGCATCACTGCATTATGGAAATTCGGATCGAACTCATTTCCTTCTGCCTCGATGGCTTTTACCCCGAGTTCTTCCAGGCTGGCTACAAACTGTTTGTAGATCTTATCCATACCCTGTGCAAATGGCTGCTCTTTTTCCTCATCGGAAAGAGTTGCCAGTCCGCGTTCGAAATTGTCGATCACCGGAAGCATCTTTTCAATGACGCTCTTTGCACCAACCTCAAACATGGCTGCTTTTTCTTTTTCCGTTCTCTTACGGAAGTTGTCGAACTCTGCCATCTGGCGTTTCAGGCGATCGGTCAGTTCTTCGATCTGTTCATCTTTCTTATCTTTCTTTTCTTTTTTCTTTCCGAAGAATCCTTTCTTCTCCGGCTGTTCTTCTTTTGCAGCATCTGCATCGTTTTCTTCTTTTTCCGCTTCCGGCTGCATTTCTTCTCCTGCAGTCGGTTCTGCAGTTCTTTCTATTTCTTCGTCAGCAGGCTTTGTGCTTTTTGTTTCCTCTGCCATACTATCACCTCTCTACTTGTCTTCTTTTTTCTTGCTGAATATATCGTCTAACTGAGTTGTCAGTGTTTTTAAGGTACCGACAACCTTGTCATAATCCATTCTTTTCGGTCCGATGATACCAATCGTACCTCGCATACCATCGCCCAGCTCATACGTGGCTGTCACAACACTGCAGTCCTTCATGGTCTGCACCGGTGTCTCATTTCCAATATAAACCTGAATGCCGGTGTTCTTGTCATCTGCCATCGTATCAGCTACCAGATCCGCCAGTTGTTTCTTTTCTTCGAAAGTACCGATCAGGCTGCTTGCTTTTTCACTGTCGGATAATTCCGGATATTTGAAGATGTTCGTTGTTCCGCTTGTATAGATCTCCATCTCTTCTTCATCCATCTGGATCGCCTCTGCAACTGCATCCAGAACACTGTTTACAACCTCGCTGTGAATGCCGGCTTCTTCTTTGATCTTTGCGATCGTTGCCAGATTGATCTGATCCATCGTAAGACCATTTAAACTGGTGTTGAGCAGAATATTCAGCTTCAATACCGTTTCCTGATCCAGTCCGTGATGAAGTGGGATCATTTTGTTTTTCACTACATTACCTTCGGTAACAACAACAGCTAACATCTGATCTTCACTTACTATAGAAAGCTGGATAAACTTGAGCTTTGTTCTGTGATACTGAGGTCCTGTGATCATCGAAGCATAGTTCGTATTTGCTGCAAGGAACTGCGCCACACGCTTCAGGACCATCTCCATCTTATCCTGCTTCTCGATCATCAGCTCTTTCATTTCCGTTACCTGCTGTTCCTTTTCTTCCATCAGGTGGTTCACATACAGACGATAGCCAAGGTCTGACGGAATCCTGCCGGCCGAAGTATGCGGCTGAATGATGTATCCAAGCTCTTCCAGATCTGCCATTTCATTTCGGATGGTCGCGGAGCTCAGATTCAAATCCGCATATTTGGAAATCGTTCTGGAACCTACCGGCTCTCCTGTTTCCAGATACGTCCTGATGATCGCCTGAAGTATTTTCCATTTTCTTTCATCTAATTGCATCCTTGAATCCTCCTTCCTGTTATTAGCACTCATCTTAGTGGAGTGCTAACATCCTTGTACCTAAAATAGCACTACGCATATTCTTTGTCAAGAGCTTTTTATAAAAAATTTGACTTTTTCCAAAAATCTATTATACTATAACTTATACGAGATGAGATGTGGAGGGTGATATGGGACGAAAAAGCACAAATCTTCTGGTTGCACTGCTTTCCTTTCTTATTATAGTTCTGATTGCGCTGGCTTTTTTTATGACATGCCTTACAAACGAACAGAGTACTTTTCTGGAAAAGCGCCTGCTGAAAGCCCAAACAGAAACTTCTTATATCAGAGAAAACGGTGCCCTCGAAACAGATACAGGAGTGACCACACAAGAAGATGCAAAACCGGAACATCATTTTATTTTTGTTGGTGATTCCAGAACAGTAGGCATGGAAGAAGCAGTTCACAAATCTTTTCCTGCCGACGGCTGTACCTTCATCGGAAAAGTTGGCGAAGGCTATCACTGGCTGGTCAATGACGGTGCAGAACAGCTGCACACTGTATTGGAAAGAGAGCCGGATGCGACCGTCATTTTCAATCTTGGCGTAAACGATCTGGATGAGATTGCCCTCTACCTGGAATTTTATCCACAGATTTTTGACGAACAGCCAAATGCTTCTTTCTATATTATGTCCGTCAATCCGGTCAGTGAGGAGTGTTCCGGTGCTTCTAACGATGAAATCACAACGTTTAATGCCAAACTAAAGGAAACTTTTCCGGAACGATATCTTGACTGTTATGATTATCTGGAAAACAATGGTTTTGCAACTGTAGACGGACTTCATTATACGAATGATACTTACCTCTCTATACATAAGTATGTGGTAAACGCATTGACAGGCAGTAATTAAAGATGGCAGGACAGCTCTTTGCTGAGTTGTCCTGCCATATTTCATTATTGCCCGTCAGTCAAGCAGAAATTCCGATAACACATAATTACTTACATCCATTCCTTTTTCCGTCAGGAAAATCCTGTCATTTTCTATCCTGAGCATTCCGCCTTCCGTAAGTCTGTCAATCTCACGCCGGTAGACCACCGGAAGCGGACAGCCAAACTGTTTTTCAAATTTGCTCAGGCTGATGCCTTCTGTCATACGAAGTCCCAGAAACATCGTCTCTTCAATCTGATTATCTTTTGTCAGTACCAGAAGCTCCTTCTTGGAAAAATCATGATTTAAATATTCCTGCAGGTCATCGGTATTTTTATAGCGGAGCGGATTCTGCAAAGCAGAGGCTCCAAGTCCAAAGCCTGCATAGTCCACGCGTTTCCAGTAGCCGATATTGTGCCTGCACGCATATCCTTCTTTTGCATAATTCGATATCTCATAACGATGGAAGCCATAATCCGAGAGTATCGTTTCCGTATCTTCGTACATCCGGCGTTCCTCTTCTTCCGACGGCAGATACTGCGGCTTTTCTCCTGTTTCTCTTTTCGCGGCATCCTGTCCGTATCGCTCTGCAAAAGGTGTTCCCTGCTCAATGATCAGGCTGTAGGCGGAAATATGCTCCGGGGCAAGCTTGCATACTTTCTGTAAAGTCTTCCGGTAATTCTCTATACTCTGTCCCGGAAGTGCCGACATCAGATCCACGTTGATATTTGCAAAACCTGCTTTTCTTGCCAGATAAAAATTTTCTTCAAACTGTTCATAAGTATGGATACGCCCCAGAAGTTTCAATTCCATTTCATCAGCAGACTGCAGTCCAAGGCTTAAACGGTTGATCCCTGCCTCTTTGTAAATCAACAGTTTTTCTTCCGTAAGTGTTCCCGGATTGCATTCGATCGTAATCTCCGCATCTTCCCTGATATCCGAAAAACGCTCCCTGATCGTATTCATGATCCTTCTGATCTCGCTTCCCTCCAGAAGGGATGGAGTACCGCCTCCGAAAAAAATGGTCGCTGCCACGTAATCTTCTGCCAGATCAAACTGCCGGATCTCTTCGATCAGACAGTTTACATATCGCTTCCGGACCTCTTCTTCTGCCGGAAAAGACAGAAAATCACAGTACGCACATTTACGGACGCAGAATGGAATGTGCAGATATAATCCCAGTTCTTTTTTCATACTATTTATCATCCAGTTTCAGCACGCTCATAAAGGCTTTCTGAGGAATTTCCACACTGCCTACCTGGCGCATACGTTTCTTTCCTTCTTTCTGTTTTTCCAGAAGCTTTCTCTTACGGCTGATATCACCGCCGTAACATTTTGCAAGTACGTCCTTACGCATTGCTTTTACGGTTTCTCTGGCGATGATCTTGCTGCCGATCGCTGCCTGGATCGGGATTTCAAACAGTTGTCTTGGAATCTCTTCTTTTAATTTTTCGCACATCCTGCGGCCGCGCTCATACGCAGAACCTTCAAATACAATAAAGGAAAGTGCATCGACCTCTTCCCGGTTGACCAGAATATCCAGTTTGACAAGTTCGGAACGCTTGTACCCTTTCATTTCATAGTCAAAAGATGCATAACCTCTGGAACGTGATTTCAGGGCATCAAAGAAATCGTAGATGATCTCGTTAAGAGGAAGGTCATATTTGAGCAGTGCCCTTGTCTCTTCCATGTATTCCATACCAAGGTAAATACCTCTTCGTTCTTCACAGAGCTGCATGATCGAACCAATGTACTCCGTTGTGACCATGATCTCCGCACTGACCATCGGCTCTTCCATATATTCGATCTCCGCCGGGTCCGGAAGGTTCGCCGGATTTGTCAGCTCGATCACTTCTCCGTTTGTCTTATAAACCTTGTAAACAACACCAGGTGCCGTTGTCACAAGATCCAGATTGTACTCTCTCTCCAGGCGCTCCTGAATGATCTCCAGATGGAGCAGTCCCAGGAAACCGCAGCGGAAACCAAAACCAAGTGCAATGGATGTCTCCGGCTCAAACTGCAGGGATGCATCATTTAACTGCAGTTTTTCCAGGGCATCCCGAAGATCCGGATATTTGGCTCCGTCTGCCGGATACATACCGCAGTAAACCATCGGATTTACTTTTTTATAGCCTGGCAGCGGCTCATCACATGGACGGTCTGCATCCGTGACCGTATCGCCGACACGGGTATCTTTGACGTTTTTCAGACTTGCTGTGATATAACCTACCATGCCGGCACGCAGTTCATCACATGGGATAAACTGCCCCGGCCCGAAATAGCCGACTTCTACGACTTCTGCTTCTGCTTTTGTTGCCATCATGCGGATCTTTGTGCCACGTTTTACACTGCCTTCCTTGATCCGGCAAAATACAATGACACCTTTGTAGGCATCGTACAGGGAGTCAAAGATAAGTGCCTGAAGCGGTGCTTCCTGATCACCCTGAGGTGCCGGGATTTTCTGTACGATCTGCTCTAAAACCTGATCGACATTCAGTCCCGTCTTTGCCGAAATACGCGGTGCATCCTGTGCCTCGATGCCGATCACATCTTCAATCTCATTGATCACGCGATCCGGATCCGCACTTGGAAGATCGATCTTGTTGATCACCGGTATCACATCCAGGTCATGATCCAGAGCCAGATAGACATTTGCCAGCGTCTGTGCCTCAATGCCCTGTGCCGCATCTACCACCAGGATTGCTCCGTCACAGGCTGCAAGGCTTCTCGATACCTCGTAGTTAAAGTCTACATGTCCCGGTGTGTCTATCAGGTTAAATACATACTCTTCGCCGTCTTTTGCTTTGTAGATGATACGAACGGTCTGAGCCTTGATCGTGATACCGCGCTCCCGTTCCAGATCCATATTGTCAAGTACCTGCGCCTGCATTTCACGGCTTGTCAAAAGACCGGTCATCTCAATGATACGGTCTGCCAGCGTAGATTTTCCATGGTCAATATGTGCTATAATACAAAAATTCCTGATATTTTTCTGATCTATACCTGCCACAATGTTATCTCCTTACTTTTCAAGTCAAACACACGTGAAACCTGACACGCGGTTCTGTTCAGCTTTACTGACATTCTAAGTGGCATTTTAGCACATATTGTCTTTATCTGGCAATCTTTTTCTGTTATCTGCCGGAAAGCACCATATCCAGAATATCTGCCAGCGGCTCCATGGCATTTCTTTCTTCCTCTACTGTATTTAGCTGGCTGCCTGCCTCGATCAGCAGTGCCTTCGGCTTCAGGTGCAGATTATAACGCAGACTCTGAAGATAAATATGCCTGGTAAAACCCGGATAATACTCCTGTGCCCTGATCTGAAGCTGAAAAGAAAATGCCAGATTTTCTGCAATATACGGATTTGGCAGATAATCAATCACACCGTTTCTTGCCGTCCGGCTCAGTCCGTTAAAAAACATGATCCTTGCCACCTGTTTCCCATCAATTTCTGTAACCAGTTTTTCTCCGTCAAGTCCATCCCGGTGAAGATCGATCACCACCTCAATGCCTGGATTTTCCGCAAGAACGGCACTGATTTCCTCTTCTGCAAGATTGTATGCCGTATTTCTGTCCAGTTCTCCGTTTATCATATCAAACACGCTTGTATTATGGATTACATTGTAACCATATTCTTTTTCCAGAAGCTCTGTCAGATAATTTCCCATACCCACGATCGTGTCTGAAACATCACCTTCTTTTGAATCTGCAAACGCTTCCTGCGAATGGGTATGATAGATCAGGATCTGCGGCATCGATGCATCTTTCTCTATCTTCATATCATATCCTGTCAGTGCATCGATATTGATCTGCTGTGGGTCAGCCGTTGTAGATGCATCCACCGTATAATACGTTCCAAGAAGCGTCTGAAAATCTCCAAGGACAGTCAGATCCACCTGTTCCGCTTTCGTCCTTTCCTTACGTTTCTTTGCTTTTTTCTTCTTTTTCTTTTTTTTGACTGCCTGTTTTATGATCTCTGTCTGTACCTGTGTTTCATTCTGTGACATTTTTTTGCTGTCCTCTGTCTGGTTTTTTGCGGCCGCATCTGCCGCATCTGTCCGGTTCGTTTCTTCTCTTACGATCAGACAGTGTTCCGTTTCTTCCAAAATACCGCCACTTTTGCTTTCCCAGTAAGCAGTAAGCGGAATCAGCTCTTTTGTAAGAAGGTCAAACCAGGTGCTTTTCTGTTTTCCTTTTTCTGGTGCAAACGTAAGGGCCGGTGCATACCACTTTTGAGCTTCCTGCTCCAGCATGCCATCTTTTTTTACGATTGCAATGCCTTTTGCCATAACATAAACACCAAGACCTAAAATAACTGCCCACAGCATCCCATGCATCCAGTTTTTCAAACGTTTCATATCCTCACTCCATTTATAACAGATAGTCCGTCTGACAAACAAGAAACTTTACGAGACATATTTGTCCCCTGACTCATGACACATTATATGAGGACACGTTTTCCATTATGCAAGCTGAAGAGCGATGTTCAGACCTTCGGATATAGTATAACTCAGCCTTTTTACCGTTTCATCAATATCTTTTGGTGTGACAAACATGGTGTTCAGATGAGACGGAATCATTTCTTTTATCATATGATATTTTTCTGCTGTATCCTTCTCATTCATTGTGTTTATCAGATTTTCCATCGTATCATTTACGATTGTTGCCGCATCCACAACCGTCGGCACACCGATCGCGATCACCGGAATTCCGATCACCTGCCGGTTCAGCCCGTTTCTGTGGTTTCCCACACCGGATCCGGGATTGATTCCGGTATCTGTGACCTGAATCGTCCGGTTCAGCCGTCTGGTACTGCGTGCTGCCAGTGCATCCACCGCAATGATCAGATCAGGATGGGTCTGTTTTACCACACCTTTTACAATTTCTACGGTCTCCATTCCAGTCTGTGCCATGACTCCCGGAACAATTCCGCTGATCGGGTTCATCTGTTCCTCACCAAGAGATGCTGCTCCGTATTCCCTGATCAGATGACGGGTGATCCGGACATTCTGAACCACATAAGGTCCCAGTGCATCCGGCGTTACATCCCTGTTTCCAAGACCTACGATCAGTACGGATTTTTCACCTTCTCCCATAAGTGTCCGCAGATGCTCTGCCAGTTTTTCCGAAATCTCCCTGTGGTATCCTTCATCCGGAACAGACATATTAGGGGCTTCCATAGTAATATACGTCCCAACTGGTTTTCCCATCGTTTTAGCTCCGTTTTCCGTTTCGATCACCACGGTCGTGGTATGGAGCTCCAGTTCTTTGTCCTCTTCCTCTTCAATTCTGACTCCACGTATCTTTACATCCTCTTCTTCAAAACTCTCTCTTGCCTCCAGCGCAAGATCCGTCCTGATGCGAAATCTTCCAAACATAGTTTCCTTCCTTTCTGCTTTTCTTATTTGTTCGAATACTTACATTGTCTGTATGTTTCTGCAAAATATACGCAGCCGTTCAGCCATGTGGCAAATATTACAAAGATACGCGGAAAATTTTAAATTTCATATTGACATTTGGTAAGCTTTGGTTTAGACTAAGTGAGTATGTTTAAAGTATGTTCATTAGAACGTCCGTGTCCGGCTTTAATGAAACAGAAATAATCCCAAAGTATAGAAAAATTGGAGGTGTACAGATTGGCTAACATCAAATCCGCAAAGAAGAGAATCCTGGTTAACAGAACAAAAGCTGAGCGTAATAAATCTATCAGATCTGCTGTTAAGACTGCTATCAAAAAAGTAGAAGCTGCAGTTGCTAACAAAGATAAAGAAGCTGCTGTCAGCGCACTCGGTGCTGCTACCGCTACGATCAGCAAAGCTGCTTCTAAAGGCGTTTACCACAAAAACAACGCTGCCAGAAAGATTTCTCGTTTAGCAAAAGCTGTAAACGGCTTAAAATAAACCAATTTTGAAATATATAACCCATCAGGTTCCGTCAGCCTGATGGGTTTTTTTACGAATATTTTACAAGAAGTAATTCTACGCTCATTACATCGTTCATGCGGCCGGTCTTGACCGCTTCTTCCATGCTTACGCAGTCCTGAAGTGCTTCTTTTAATGTTTCCAGTGTAAAATGTTCTGCCTGGCGCATACAGTTACGGACAATAAAACCTGCCATTTTCAGCCGTTCACTGATGGTTTTGGCACTGTATCCTTCAGAAGATAACTCTTTGACCTGCATCAGCAGATTAAACTGCCGTGTGATCAGATAGAGGATACGCATCGGCGGTTCTTTCAGTGCCAGCAGATCATAATAAAGCTCCATCGCTTTTTTCTGTTTTTTCTCTGCCATCGCATTGATCATATCAAAAATCTTATTCTCGGTCTGCTCACTGCTGATCACAGCAACATCTTCTTCGGTAATGGAGTCCTGCTCCATACAGTAACAGGTCAGTTTTTCCAGTTCCTGACGGATCCGTTCCATGTCTGTCCCGGTCTTTTCCAGGAACAGGTTCATCGCTCCGGTTGTGATTTTTTTGTTTTCTCCTTTCAGTATTCCAAGAATCCATCTGGTCAGTGTCTGCTCATTCTGTGCCATAAACTCTACAACACTGCCCTTTTTGCTGACCGCCTTGTAAAGCCTGCCTCTTTTATCTACTTCGCTTTCCACAAACAGCAGGATCGTTCCGTCCGGTATGGATAGAATATAATCTGCAAGCTGTTGGTTTGCATTTTTGAAAAAACCACTGTCCTCAATAAGCAGCAGACGGTGCTCTGCAAAAAACGGCATGGTTTCTGCCTGTGCGATCATCTCCTTTACGTCTATTCCTTTTCCGGTATAGACGCTCAGATTGATCGTATCTCCATCCGGGAGTACTGCATTTTTCAGTTTGTTTTTATATTGTTGCTTCAGATATGCTTCTTCTCCGTAAAACAGATAAACCGGTCTAAAGCTTCCCTTTTTTATATCCTCCACCACAGATTTCATAGCGTTTCCTTTCTTACTTTTTTTCTTCCCGCCTTCTGCGTGTCATAAGACCGCCGATGCGTCCGGTTTCTTTTGCAGTCAGGGCTTTCCAGCCCTGTTCCACTACTTTATCAAGAAGTCCCAGTTCTCTTGCGATCTCATATTTCAGTTCTTCTTCCGGTGCCAGATTATTTAAATCTATTTTTTCTTTCTTCTTAGACATATAGCCCATACCCCTTTCTTTTCTGGAGTATGGTCCGTTTTTCTCCTGATTATTCATATCCATGTCAGAATTTTGATCCTGATACTTTTTCTTCTATATGCCCTGTTTTTTGAGGTACTCCTCTGTCTTCTGCTGTGCATAGGACAGATTTTCTTCGGTATGTGCCGCTGATACAAACATAGCTTCAAACTGTGCCGGAGCAAGATGGATCCCATTTTCCAGCATATATCTAAAATACTGTGCATATTCGGTGGTATCTGAGGTTTTGGCGGAAGCATAATCGACAACCGGCTGTTCTGTGAAAAACAAAGAACCGATCGATCCGACATGGTTTACCTGCCATGCATGACCGCTTTTTCTGACATTTTCTTTCATAGTTTCAAAGAAAATATCACTTTTCTGATTGAGATTTTCATAAATCTGAGGATTGTTTTTGAGAATGGTAAGCTGGGCGATACCCGCTGCCATGGCAACCGGATTGCCGCTTAAGGTTCCTGCCTGATAAACAGCTCCGACCGGTGATACCGTCTCCATGATCGCACGTTTTCCGCCGTAAGCCCCGACCGGCATCCCGGCTCCGATGATCTTGCCGTATGTCACAAGATCTGCATCAATGCCAAAACAGCCCTGTGCTCCCTGAAGTCCAAGGCGGAATCCGGTGATCACTTCATCAAAGATCAGAACACTTCCATGCTTGCTACAGAGTTTTCGAAGTCCTTCCAGAAATCCCTTTTTCGGCGGAACCACACCCATATTCGCTGCCACCGGCTCTACGATCACAGCGGCAATCTCTTTTGGATATTGTGCAAACAGTGCCTCCACGCCTGCCAGATCGTTGTAAACGGCAGATAAGGTGTCCTGCGTACATCCTGCCGGCACACCGGCACTGTCCGGTATTCCGGCTGTCATGACTCCGGAACCGGCTTTGACCAGAAGTGCATCCGAATGTCCGTGATAGCATCCGGTAAATTTTATGATCTTATCTCTTCTGGTGTAACCTCTGGCTGCACGGATGGCACTCATCACAGCTTCCGTTCCGGAATTAACCATACGCACCATTTCAAGCGACGGTATCACTTCTGTCATCAGTTCTGCCATCTGCACTTCTCTTTCAGTGGCAGCTCCGAAACTCAGTCCTTTTTCGCAGGCTTTGATCACGGCTTCTTTGATCGCCGGATGGTTGTGTCCGAGGATCATCGGTCCCCAGGAACCGATAAAATCCAGATAACGGTTTCCATCGACATCCGTCATATAAGCGCCGTCTGCCTGTTCAATAAAACGCGGCATACTGCCGACGCTTCCAAAGGCACGCACCGGGCTGTTCACGCCGCCCGGCATCAAGGTAACTGCTTTTTTAAAAAGTTCTTCTGATCTTGTCATCATCCAATCTTCCCTTCGTCCATCATTTTTGCGATTTCTTTTGCAAAATAGGTAAGATAAATATCGGCTCCGGCACGGTAAGCACCGACTGCCATCTCACCGATGATCCGCTCTTCATCAATATAGCCCAGTTTAGCCCCTGCCTTTACCATGGCATATTCTCCGCTGACACTGTAGGCCGCTACCGGTGTGTTGACTGCTTTTCTTACTTCCGTGATCACATCCTGATAGGCCATCGCCGGTTTTACCATGATAATATCTGCTCCTTCTTCCACATCGAGCAGAGCCTCTTTGATTCCTTCTCTTTTGTTATGAAAATCCATCTGATATGTTTTGCGGTCCCCGAAAGACGGTGCTGAACCTGCCGCTTCACGGAAAGGACCGTAAAAGGCAGACGCATATTTCACGGCATAGGACATGATCGGTGTGCCTGTATGTCCCGCCTGATCGAGCATCGTACGGATCGCACGCACACGGCCGTCCATCATATCGGATGGTGCTACCATATCAGCTCCGGCTTCCACATGGGAAAGAGCCGTCTTTGCAAGCAGATCCAGTGTCTTATCGTTATCCACATCATGTCCGCACAGAACACCGCAGTGTCCGTGTGATGTGTATTCACACATGCAAACGTCCGTGATCAGATACAGTTCCGGAAATTTTTCTTTTGCTTCCCGAAGTGCTCTCTGCACAATGCCGTTTTCGTCCCAGGCACCGCTTCCCACTTCGTCTTTCTGATCCGGGATGCCAAAAAACATCACATTTTTCACACCGGCATTTAACAGTCGTTCCAGTTCAAATCCCATGCAGTCCACGCTGTAACGGTACTGTCCGTCCATGGACGGGATTTCTTCCTGAATACCGTTTCCTTCTTTTACAAACATCGGATAGATCAGGGAAGCTTTATCCATTCTCGTCTCTCTCACCATTCTTCTGAGTGTATCGTTTCCTCTTAACCTTCTTGGTCGGATCGTCATATCCATCTTTTGTTACCTCCTACATTTAAAACTGCTTCCGGCACAGCTCTTTCACTTTATCCAGAACGCTGTCCATCGTTGCTTTTTCAGACATCCAGGTACGCATTCCAAGCTCATCTGCTGCCTGCTTCGTCTGTTTTCCGATACAGACTGCCCGGACAAGGGAAAAATCAAGCCCCCTGGCTGCCTGTGCAAACCCCCGCACGGTTGATGCACTGGTAAAGACCGCAAAGTCAATCTTTCCCTGTTCAAATTCGGCCTTTTGATCAATCAGTTCTGAGCTTTCGTACAGAGTGCGATAGGTTGGAACATCATCGACCTGCACATCCGGTACTTTCTGAAGTTCCAGTACCAGTTCCTGATCTGCAGCCTCTGCCCGCGGGATCAGAATCCGCTCGCCCCCCGCGCAGATCCCGGCAAGGCTGGCACCCAGATGTTCTCCGTCAAAGATTTCCGGTTTTAGATCTGCCTGGATTCCATGCTTTTTCAGTTCCTTTTCAGAGCCGTCTCCGATAACGGCAAATTTCGCCGCTGCAAATTTGCGGATATCCACTTCATTTTCTGCCATGTTTTCAAAAAAGATCCGCACTCCGGTCGGACTGGTAAAGACGATCCAGTCATAAGATGTGATCTTCTCCAGGCATGTTTTCAGTCTCTGGTTTTCTTTGATCGCCCTGGTACGGATCGCCGGAAGTTCCAGCACTTCTGCCCCTTCTCTTCGAAGCTTTTCTGCCATTTTTGAGATCCGTTCTTTTGGCCTTGTGATCAGGATTTTGCGTCCCGCAAGCGGCAGTGCTTCATGCCATGCAAATTTATCGGCCAGGGCACACACTTCACCAACCACAATAATGGCCGGTGTCTGAATCCCCTGCTTTTGCACCTCTTTTGGCAGTGTTGAAACGGTTGCACAGATCCGTCTCTGTCCTGCTGTGGTTCCCTGCTGTAAAATAGCCGCAGGCATATCTGCACGCATGCCTGCCTTTAAAAGTGCATCGCAGATATCCGCAAGTGCCGTCACACCCATCAGAAAGACAAGGGTTCCTTTTGTCCTTACCAGTGCCTCAAAATCAATATCATAGGTATCGCCTTTTTTCTTATGACCGGTAATGATATGCACGGAAGAACAGAAATCCCGGTGCGTGACCGGAATGCCATTGTAAGCAGGCACTGCGATCGCCGAAGTCACACCCGGCACGACTTCGTATGGTATCTGATATGCCTTCAAAAGCTCCAGTTCTTCTCCGCCTCTGCCAAAGAGAAACGGATCTCCGCCCTTTAACCGCACAACCTTCCTGCCTTCCAGTGCTTTTTTTACAAGGATTTTGTTGATCTCTTCCTGAGGCATCAGATGATGGCTGGCCCGCTTGCCGACGTTGATCTTTTCGGCATCCTCCGGGATCATGCTTAAAATGCCCTGACCTGCCAGTGCATCGTAAACGACAACTTCTGCCTCCTGAAGCACACGTTTTCCTTTGAGTGTAAACAGACCCGGATCGGAAGGGCCTGCTCCTACCAGCCAGACTTTTCCCGGTTTTATATCATTTTCTTTTGCAGCAGTGCAGCTTTGTGCATGACATTCTCTTTTCAGTCTTTCTGCAAGCAACATTCCGATTGTTTCGGCATCTTCCGGCATTCCTTCGATCTGACCTTTTTTATATATTCCGGTTGTTTCCTGGTAATACAATCCACGCAGCAGCAGTTTTCCATTCCGGATTTCTGCATAGGCAGCGATCGGTGAGCTGCACCCGCCATTTAAATATTTTACAAAAGCCCTCTCTGCTGCTGCGGCGGTCTGTGCCGCCGGATCGTTATAGGCTTTCAGAAAAGCATAATCTTCTCCTTTTCTTCCCTGAACCGCCAGAATCCCTTGTCCTGCTGCCGGAATGATCTCATCCGGCTCAAAATAGCGATAAATGCGGTTTTCCAGAGCAAGCCGCTTTAAACCTGCCGCTGCCAGGAGCAGTGCACCGTAAGTTCCGGACTGAAGTTTCTGCAGTCTGGTCTGGATATTTCCCCTCACCGGAAGAAAGGTTACATCCGGATACAGCTCTTTAAGCTGCAGCATCCGTCTTTGGCTGGAGCATCCGACCGGAAGTGTTCTGTCCCATTTTTCTGCTCCTTCGGGAAGCACCAGCACATCTCTTGGATCTTCTCTTTTCGAGAATGCAAGCAGTGGCAGCTCTTTTGAAAGTTCCATCGGCATATCTTTCAGGCTGTGCACGGAAAGATCGCTGCGCTTATCCAGAAGTGCTTTGTCCAGTTCTTTCACAAACAGACCTTTGCCGCCTATTTTATCCAGCGTGCGATCCAGAATTTTATCGCCGGTTGTTTTCATGGTCAGGATCTCCACCTGACATTCCGGATTCTGCCCTTTGATAAAATCCCGGACCATCTCACTTTGGATCACCGCCAGACGGCTCTCTCTGCTTCCTATGACAATGTTATGCTCTGTCATGTTTTTATTCCCCTCGTATAATATCTTTTAGATACATAATTACCTGTATCTCAGTTAACAAGTTAC
>URUU01000021.1 GCA_900551235.1 uncultured Lachnospiraceae bacterium
CAGAGACCTCTGGCAAGAGAGGAGCTTTTGGCAATGTGCAAAATGAACAATTCCCACAGAAGGTACTCGAACATGCCTTCGGGGAATTCGTTCATTTGCACATTCTAAAACCTCCGTAAATTTTTATAATACGGTATATCCTTTGCGCTCAATGCAGGCTTTCACTTCCATAATATCCTCGGAATGGAATACCATGATCGGCATGCCTGTCTCGCGGTTAAAGGAAAGGTAGAGGTAATTTACATTGATATTGCTCTCGGAAAGTGCCTGGAGCAGCTGATTCAGATTTCCGACTTCATCCATCAGTTCCACGCCGACTACTTCCGTAAGGTGGCACAGAAGACCGGCTTTTGTCAGAGCATCTACGGCTGCTGCCGGATTGGATACGACCATGCGGACGATACCGTACTCGGCACTGTCATTTGTTACCGATCCCAGGATATTGATATCTTCACTGCGAAGAACACCTGTGATCTTTTCCATCATACCTCTTTGGTTTTCTGCAAATACAGATACTTGCTGCATAATAAAAATCCTCCTGATTCAAGAATAAATGAATATATCGTAGTTTTGATGTATGCGAATGGCTCTCGTGTAAAGAAAAATTCGCATCCTGCTCATCTATCCATTGTAAGAGTTTCCGAACGATAAGTCAATAAGTTAATGCTTTGCAGTGAGAAAATAACACTATTCAAACAGATCCTGAATTTTTACGCCAAGTACTTTTGCAAGTCCCATCAGTTCAATGTCAGTGACGGTTCGACTTTTGTCCTCAATTCTTGAAATGGAACCGCGGCAGATATAAACAGCCTGTGTTTCCAGACGTTCGGAAAGCTGCTGTTGGCTTAAGTGATGTTTTTTTCGCAGAACCCGGAGCCGGTCGCCGATCAGGTTCATTTCTTTTCCTTCTATAATTCGCGGCATATAAGTCCTCCTTTTTTGGTAAAACAATTCATAAGGTCTCCTTGAACCCTTTATTGCACAGCGATTCTGTCAGGTAAATGTCAGCCAGTCTGACCAGAATCGCGTGCCAAGTCTCACGTGCGTTCGACTTGAATTCATGCGGAAATCGTTTGGTCAAACACATGGTAAACGAAAATCGAAAAAGAGCTGTCTTGTTACAGGACAGTATGTGCCTTTACAGGACAAAATATGTCGTAAAAGAGCCAAAAAGCAGAAACATGATCCCCGGGATTCCTGACATTGACAGAAAAAAGAAAAAAAGATAAGATGAACTCAGAGCAGGCAATTCCAGAACCGAGAACAGAAAGTATAAAAATCAGACGGGATGCCTGCATCCGTTTTACGGAAATTGAGAAAGGGAGAAAGCGATGCGTAATGACTGTGAAACCTGTGTGAATTATGTATATGACGAGGACTGTGAAGAATCCATCTGTACAGTGAATCTTGATGAGGATGAGCTGGTGCGTTTTATGGAGGACAGCCACTATTGCTGCCCATATTATCGCCTGGATGATGAATATGCAGTTGTCCGCAGGCAGATGTAGGGAAATATACAGGCGAAAAAAGAACATATCCATGCACCGGGAAAGGGAGGAAAAGGGCAGAAAATGGGACTTACAACACTTTGTTATCTGGAAAAGGATGACCGTTATCTGATGCTGCACCGCATCAAAAAGGAGGTGGATGTCAATAAAGACAAGTGGATCGGTGTCGGCGGGCATTTTGAGAAGGACGAGACGCCGGAAGAATGTCTGCTCCGTGAAGTAAAGGAAGAGACAGGACTTACGCTCACTTCCTGGCGTTTCCGGGGACTGGTCACGTTTCTTTCGGATGCATGGGAAACGGAATATATGTGTCTTTACACGGCGGATGGCTTTGAAGGGGATATGATCACCTGCGATGAAGGAACGCTGGAGTGGGTAAAGAAAAGTGAGCTTGAAAGGCTGAACCTCTGGGAAGGCGATAAAATCTTTTTTAAACTTTTAAAAGAAGAGTATCCGTTTTTTTCTCTGAAACTAAAATACCGGGGCGATGTGCTGACCGAGGCAGTGCTGGATGGAAAAAGGCTGAAAACCGAAAATCAAGGTTGACTTTTTTTCAGGGAAATGGTAAGGTTTAAATAATTATACGACTGACGGAAGTGGAATGGACCACAGGGAGTATAAGGGTAAAAGTGTCGACCGTCTGGGCAGATCTTGCCTGGAGTGTGCGGCACATTTTTTTTGCCTTGGTCTGAATGCAGATTTTCGGCAAAATGAAATGTTCTGTGAATCGGCACAGTGCTTCAAAGCAGGTTGAGAGTGAAAAGAAAAGGAGAATGCAAACATGGAAATGTTATCGATTGAAAAAGAACTTCAGGAAAATTCTTATCCGGGAAGAGGTATCATCATCGGAAGATCCAAAGATGGTACAAAGGCAGTGACCGCTTATTTTATCATGGGAAGAAGCGAGAACAGCCGCAACCGTATCTTTGTGGAGGATGGAGAAGGCATCCGCACACAGGCATTTGATCCTTCCAAACTGGTTGACCCGAGTCTGATCATCTACGCACCGGTGCGTGTGCTGGGAAACAAGACGATCGTCACAAACGGAGATCAGACCGACACCATCTACGAAGGCATGGACCGTCAGCTTACGTTTGAACAGTCTCTTAGAAGCCGTGAATTCGAGCCGGATGCACCGAACTATACACCGCGTATTTCCGGTATCATGCATATTGAAAACGGAAAATACAGTTATGCAATGTCTATTTTAAAGAGCAACAACGGCAATCCGGATTCCTGCAGCCGTTACACGTTTGCATATGAGAATTGTGTGGCAGGTGAAGGACATTTTATCCATACCTACAAATGCGACGGCAATCCGCTGCCAAGCTTTGAAGGAGAACCAAAACTGATCGCGGTTCCGGATGATATGGAAGCATTTACCGAAACTCTGTGGAACAGTCTGAACGAAGACAACAAAGTATCCCTGTTTGTGCGTTACATCGACATCGAAACAGGAGAATATGAGACAAAGATCGTAAATAAAAACAGATAAGAATTGTGAGAGTACGAAGTACGGAACAATTCGTATGGCATCTTATGAATTAACGTATATTATGAAACGTCAGGAGGAAATCAGAATGAAAGAATTAGAACTGAAATATGGCTGTAACCCGAATCAGAAACCATCTAAGATCTACATGGCAGACGGCAGTGACCTTCCGATCAAAGTGCTGATGGGAAGACCTGGATACATCAATTTCCTGGATGCATTTAACGGCTGGCAGCTGGTAAGAGAATTAAAAGAGGCAACCGGACTTCCGGCAGCGACTTCTTTTAAACATGTTTCACCGGCAGGAGCAGCGATCGGTCTGCCGATGTCTGATGTCCTGAAAAAAATCTACTGGGTAGATGACATGGGTGATCTTTCACCGTTGGCATGTGCTTATGCAAGAGCAAGAGGTGCAGACCGTATGTCCTCTTTCGGAGATTTTATCGCGCTGTCTGATGTCTGCGACAAAGACACCGCCATGCTGATCAAACGTGAAGTATCCGATGGTGTGATCGCTCCTGGTTATACCGAAGAAGCCCTGGAGATCCTGGCACAGAAGAAAAAAGGAAATTACAACGTGATCCAGATCGATGAAAATTATGTTCCGGCAAAACTGGAGCACAAACAGGTCTTTGGTGTTACGTTTGAGCAGGGCCGTCAGGATCTGAAGATCGATGATGAACTGCTCTCCAACATCGTGACAAAGAACAAAGATATTCCGCAGGCTGCATTAAATGACCTGAAGATTTCCCTGATCACACTGAAATACACACAGTCCAACTCCGTATGCTACGTAAAAGACGGGCAGGCGATCGGTATCGGTGCCGGACAGCAGTCCCGCGTACACTGTACACGCCTTGCAGGACAGAAGGCTGACAACTGGTGGCTGCGTCAGTGCCCGAAGGTTCTGAACCTGCCGTTCATCGAAGGCATCCGCCGCGCAGACCGTGACAATGCGATCGACGTTTATATCGGAGAGGAATACATGGACGTACTGGCTGACGGAGCATGGCAGAAAGTATTTACCGAGAAACCGGAAGTATTTACAAAAGAAGAAAAACGTGCATGGCTGGATCAGCTTCAGGATGTAACGCTTGGTTCGGATGCATTCTTCCCGTTCAGCGACAACATTGAGCGTGCTCACAAAAGCGGTGTAAAATATATCGCAGAGCCGGGCGGATCCGTAAGAGATGACCTGGTGATCGAGACCTGCGATAAATATAATATGGCAATGGCGTTTACAGGAATCCGTCTGTTCCATCACTAAAATCGAAAAAAGCTTGACGAAACCCAAGGTGCGTAATAAAATAGCTGATAGAGCAGAATACGTGCAGGGCAAACAAGTGTATTTTGCATATGGACATGAAAGATGAGGAGGATTACTATGACACCGTACAAGGATTTGAGCAGAGAAGAACTGCTTAAGGAAAAAGAGAACCTGGAACAGCAGTTCGCAGAAATAAAGGCCAAAGGATTGAAACTGGATATGTCCAGAGGAAAACCTTCTACCGCACAGCTGAACCTGTCAATGGGAATGATGGACGTACTGGACAGCAATGCAGATCTGGTATGTGAAGAAGGTGTTGACTGCAGAAACTATGGCGTACTTGATGGTATTAAAGAAGCAAAAGAGCTTCTGGCTGATATGACAGAGGTATCTCCGGACAACATTATTATTTATGGAAACTCAAGTCTGAACGTTATGTACGATACGGTGGCACGTTCCATGACTCATGGTGTAATGGGCAGCACTCCATGGTGCAAACTGGATAAAGTAAAATTCCTGTGCCCGGTTCCTGGATATGACCGTCACTTCAAGATCACAGAGCACTTCGGCATCGAGATGATCAACATTCCGATGCACGAAGACGGTCCGGATATGGATATGGTAGAAGAATATGTCAACAACGATCCGGCAGTCAAAGGTATCTGGTGTGTGCCAAAATATTCCAACCCACAGGGTATTACCTATTCCGATGAAACAGTACGTCGTTTTGCAAGACTGAAACCGGCAGCAGAAGATTTCCGTATTTACTGGGACAATGCATATGGTATCCATCATTTATACGAAGATAAGCAGGATAATCTGGTTGAAATCCTGATGGAATGTAAAAAAGAAGGTAATCCGGACATGGTTTACAAATTCTGTTCTACATCCAAAGTAAGTTTTCCAGGTTCTGGTGTGGCTGCGATCGGTACTTCCAAAGCAAACATTGCAGACATCAAAAAGCAGATGACCATTCAGACGATCGGTCATGACAAGCTGAACCAGCTGCGTCACGTAAGATTCTTTAAGGATATCCACGGTATGGTTCTGCATATGAGAAAACATGCAGATATCCTGCGCCCGAAGTTTGAGGCTGTACTGAACGGACTGAAAAGTGAGCTGGGCGGACTGGAGATCGGAAGCTGGCTTGAGCCACGCGGAGGATATTTCATTTCCTTTGATTCACTGCCTGGCTGTGCAAAAGCAATCGTAGCCAAAGCAAAAGAAGCGGGTGTTGTTATGACCGATGCCGGTGCAACATTCCCGTATGGAAAAGATCCGCAGGATTCCAATATCCGTATCGCACCGTCTTACCCGACACCGGAAGAGCTGAAAACGGCAACCGAAATTTTCGTGCTGAGCGTAAAACTGGTAAGTATTGATAAGATTCTGGAAGATAAATAATAGAATCTGAGAAAACTGAGCCATGACTGACTTTAGATGAAGTTAGTTGTGGCTCTTTTTTATACTTGTCGTGTGGCTGGACTGCCCTTTTAAAAGACTGCGGGAAGCAAAAGAAGCGTTTCCTTTGGTATTGATTTTTGTCTGGAACATGTTTTATAATGGTCTCTGGCACAAAAAAAGAAGAGAGGTCAAAACATGATTTTAACCATTTTAATCTGTTTCTTTGCCGGAATGGGAGCAGGTATCGGGACGGGATTTGCCGGCATGAGTGCGGCGGCTGTGATCAGCCCGATGCTGATTACTTTTCTTGGCATGGATCCATATCAGGCAGTCGGCATCGCACTTGCCAGTGATGTGCTTGCCAGTGCGGTTTCTGCTTATACTTACGGCAAAAACAAAAATCTGGATGTGGCAAACGGGATTGTGATGATGGCCACCGTACTTTTATTTACACTGGCAGGCAGTTATATCGCAAGTCTGCTCCCGAGTACGACCATGGGCGGATTTTCGATGGTCATGACACTGCTGCTTGGTGTCAAATTTATCATAAAACCGGTCATGACGACAAAAGAAGCAATGCAGGCTGTTTCGAAAAAAAAGCGTTTTATCCAGTCTGTGATCTGCGGTATGCTGATCGGGTTTATCTGCGGATTTGTCGGAGCAGGCGGTGGTCTGATGATGCTTCTGATTCTGACAAGCGTGCTTGGCTATGAATTAAAAACGGCAGTCGGCACGAGTGTGTTTATCATGGCATTTACGGCATTTACCGGTGCGGTATCGCATTTTGCGATCGGCGGCATGCCGGATCTCACCTGTCTGGCACTGTGTGTGCTGTTTACTTTTATCTGGGCAAGGATTGCAGCACGTTTTGCAAACAGTGCAAAACCGGAAACATTAAATCGGGCAGCCGGAGTTGTACTTGTGATTCTTGGGATCGTATTGATCGCTTTTAAAGTATTATAAAAAAGAAAAACGATGTCTGCAGATTTTTTAGTCGCAGGCATCGTTTGCATTTTGTTTACATTCTGGACTCTGGAAAGTGTTTACTTTTTTAGGATACGTGCTAAAATAGAGGGTGTGTTTCCAAAGATATACGGAACACGGGGGATGATAAAGTTAAGAGTAACTGTGAGGATACGGGGCAGTTAACGGTTAAGAGGCAAAGGAAGAACATATGAAGGAAATTACATTGAAAGACAGACCGAAAAAAAAGAAAGCAGGAATTGTATTTTTAGTGATCAGTAT
This sequence comes from uncultured Lachnospiraceae bacterium, assembly GCA_900551235.1. Lineage (GTDB taxonomy): Bacteria > Bacillota > Clostridia > Lachnospirales > Lachnospiraceae > Hominisplanchenecus. The sequence goes on from URUU01000021.1 coordinate 6,917, forward strand.
TGTGGTGCTGCTGATGATCACCATTTATCTGGGAGTCGGTGTCTATTACATTGACCGCTTTTTTCCGGGGACGACAGTAAATGGCATTGATGTATCCGGAAAGACAGTGAAGCAGGCTGAGAACCTGGTAGGCAATCAAGTACAGGATTATACACTGAAGGTAGCAGAACGCGATGGAAAGAGTGAACAGATCGACGGTGCAGATATTCAGTTTGAATATGTGTCTGATGGTGCGGCGCAGGAGCTGAAATATACACAAAACTCTTTTCTGTGGGTAAAGGCAGTGTTTCACCCGCAGGATTACACGATGAAAACACCGACCACGTATAATAAAGCAAAACTCAAAGAAGTAATGGAGAATCTGGAGGCATTTGATAAAGAAAAGGTCACAGAACCGAAAGATGCCTATATTGATGAGACTGACAGCGGATTTGAGATTGTCAGGGAAGTAGAAGGAAACAAGCTGGATGCAGATAAGGTTTATGAATTGCTGTGCAGTGCAGTGACAGACGGTGAGACGGAAGTTGATCTGGAAAAAGCAGGCTGCTATCTTGCACCAAAGAAAACCAGTGAAAATAAAAAACTGAAAAAGAAACTGGCAGCACTTCAGAAATACTGGGATATGACGATTACTTATGAGATTGGCGATGCAAAAGAAGTGCTGGATTATCAGACATTTAAAGATTGGATGACGGTTGCTTCGAACGGAGAGACTTCATTTGACTGGAATCATATCGCAGACTGGATCGCACAGCTTGCAGACAAATATGATACTTTTGGAAATGACCAGACTTTCCATACGACGCTTGGTGAGACCGTAACAGTAAAAAGTAAGACGTATGGCTGGAAACTGGATGAAGAAACCGAAGCAGCATGGCTGGAAGAAGCTCTGAAAGAAGGAAATTCGCAGACCAGAGATCCACAGTGGCTGGAGAGTGCTTTTTCCAGAGGGGAAGAAAATGACATCGGCGATACCTACGTGGAAATCGATATCACAAATCAGCATATGTGGTTCTACAAAGATGGAGAACTTCTGGTAGATACACCGGTTGTTACCGGAGATGCAACAAAAGATGGATACGATACACCGGTGGGTCTGTACTGTCTGTATGATAAGGAGGCAAAAGCGATTCTGCGAGGCGCCGATAACCTGACAGGAAAGAACTATAATACGCCAGTGGATTACTGGATGCCGTTCAACGGCGGTGTCGGTATCCACGATGCAAAATGGCGGCCGACTTTTGGCGGTACGCTTTATCAGGGCAATGGTTCCCATGGCTGTGTCAACACACCGTGGGATCAGGCAGGAAAGATCTTTGATAATATTGAAATCGGTACGCCGGTTGTTGTCTATAAGGCAACCATCAACAAAGGTGAGGGAGCAGTAGCGATTTCTCAGCCGGTGGAGACCAGGGTGATCAATGAAAAAGGTGAAGAAGTTACAGAGTCTGAGTCGGACACAGCCAAAGAAAGCGAATGATCCGACACAGAAAGCATAGAAGCTGCAGGCATGCGGCAAGAGGAGGAAAATTATGAAGATTGTTGTATTAGCAGGTGGCATCAGTACAGAAAGGGAGATTTCCATTGTATCTGGTACACAGGTATGCAAGGCACTTAGAAGCAGAGGACATCAGGCGATTCTTCTGGATGTTTATTTCGGAAATGAGGAAGCAGATCTGCAGCAGGCATTTCCGGAGGAATATGATGTGGATGCGGCAGCAGCTTATGCAAGAAGCTTTGATGAAAGCGTGGAAAAGAGTATTCAGGAAGGAAAAGCTTTCTTTGGAAAAAATGTTATTGAGCTTTGTCAGGAAGCTGATGTGGTATTTCTGGCACTGCATGGAGAAAACGGCGAGAATGGAAAAGTTCAGGCAGCCTTTGATCTGCTGGGCATCCGTTATACCGGAAGTGGCTATCTGGGAAGTGCGATCGCTATGGACAAAGGACTTTCCAAGCAGCTTTTCTGGCAGAATGAGGTACCGACACCGGGCGGTTTTATCCTGAGAAAAGGAGAAGCTGCATCTCTGGAAGCACATGGCATGGCACTTCCATGCGTGGTAAAACCATGCTGCGGAGGCTCCAGCGTCGGTGTTACGATTCCGCAGACTCAGGCAGAATATGAGAAAGCACTTGCAGATGCATTTTCTTATGAAGATGTGATCGTGGTGGAAGAATATATCAAAGGAAGAGAATTTTCTGTCGGTGTGGTAGACGGTACGGCTTATCCGATCATTGAGATCGCACCGATCGAAGGATTCTATGACTATACAAACAAATACAAAGCGGGCAGCACGATCGAAACCTGTCCGGCAGTACTGACAGAAGATGAGACAACGCAGATGCAGGCATATGCAGTGAAAGGCTTCAAAGCACTGCAGCTCAGTAATTATGCAAGACTGGATTTTATGATGGCAGAGGATGGAAAGATGTACTGTCTGGAAGCGAATACACTGCCTGGTATGACACCGACAAGCCTTCTGCCTCAGGAAGCACAGGCACTTGGTATGGATTTTGCGGATCTCTGCGAAAAACTGATCGCAGTATCTGACAGATAACACGTAAGAGACAGAGAAAAGAAGAGGTATCTTTATGAAAAATATGTCCCTGGAAAAGATTGCACAGGCATGCGGCGGCATTTACCATGGAAGTGAAGAAAAGAAAGCGAGTATCGTAGAGAGCATCACGACAGACAGCAGACAGGCATCGGAGGGCTGCCTGTTTGTGGCAATACCGGGAGAACGTGTGGACGGACATGATTTTATCCCTTCCGTTTTTGAAAAAGGTGCGCTGGCAGTCATAAGTGAGCGCGAACTGGAGGCTCCGGCAGGTCCGTACATTCAGGTAATGTCCTCCCTGGAAGCAGTAAAAGGCATTGCAGAGTATTACCGGCAGCAGTTGGATATCAAAGTAGTCGGGATTACCGGAAGCGTTGGAAAGACCAGCACGAAAGAAGTGATTGCATCTGTTCTGGCTCAGAAATACAACGTCCTGAAGACGCTAGGTAATTTCAACAATGAACTTGGACTTCCGCTTACTGTATTTCGTTTGAGAGATGAACACCAGATCGCAGTCCTTGAGATGGGAATCAGTCATTTCGGTGAGATGCATCGCCTGGCAAAAGTGGCAAGACCGGATATCTGTGTGATCACAAACATCGGACAGTGCCATCTGGAATTTTTAAAGGATCGTGAAGGTATTCTCAGAGCAAAGAGTGAGATTTTTGATTTTCTGGAAGAGGATGGAGAAATCGTACTCAATGGTGATGACGACAAGCTGGCACAGGTGAAAGAAGTAAAAGGAATTATGCCGGTGTTCTTCGGTATTGAAAGTGGGAGGGGGATTTATGCAGATGAGATTGAAAGCTGCGGACTTTCCGGGATCGCATGTACACTGCATGCAGGAGAGGAAAACGTCCGCGTGAAGATACCGATTCCAGGACAGCATATGGTATTAAATGCACTGGCAGCAACGGCAGTCGGAAGAAAACTCGGACTTACGATGGAAGAAATCAAGACCGGTATTGAGGCATTAGAACCGGTCAGCGGAAGATTTCATATCATCGAGACAGGCAAGATTCAGATCATTGATGACTGTTACAATGCAAACCCGGTCTCTATGAAAGCGTCTCTGGATGTTCTGCGGGATGCAAAAGGTCGCAAAGTGGCGATTCTTGGTGATATGGGAGAGCTTGGCGAAAATGAAGCAGATATGCATGCAGAAATAGGAGATCATGCAGCAAAGAATAAGATTGATCTTCTGATATGCACCGGAAAGATCAGCAGCCACATGGCAGAAGCAGCGATCGCAAATGGCGGCTGCGGAGAGGTACTTCAGATACCGACACTGGAAGCACTCCTTACCTGCCTGCCGTCCCTGGTCGAAGAAGGCGATGCGGTACTGGTAAAGGCATCCCATTTTATGCATTTCGAGAAAGTGGTTGAACGATTAAAAGAAGATTTTTAACTATAAAAATTGCGATTCAGTAAAAAGAATCGCAATTTTTTTTGTTCAAAAGCGAATAAAATCAGAAATGTAGCTATTGTTATGTGAGAAAAGAAACCGTCATGACCACTGACTCATATCATTTTATGTTCCAGACAATAGTGGTAGATACCATCTTCGGAAACATCGCCGCATACATCGTCTGCGATAGCTTTCAGATCATCGGAAGCGTTTGCCATGGCAACACCGCAGCCAACGTGCTGAAGCATTTCAATATCATTATTACCGTCACCGAATGCCATCGCTTCGGACTTGTCCAGATGATAATATTCGAGAATTTTATCAATGCCGCGTCCTTTTCCACCATCAGCAGGAATGATATCAACAGCGCGGTCCCACCAGTAGGTGATGCGTGCATGTTTGATATTTTCCATTAGTTTTGCATGTTCCGGAACAGAACTTCCTGCCATCAACTGATAGACTTTTTCATTTGCAACCTGACCGAAATCTTCTGCTACGTCAATTTCCTGTTTGGCAAAGGCATAGTATTCGATCAGATCGGCATCCTTTCCGTTTGCTGCCATGCGGTTTTTCGTGGCAACCGTCAGTGGACGGCCAAGGGCAGTTGCGTTTTTGATAATGGTATGTACATCTTCGGTTGGAATCGGATTGGAAAAAATATCTGCATTTTCTGTGAAGCAGTAAGAACCGTTAAAAGTCAGGAAAGCATCAAAATCCACACCTTCAAAATGTGGAAGCGCCATCGGACTTCTTCCGGTGGCAATACAGAGAATTGTGCCATTTTCTTTGAGGCGTCTGAGTGTCTCCAGCATTTTTGGGGAAATACGTTTTGTATTCATATCAATTAAAGTTCCGTCAATGTCAAAAAAAACAATTTTTATTGGATTCATAAAATCTCCTCTCTCAGGTAAATGGTGAAACAGAAATTGAAAAGGAAAAGGAGGGACAGGGCGCAATGACCGAAATGCACCCCGATCCCAAAGTAGTGTGATGAAATGAATTATAATGTTTAGGGGGATATGATTCGTGGATGTTGGGGCAAAAAAGTTTTTTGCCACTCAAATCAATTATAATTATAGTGCATGAACAGAATGGGAAATATCTTATTTCTGCCGTATTATAGTAAAATTCTGCCAAATTTTAAAATTGCTTGAATTGGAAAAGATTTGAAGATACTGGAAGATTTGTCAGGTGCGCAGATGTATGCGGTATTCGTTCGGGGTACATCCCAGATATTCCCGGAAGATTTTACCCATATAGCTGCTGCTGCCGAAACCGCAGGTCTGGCTGATAAAAGTAATATTTTCTCTTGTATTGGCAAGCATATCACAGGCTGCCTGTATGCGGTAATTTTTTATATATTCTGTCGGACTCATATGCAGGCAGTCATGAAAAAGACGGAAACATTCCCGCTCACTGGTAAAAGCAGCAGAAGCGATATCTTCCACCGTAAGTTTTTCACCATAATGTTCGTGGATATAGACCATCATCAGTTTCAGACGTTTATTTCGTTTGTCAAATTTGTCTTTAGTTTGTGTCAGTGGTACTGCAAGTTCAAAGATCTGAAACCAGATATCAGAAAGGGCGGAACGCAGTTTCAGTTCATAGCCAGGAGTGGTTTCTGAGATCAGAAAAGAATCACGGATGCCGGATAGAATCTTCTGATGTTCCAGGTGATCCGGATAAAAAGGATGATCTCAATCTGGGATGCGGTGGTCAGCGGTGTCACATATTTTTCATCAATCAGATTGCCGTGAACACCGGAAATAAAAGAAGGGTCAAAAAGGTGCAGCAGCTGTGTCGAGGAAGAAGAATCAGGACCCGGCCTTGTCATATGCGGAACATTGGAGTTGATCATACCGCCGCAGCCTTCCGGGAGAAGAATTTTCTGTCCGGGAGTGTTGTATTCGATCGGTCCGTGTTTGAGATAGAACAGTTCTACCGCCGGATGCCAGTGCCAGGGGCAGAAATGTCCTGGATGTTTTGTGATATCCGAACAGGAGGAAATATAAGGGAATTTTGGAGTAAATCCCGGGAGCAGTTCTTCTCTGCTCCCAGTGTAAAAAGAAATTTTAGAAACTTTTTTCATCATAATGTTATACCAGTGACTGATTTTTAGAAACAGTATTCTGAATGATCTCCTGACAATGAGCACCAAGAAATTTTTTCTGTTCTTTCGGCAGATCTTTTGGGTAGATCGGCTCACCGTATTCCAGAATCACGTGTGCAGAACGGATAAACGGCATGTGGGCTTCAAAAATATTCCGGGTGTTGTTGATGGACATCGGAACGATCGGGTATCCGGTCTTTTCAGCCATTTTCAGGCTTCCTTCTTTAAAAGGAAGAAGCTGTGTCTCATCTTCTGACTCGCTGCGTGTACCTTCCGGGAAGATACACATGGAAATCCCGCTTTTCATCTGATCGATCCCTTTTAAGATGGTCTTCAGACCTTCTTTGATATCTGAACGATTCAAGAATAAACAATGCAGACGTTCCATCCAGATGGAGAGAAGCGGAATTTTTTTCATGCTGTCTTTTGCAACGTAACCGGTAAGATTCGGACATCTTGCATAAGTCAGAACAATATCAAAGTAGCTTCTGTGATTGCCGACATAGAGAACCGGCATATCTTTTGGTATACGGTCTTCGCCGATCACGGTTACTTTCGTTCCGGCAACAAATAAAATCAGTTTAAACATAAACTGAACAATACGCAGCGAAGAAATATCGCGGGCATATGGGTTGAACTTTCCGATAATCCATTCCACGATCAGGATCGGGATGGACAGAATCAGAAAGGCAACTACCAGGATTACAATGAGCAAAGCACGGATCATAAACTCTTGCTCCTTCCACGGCCAAATAATTCAGTAGTGCTTTTCAGCCAGTTTGCACGGTCCTGGGTAAGAGCAGATGCTTCATAGCGATAAGCCCAGTTTGCGAAAGCAGAACCAGGTATATTCATGCGGCAGGAGGAATCCTGCATAAACAGATCCTGAATCGGGAAGATCGCATATTTTGCAATGCTGCCCATGCACATGCGGATAAAATCAAGGCTGATAATACCACCGTCACAGTTACAGTAGCGGCGGATTTTGTCTTTCTGCGCTTCCGGAAGATTCTGATACCAGCCGGTAGTCGTGTCATTATCATGTGTTCCGGTGTAGCAGATGCAGTTGGTTGTTGTAAGATTGTGCGGATGATAATCGCTCTCGTCCAGTCCCTCGAAAGCAAACTGAAGAATTTTCATACCAGGGAAAGCAAAACCGTCACGCAGTTCTTCCACTTCTGGTGTGATCACACCAAGATCCTCTGCCCAGATCGGAAGATCTTCACCGAGTTCTTTCTGGATTGCCTGAAACAGTTTCTTGCCAGGACCTTTTTTCCATTTGCCGTTTATGGCAGTTTTTTCGTCGGCAGGTACAGACCAGTAAGCTTCAAAACCACGGAAATGGTCGATACGCAGATAGTCGGTCAGTTTTATCTGCATTTTGATACGGTCGATCCACCAGGAATAGCCGTCAGCTTCATGGCATTTCCAGTCATAAAGCGGATTACCCCAGAGTTGTCCGGTTGCACTGAAATAATCTGGCGGAACTCCGGCAACCTGAAGTGGATGACCTTTCGTATCGAGCTGATAGAGCTCTTTGTTTGCCCAGACATCAGCACTGTCTAAAGATACGAAAAACGGAATATCACCGATGATCTCGATGTCAGCTTCATTTGCATATTTCTTAAGTTTCATCCATTCACGGAAAAACAGGAACTGGATAAATTTGTAATATTTAATCTGTTCTTTGTATTTGGCTTCAAAAGCAAGGCGTACCTTTACAGTCGGAGCAGTCATCTCATCATCCCATTCCTGCCAGGATCTGCCTTCATGAGCATCTTTGCATGCCATAAATACAGCATAGTCGCCCAGCCATTTTTTGTTTTCCAGACAGAAATCATCGAATTCTTCCAGGAGAAATTTGTTTGGTGTGTGATGGAAGGTATGGAATGCCTTTTTGAACAGGCCGTTTTTGTAGTTCAGTACAGCACCATAATCGACTTTTCTGGAATCAAACTCCGGGATCGGATAGAGATCATCTTTGGTGATCAGCTCCAGCTCGACCAGGTCGTCCGGACTGATCAGGAGAGTCTGTCCTGCAAAAGCAGAAAAGCTCTGATATGGAGAATCGCCGAAACCGGTCGGGCCAAGCGGCAGAACCTGCCATAAACTCTGGCCGGAAACCTTTAGAAAGTCGATAAAGTCATAAGCCCCCTGACCGAGATCTCCAATACCGTACGGAGAAGGGAAGGAGGTCGGATGCACAAGTACACCCGAAAGTCTTGTGTGCAGTGTATTCATTGGTATGCCCTCTCTTTAATATATAATAGTTTTTCATAAAAAGATGCTGGTTTCAGGTTTTTGCCCCTGGCATCTTGAATACTGGATACATACGGATTGCTTCGCTGGCATGCAGCTTTCGCAATCCTAAAAACATTCGGAATCCACGGATTTACTGCGTAAATCGTTACTTCCTCATGTTTTTACGGTCTGCCAATACAGCCACTTTATCCTGCAAGCAGGAAAAGTGGCTGTGCTTGCAGACCTATGTATCCAGTATACCGTATGGTATAGGGAAGTGCAAGCGGGATTTTGTGAAAATGCACACGGGATTCTTTCTTTTTAGAAGGAGATATGCTATACTGAACGGAAAAAAGCGAGTTACGGACCTCTCCTTTTCGGCGGGGATAACGACTGCGCGGAAAGCAGGTAAGGTCTATGTACTTAATGATTGATAATTATGATTCTTTTGTATACAATCTCAGAGCCTATTTTGAAGAAGCGGGACATGAGATTCTTGTTGTGGAAAACGACGGCATCACGATCCGTCAGATCCGTCAGGTGAAGCCGGAGGGGATCATCATTTCTCCGGGACCGAAAACTCCGGCAGATGCAGGTATTTCGGCGGAAGTGATCCGTGAATTTACAGGTGAGATTCCGATTCTTGGTGTCTGCCTCGGACATCAGACGATCGGTTATGTGGCAGGGGCGCTCGTTCGCAAAGGGATGCGCCCGATGCACGGCAAATTAAGCCCGCTGACGCACTCAGGCGAGGGTCTTTTTCAGGGACTGCCGCAGGATTTCCTGGTGACGAGATATCATTCACTGGTGATCGATGAGGCAACGCTGCCGCAGGAGTATCAGGTGGATGCAAGGACAGATGATCAGGCTGTGATGGCGATTTCGCACTGCACGTATCCGGTCTACGGTGTGCAGTTTCATCCGGAGGCAGTGCTGACACAGTACGGCCACGAACTTCTGGAGAATTTCCACTGTATCTGCCAGCAGTGGAAGCAGGAGGTGGCATCTTATGCATAAGATCAGGGAAATCAGAGAATATCCGCCGATCCATGTTTTATTTTCCGGATGGAAGGAGGAGAAGGATATTGTTTTTCTGGATTCTTCGCTGGAAAACAGGCTTGGACGCTACTCCATCATCGGGCGCAGGCCGTATCAGAAGCTGGTGCAGAGAGAGGATGGGTTTTATGTGAACGGCGAAAAGCAGGAAGTGACCTTTGAGGATTATCTGCGCACTTATCTGAAGGAACATCCGGACAGCAATGAAAGTGACCTGCCGATCGTTTCCGGTGCGATGGGTTATTTTTCCTATGACTATGGAAGGCAGAAAGAAAAGGTAAAGGCGAGGCATCCAAAAGAGGTGGACATGCCGGAGGTAATCCTTTGTTTTTACGACAATTTTATTATTGAGGATCATCAGGAAAAGCGTTTTTATCTTGTGGCAAACGATCAGACGGAAGAGGTGGATACGCTGCTTGATGATGTGGAAAACATGGCCGCAGAAATGTATACTCTGTGGAAAAACGGTCAGATTCCGGAAGCAAAGGACGATCACAGTGCAATAAAAGTAATGCCGAATTTCACAAAAGAAGCCTATAAACAGGCAGTGAAAGACATGATGGACTACATTGTGGAAGGCGATATTTATATTGCAAATATGACACAGCATCTTACCGTGGAGAGCAGGCGTGCACCTTATGATGTGTTCTGTTCGCTTCGCAGGGACAATCCTTCACCGTTTGGTGGTTATTTAAACTATGAAGATCTGCAGATTGTCAGTGCGTCTCCGGAGCGTTTTCTGCAGATGCGTGGTGGTGTTGTGGCGACCAGGCCGATCAAAGGCACCAGAAAGCGAGGAGCCACCAAAGAAGAAGATGCAGTGATGCGAAAAGAGCTGGAAGAGTCAGACAAGGATAAGAGTGAGATTCTTATGATCGTCGATCTGGAACGAAATGATCTGAACCGTGTCTGCATACCGGGAAGCGTCAAAGTAACGGAAATGTACAGCATCGAGACGTATGCGACGGTCTTTCATCTGGTATCAGAAATACAGGGAAGGCTTGCAGAAGGCAAAAATGTCGTGGATCTTCTGGAAGCAGCTTTTCCGGGCGGCTCGATCACCGGAGCACCGAAACTGCGGGCGATGGAGATCATCGAGGAGCTGGAGCATGGCCGCCGCAATCTTTATACCGGCTCGATCGGTTACGTGACGCTTGACGGTGACTGTGATTTCAACATCGTGATCCGCACAGCGGTACATAAAAATGGAACATATTATCTCGGAGTCGGTGGCGGGATCACCTGCGAGTCTGAGACAGAGTTTGAATACGAAGAGACGCTTCAGAAGGCAAAGGCGGTTCTGCAGGCGCTGGAAGGGAGAAAAGAAATTGATAAAATATCTGTTGTTTGATCTGGACGGAACGATCACGGATTCTGCGGACGGAATCACAGCTTCCGTTTCCTATGCACTGGAACATATGGGGATTTCCGAAGAAAAGAGTAATCTTTATCGTTTTGTAGGACCGCCTCTTGTGGATTCTTTCAGGGAATTTTACGGGTTTGGTGAAAAAGAGGCGCAGGAAGGCGTGCGTCTTTACCGTGAATACTATGCCGCGAAAGGCATTTTCGAAAACAAAGTTTATCCGGGAATTCCACATTTGTTGAAAAAATGCAGAGAACAGGGAAAAAAAGTGATTCTGGCGACATCAAAGCCAGAGGTCTATGCAAAACAGATCCTGGAACATTTCAAACTGGCAGAGTATTTTGATGATATTCAGGGAAGCTCCATGGACGGCAGCAAAATACAGAAAGAAGATGTGATACAGTCTGCTCTTTTGGACAATGGGATCACCGATATGCAGGAAGTACTGATGATCGGAGACCGCAAACATGATGTGATCGGTTCAGGCAAATTTGGGATTTCCTGCGTCGGTGTGCTCTATGGATATGGCAGCAGGGAAGAACTGGAGATGTGCGGTGCAAAATGGATCACAGATACGGTAGAAGATCTCGAAGCATTTCTGGATCGTATCTGAAAGGGGCAGAAAATGCAAAACAAAACAGAAGAAAAGAAAAGCAGCACCGCAACAGTTCTGGCAGATGACGGATTCTATTTTGGAATCGGAGCGTTTGAGACGATCGCAGTAGAAGATGGTGTGCCGCAGCTTCTTGAATGGCATCTGGAGCGGCTGCGTAAAAGTCTGGCTTTTTTTGGAATAGATCAGAACGTGAAGGAGCAGGAAGTACTGACATATCTGAATATCTGTCCGCAGTCAGAAGAAAAGCAGCACGGGGCACTTAAGATCACGGTGACAGCAGAAAACAAACTATTTGGTCTGCGGAAAAATACCTATACGAAAGAACAGTATCAGAAGGGATTTCGGCTGGGGATTTCTGAAATCCGAAGAAATGAGACTTCGCCGATCACGTATCATAAGACGCTTGGGATTGCAGACAATATCATGGAAAAGCGAAATGCCAGGAAAAGCGGACTGGATGAAAAGATTTTTCTTAATCAGAAAGGGCAGATCAGCGAGGGCTGCACGACAAACATTTTTTTTATACAGGGAAACAGACTGGTCACACCGCCTGTCAGCAGTGGGATGCTGCCTGGAGTGATGCGAAGATATATCATAGAAGAAGCCGGAAGAAGGGGAGTACTTCTGGAAGAAAAGGAATTGTATCCGGAAGAGACAGATCAGTTTGACGGATGTTTTGTGACGAACTCGCTGCTTGGTGTGATGCCGGCAGCAAGTTTTGAAGAACAAAAATTTGATACAGCGAAAGTGTTGCGGTTTATGGAAAAATTCCATTATAAATTGCAGTGATGAAAGAAGGAAAAGGTTTACACAATATTTGTAGCAAAGAAAGAGAATGAAGCGTTATATTAATAAGAGGCAGCGTGGGCTGCAAGGGGAGAAAAAATGTTACTACTGATAAGCGGGTTTGGTGATGAAACCAGAAAGCTGGAATTTGAGCAGATTTATGAGCAGAATTACCGCACGATGTATTATGTAGCTCTTAAAATTTTAAAGAACAAAGAAGAGGCAGAGGATGCTGTTCACAGTGCATTTGTAAAGCTGGCAGAGAAGTATGATACTTACCGGCATCTGACACCGCAGGAGATGACAAGTCTGTGCGTGATCATCGTGAAGAACAAATGTCTGGATATGCTCCGTGTATCCAAAAGCGGGATCCAGTCAGAGCTTGAGAAAGTGGACTATGCACTTCATGATGAGAAGGATCAGCCACTGGAAAATGTGATAAAGGAAGAGGGAGAAAATGAGCTTTTGGAGGCAATGAAGGTTCTGCCGGAGAAGCTGCGCCTGGTTCTGGAACTTCGCTATTTCCATGAATACAGCAACAGTGAGATCGCTCAGATTCTTGATATCAGCAAAAAGAACGTAGAGATTCGCCTGTATCGTGCTAAAAAGAAAATGAAGGAGGTGCTGCAAAATGAAAGAGGGTGACAGAAAATTTGAGAAATTGTTAAAAGAGGCAGTTTGCAGCTACCACAAAGAGAAGATGGATGACCTGCCTTCAGAAGAAGAGCTGCAGGATATTCAACTGTCAGATGATTTTTACCGGAAAATAGACGGACTTTTGAAAAAGCAGAAGCACAGATGGAGGTATCGCTTTGTGCGCTATGGAGCAGTTGCCGCCTGTCTTCTGCTGTTTATGTCTGGCACGGTCGGAGCGGCGGCCTATGCATTGCTGGGAGCAGAAAATTTCAAGACTTTTTTCCGGAAAAATGCCAGAGAATCTAATATAGAAGACAGTGCAGTGATGAATCTTGAGCAGCTGACAGACATGGCGGTGACGACAGTGGGAACTGTTTACGAGGATGACAGTATCCGCCTGGATCTCAAAGGGCTGATCAAGAGCGGAAACCGTTTTTCGATGATTGTAGAAGGCACGTTAAAGCAAGAGGATCAGATCGTGGCAGCAGATGGACCACAGGAAGTGCATCAGTATGGTTTTCTGGATACGGAGATCAATGCAGACCAGGATCTCACGGCGAGCAGCACTTATTATTTCCGCGAAGACGATAAGAATCTGAAGGCAAATCAGTTTGTCTATATGACAACGTATTCTGCGGAGACCGGATTTGACAGTGAGCAATATGAGTTTATGTTCCATGATTTTGGATATTATCAGGAAGATGAGATGGACGAAGAGGCAAAAGAAGAAACAGCAGAAGACAGTACATCAGCCATCAGCAGCATGGAAGATGGCGGCATACTGGAAACTCCGGTTGCCACATGTTCCGGTATCTGGAGGTTTACCGTGGACATGGATCAGGCAGAAGATATTTCTTACAGGCAGACATATCACAAAACGATTTCAGAGGGAGAACAGCAGATCAGCATAGACAGTATGGTGCTCTCTCCGATGGGATGTTCCGTGTACATGACGCTACCGGAAGAACAGAAAGATTCCGGCAAATATTTTGACAACGTACATATCCGCCTGAAAAACGGCAGTCTGTTATCTGAAGAGTGCTATGAGATGGGGATTACAGACTGTGAACTTTCCGGTGATGAGGAAATGCAGAACGATACAGAAGTTTCCAGAGAGTTTGATTTTGAGTTCCGTGTGCCGATCGATATCCGGCAGGTAAAAGCGATTGAGATTTTCGGTGAATCCATAGAAGTTGATCCAGAAAAATAAGATGCTGCAGGGTCAAAAGATGAATAAAGAAAAGTGACAGACCGTATACTGTTAAAAACAGCGGGGAGGTTTGAAGACGATCCGGGCAGAAAAATGGCTGACATGGATTTCTGCTATCGTTTTGCTGAGTCTGTGTCTTGTGGGATGTTCTCTGACAGATGGAGAGCAAAAGCGTGTTGCAGTGGAGTTTCAGGTAGTTCCTTTTGATGAGGCTCCACAGAAACTGCAGGAGATTGTGGAAAACCATAAAAAAGAAGAAATCAAGATGACCTGGGAAGGGGAAGAAGGGCTGTATCTGATCCGCGGTTATGGAGAACAGCCGACTGGCGGCTATAGTATCAGTGCGGATGCGGTAGAACTGTCGGAAGACGGACTTCATGTGACGACTACACTGATACCGCCGCCGCAGGTACCTGCTGCCAGGGAAGCTTCTTATCCGTGTATCATTCTTTTTGTGGAAAATACGGGGCAGGAAGTTACCTTTGAATCATGACAGGAAAAGCAAGGTCTAAGAAAAATCCCTTTTGCATACATTGATTTGAGATGATGCGAAAGGGGTTTTTTATGGATATATTGAAGAAAAACATACGCATGAGCAGCAGAAAAAGTCAGGCAATGAACCAGATTACCCTGGAAGAAGATATGAATGTGCCGGACAGCAAGGCAGATGCGGCGGGAATTATCCAACAGCGCGGAAGAATCAAAGTGGAAGAAAGTAAAATCCTGGAAAATCAGATCCTGACAACCGGATATCTGGAAGTATGGATTCTTTATCTGTCGGACAGTGAAAATCATCAGGTTCACAGACTTCAGGCGAGACTTCCTTTTACGGAAAAACTGAATCTGGAAGGGGCAAAACCAGGTGACAACATTAGTTTGAAGTGGGAAATCGAAGATATTCGGGTACAGCTTATCAATTCCAGAAAGATCAGTATTCAGGCACTTGTGACTTTTAAGGCAGCGGTGGAAGAACTTTATGACGCACAGGCAGCTGTGGAAATCAAAGAATTTCCGAATATCAGTGTAAAAACAAAAGAAATCCATCCGCTTTCCATGCAGGTGCAGAAAAAAGATATTTTCCGAATCAAAGACGAGATCAGTCTGGCATCCAACAAACCTAATATCGGTGAAGTATTGTGGGAAAGCATACAGCTTCGCTCCTGGGATGTACGGGTGCAGGATGGAAGTCTTTCCATCAAAGGGGAATTGTTTGTATTTGTGCTTTATGCAGCAGATGATGAAGAAGGGACGAGGCAGTGGATTGAATCGGTTGTTCCATTTCAGGGAGAAACAGAATGTGCCGGATGCAGACCGGAAATGATACCGGATATCGAAGCAGTGCTGGCAGAGAGTACGCTGGAAGTGCGTCCGGACTATGACGGTGAAGAAAGAATCTTACAACTGGATGCAGTGCTGGAACTTGATATCCGAATCTATGAAGAGGATGCAGTACGGATACTGGAAGATGTTTATACACCATCGAAAGATCTGGTTCCGGTTTTTCAGGAGGAAACTTACGAGAGTCTGCTGATCCGCAATTATGCAAAGAGCAGGGTTTCAGACCGAATTCATATTTCCGGAACAGCGCCGAAGCTTTTGCAGATCTGCCATTGCAGCGGAGAAGTGAAAGTGGATGAAATCATAAAAACAGAACAGGGAATCCGGATGGAGGGTGCAGTGGCGGTTTCTGTTCTATATATCACAGCAGACGACGATCGTCCTTTTGCAGTGCTTGAAGGTGTAATTCCGTTTTCGCATGAAATGGAGGCAGAAGGGATAGCAAAGGAATGTCGCTTTCATTTGCAGCCGCAACTGGAACAGTTGACGGCATCCATGCTTGGGGGAGAAGAAGTAGAACTGAAGGGAACGATCAGCCTGAATCTGTTTGCGGTCTATATCCGGCATCAGAACTGCATCCGTGATATCGAAGAAAAAGAACTGGATCTGAAAAAAATACAGGACAGTCCTGGGATTATATGTTATGTAGTGCAGCCGGAAGATACGCTGTGGGATATTGCAAAAAAATATTATACAACACCGGAATACCTGAAAAAATTGAACCAGTTAAAAGAAGAAATCAGACCGGGAGAGAAACTTTTGCTGGTAAAATCTGCAGCAGTTTAAAAGCAGTATTGACGGTTATGTATTTTTAGTGATACAATATAGAAAAAATTGTATACAAAATGCAAAAGACGAGGTGCAAATGAGAGAGATCAAGCTGAAAGCAATGGCAAAAATCAATCTTGGACTGGATGTAGTCCGAAAAAGAGAAGATGGCTATCATGAAGTGCGTATGATCATGCAGACCATCCGCATGTATGATCAGATTATGCTTACAGAGCAAAAAGAGCCGGGGATAAAAGTGAAAACCAATGTCAGTTTCCTTCCGGTGAATGAAGACAATCTGGTTTATAAGGCAGCAAAACTTCTGATGGATGAATTTCAGGTGACTTCCGGTGTGGAGATCGATCTGCGGAAATTTATCCCGACCGCAGCCGGGATGGGCGGTGGAAGTTCGGATGCGGCGGCTGTTCTTGTTGGTGTGAACCGTATGTTCAAGCTGGGACTTAGCAAACAGCAGCTTATGGAGCGCTCTGTGGCAATTGGTGCGGATGTGCCGTTCTGTGTACTGCGCGGCACAGCACTCGCAGAAGGAATCGGTGAGGTTCTCACACCGCTTCCGCCGCTTCCGAAGTGCTTTGTCCTGATCGCAAAACCGCCGATCAATGTATCCACAAAGTTTGTCTACACAAACTTAAGAGCGAATGAACTTACCTGGCATCCGGATATTGACGGACAGATCCAGGCTTTGCGGGATGGAGATCTGGAAGAGGTCTGCAGGAAAATGGGAAATGTCCTGGAAAACGTTACGATTCCTGCTTACCCGATCATTTCGACGATCAAAGAGAAAATGCTGCAGTGCGGTGCGGTAAATGCCATGATGAGCGGCAGCGGTCCGACGGTGTTTGGCATTTTCAGTGAGCGGGAGCAGGCAGAAAAAGCAGCAGAGCTTCTGCGTGAGGAAGAAAAAATCAGACAGGTGTTTGTAACGACGGCCCTGTAATCAGAAATACGGAGGAAAATAAATGACAGGCGATTTTCAACTGGAGATGAATGAATACCTTCCGCTTCGGGATGTTGTATTCCAGACTTTGCGGCAGGCGATTTTAAAAGGCGAACTGAAACCAGGAGAACGACTGATGGAGATCCAACTGGCACAGAAACTTGGCGTGAGCCGTACTCCGGTGCGTGAGGCGATCCGTAAGCTGGAACTGGAGGGTCTGGTATTGATGATACCAAGAAAAGGTGCGGAAGTGGCAGAGATCACGATCAAGGATCTGGAAGACGTTCTGGAGGTACGTGCGGCACTGGAAGAACTGGCGGTCTGCGATGCATGCGAAAATATCACCGAGGAACAGATTCTGGCATTAAAAGAAGCAGCAGATAATTTCCGGGTGGCTCTGGAATCCGATGACCTGGTAAAATGTGCGGAAACGGATATGGCATTTCACGAAGTTATTTACAGTGCGACAAATAATAAACGCCTTCTGCAGATCTTAAACAATTTAAGAGAACAGATGTACCGTTACCGCATGGAGTATCTCAAAGAACCAGGCACACATAAACTGCTTTTAAAAGAGCATGAGGCAATTTACAGTGCACTGAAAAAGCATGATAAAACGGAGGCAGGCAGTGCGATCCGTATTCATATCGAAAATCAGAGACGTTCAATCATCAGCAGTCTGCGAGATGCCGGAAGAGTAAAAGAATAAGTATAAAAAAAGAAAACTGGTAAATAATAGGAAAGAGTGAACAGGAAAACACTCTTTCCTATTTTTTTGAAGAATTGCGAGAGTTGCTTTGCAACGAAGCAATTCGCAGGACATCAAAATAATATATGCATCAGTTTGTACAGTAAAGCGAAGTCAAACATGAGCCGGGGGGATACGCAGATGCGAATTTCAACGATTCTTTCAGAAAATCAACGGGAAGTGCAAAAGCAGATTGAAAACTGTGCGGATATCATTTTCCGCCCGCTTCAGATCGGGGAAAAGGAGAAAACAGAAGCTTTTCTGATCTATATCGAAGCGGCGGTCAGCAATGTGATGCTGGAAGATTCCATCATCGGAAAACTTTTAAACCGGCTGCTTTCCATGGATACAGAAGAAATCTACGGCACGCTGGAAAACAACCGTCTTGGGATTTCGGATACAAAAGAACTTTTTACACTGGAGGAAGCGATGGCGGCGATGTTTGCCGGGAATGCAGTCCTGTTTGCAGATGGTTATGACCGGGCGGTCAAGATCGGAAGCAAAGGCTATCCAGGAAGTGGTGTCCAGAAAACAGATTCGGAGAAAGGTCTGCGAGGCTCTAAGGAAGCATTTTCTGAGTCTGTAAAGACGAATACCTCCCTGATAAGAAAACGAATACGAAATGCAAAGATGAAAGTCGAAGAAAAACAGGTGGGGCGCTATTCTGCGACAACAACAGCACTTTTGTATCTGGACGGTGTGGTGTATCCGCCGCTCTGTGAAGAAATGAGAAAACGGCTGGATGCGTTTGAGGTGGACGGCATTGAAGATGGCGGAATGATCGAATATCTGACGCAGAAAAAAGGGGAAGGACGATTCCCGGTTTATCAGACAACAGAACGTCCGGATCGTGCAGCACAGGCAGTTCTGGAAGGACGTATAGTGCTTCTGACGGACAATTCCCCTGAGGCTCTGATCTTTCCGGCGACGTTAAACAGCGTGTTTCAGACAGCAGATGATTATTACCGCAATGAACGGATCGTCACTTTTCTGCGACTGATCCGTTATGTGGCTGCTTTTCTGGCTCTGGCTCTTCCAGGTCTGTATGTGGCGGCAGCGACGTTTCACCCGCAGCTTCTGCCGGGGAATCTGATCCGCTCCATGGCGGAGGCAAGAAACGGCGTACCTTTTCCAACGGCGGCGGAAGTCCTTCTGATGGAGTTGTCCTTTGAACTGCTGCGGGAAGCCGGGCTTCGCATGCCTGGACCGGCGGGCAATACGATCGGGATTGTCGGAGGGCTGATCGTCGGACAGGCAGCAGTCAGTGCCAATCTGGTCAGCCCGATCACGGTGACGGTGGCGGCTCTGACGGCACTTGGGTCCTTTTCCATACCAAACGAAGAACTCTCCGAAGTATTCCGGCTCTGGAAATATGGAATCCTGCTTTTGGGTATCTGTTTTGGGATTCTGGGCGTGATGCTTGGCTGTTTTCTTCTGCTGATGCTGATGGCAGAGCAGGAAAGTTACGGGATTCCCTGGCTTTATCCTTATGTGGGCGGCAATCTTAATGAAGGGGCAGATGAAAAAGATTCCATGTTTCTGGCAGCAGCAAGGAAACGGAAACGCAGACCGATCTTTGCAAAATGGGGAAATCGCATCCGGTTTCGCAGAAAATCCTGAAATACAGAAATTCAAGAATGTCACTGGCATTTTTGCTGTAAAATATCCGGATGCAAAATATAGAAAATGTCAGGAGGGGAAGGCATTATGTTTGGCAGAAACGGAAAAATTTCAGAAAGACAGATCAGAAGGATCCTGATCCTTGAGCAGGCTGCAAAAATCGGTTTGCTGCTGCCTTTGCTGGCACAGCTTCCGGAGGGCGGATTTTCTATCTGGCCGTGGGTTTTGATGACGGTCCTGACCTTTCTCTATCTGAAGATCATGCTGGATTTTATACAAAAACTGCCGCGGGATCCTGCCACAGACAGAAAAAAAGGAATGGGGAACAGAGCAGTTACGATCCTGGCAGCGGTATATGGAATCTATGGATTTGCAGATGTGTTTCTGTTACTTTGTCTGTTTGCTGAAGTGGCACAATGTTTCCTTTTGCCGGAACAGAAAATATGGATGTTGATTTTGCCTGCGGCAGCCGTCAGCAGTTTTGCGGCAGATCACAGACTGGAAATCAAGGCGAAATTTTTAGAGGTACTATGTCCGATCCTGTTCTTTCCGGTGCTGCTGCTTCTTCTGGTTCTGGCGGTTCTTACGATCAGAGGCGGGCAGTTTGGGACACTTGGAGAAATGATGCAGCCATCTGCTCCTGGCAACATATGGAGCACCGGTATCAATATGCTGCCTGTTTTTGCAGATCTTGGGTGCAGAGTATTTCTGCAAAGAGAAACAGAAGAACGGAAAAATGGAGAAAACCTCCGGAAAACAACAGGATGTATGCTGACCGGAAGTTTGCTGCTTTTGATCCTTTTACAGGCCATTTTTGGAGCAGGCGGTATCCGCACCCTGCCATTTCCTGTCATCACTGCGATGAGCAATTCCAAAATCCGGGGGATTTTTTTACAGCGCTGGGATGTTTTGTTTGCAGTACTGTTTCTTGGCATGGTCTGTGGGGAACTGGTATTGGGGTTTTCCGTTCTTGGGACTTGCAGCGAACGACTCCTGCCCGGAAAAAAGAAAAAGTGGAAATGGTGGCTCGTGGCAGCGGCAGCCAGTGCGGCGGCATGCGTAAGACCGTCTTATGAAAAGAGCGTGCAGATGTATGTAATGGTGAGTCTGGGATTTCTGGTAATCTCGGTGATGATGGCATTTGTGGTACAAGGTGAGCAAGAAAGAAGGGAACGAGTATGAAGAAAAAGAGGATAAAAGAGAGAGAAGACAGAAAAACAGATCGTACACATCGAAAAAAACTCTGGAGAGTGTTCCTTGGCATCACCTGGATTTTGCTGACCGTTTGTTTTGGTGGCTGTGGAAGAGAACTGGAAGAACGGGAGTTCCCGGACACGCTTGTAATCCGGGACAGTGCGGTTCCATTTGAGAAATATTTGCAGACAGAACAGGATAAAAGCAGCAAATACCTGGATTATGGACAGGTACGCTGTGTCCTGCTGGAAGATGCTCTGGCAGAAGATGATGAAAAACTGGGAGAAATCCTGCTGACATTAGAGAAACACCCGGTTTTTTCCAGAAATATCTATTTTTTCACAGCAGATGACACAGCATTGAAACAGCAGGAAAAGCAGGTGGGAGAAGAATTGCAGGATTTAATCGGGTTTTATCAGAAAAGTACGAACCATAAAAGAGAAGCTGCCACACTTGGAAGTCTTCTGTACCGTCTGCACAACGGAAGCGGGGAACATAAAATTTTAAAACTCAAAGGAGAGGCTGGCAAACTTGTGCCACAGAAGTATATATTGGTTTTAAATACGACAGGTACGGTAAAAATGTACCATGCAAAAAAAGCAGTTTATGAGAAAGAAAAACAGCAAAAAGAAGAGACGGCTGATGAAATCCAACAGGGAATCGCAAAGGAAATCCTGCGTTTTCATGTGCTGGCAAACAGCGACAGCGAAGAAGACCAGAAACTGAAACTGGCAGTCAAAGACCGGCTGGTGGATGATATGAAAGACATTCTGGACGGGGCAGAAAATGTGAAGGAAACAAAAAAACGTATCAAAGAGAATAAGGAAAAAATCCGTCTTGCGGCAGAACGGGAGATTCAGAAACAGGGATATACCTATCCGGTGAGTGTAAGTCTGGAAAAGTGCTATTTTCCGATGAAAACCTATGGGGACTGCACCTTTCCGGCAGGAGTGTATGAGGCACTGCGCGTCTGCATCGGGAAAGCAAAAGGCAGAAACTGGTGGTGTGTGCTTTATCCCAGTCTCTGCTTTGCTGACAGCGTAAATGCCATCGTACCGGATGAAAAAAAACAGGAGCTGAAAAACATCCTCACCGAAGAAGAATACGACAGTCTGTTTGACTGGCGTGAAGATGATTATCAGATCAGATCCGGATTTTTGAGATTGTGGAGAAAAATTTTCTAGCCGCGGATCAGTGCCAGAAGTTCTTCTTTTGACTGAACACCAATGGTTTTTCCGACAACTTCTCCATTTTTAAATACAATAAAGAACGGGACGGACATGATACGATATTTGCTTACCAGATCCGGATATTCATCAATATCGACCTGTCCGACCTTAAAATCTTCTTCCCTGTCAAGTTCTTCGAGAACCGGATGCATAGACTTGCATGGACCGCACCAGGTGGCAAAAAAATCAACGAGAACAGGTTTATCTGATTGAAGTACTTCCTTTTCAAAATTTTCACTTGTAAAAGTCAACATAAAAATCATTCCTTTCTTTTGCAGCTCTGTAATTCATGTTATACTGGCTTTGAAATTTAAGCTTACAGTAAACGTGCCGCAGCTATTTCCAGATTCGATATCTTCAAGGTTAGTATACCACAATCAACAAAAAATAATAGTAGCTTTTGCAACAAAATACAAATTTGAAATGAAGACAGAATTGTGGGAATGGCGTTGAGCAAAGCAGTTTGTGGGCATTTTTCGAAGAAAGGAAAGAAAGCATATGCAGGATTTTCGGGAAGATGAGAAAAAGAATCATTATCGGATCATGCTGGTGGAGGATGACACGACGATCACACGTGTTTTGAAACGGCAGCTGGAGCGATGGGGATATGAAGTATTTGACACGGTGGATTTTGAACATGTGATGGAAGCATTTGCCGGGTGGAAACCGGATCTGGTGATGATGGATCTGACGCTTCCGTTTTTCAATGGCTATTACTGGTGCAGCGAGATACGAAAAGTAAGTGATGTACCTATCATTGTGATCTCATCTGCAGGAGATGACATGAATCTTGTCATGGCGATCAACATGGGA
Organism: uncultured Lachnospiraceae bacterium; assembly: GCA_900551235.1. Classification (GTDB taxonomy): domain Bacteria; phylum Bacillota; class Clostridia; order Lachnospirales; family Lachnospiraceae; genus Hominisplanchenecus. The sequence goes on from URUU01000021.1 coordinate 29,566, forward strand.
GCAGATGATTTTCTGGCAAAACCGTTCAGTATGGAAGTGGTTGTAGCCAAAATACAGGCAGTGCTCCGACGGTCTTATGCATTCACATCGGAAAAAGCACTCTGCTGTGTCGGAAACGTGACCCTGGATCTGACAGAAGCCGTTCTGCATTACAAGGACAAAGAGCTGAAGCTGTCTGGTAATGAATTCGGAATTTTAAAAATCCTGATGAAAAATCCAAAAAGACCGGTTTCAAGGGAAGAACTGATGCGTTCGCTGTGGGAATCAGAACATTTTATTGATGACAATACGTTGACGGTCAATGTGACAAGACTTCGAAAAAAACTGGAAGAAATCGGGCTTTGCGAATTTATTAAGACGCGAAAAGGGATTGGCTATCAGATCAGGGAGGAGCAGGTTAGATGAAAAAGGCTATGGCGGCCCTGATATTGTTTCTGATGGAGACGCTCTTGTTTTATCTCTATGAAATGCCGCTGGAGGCATGGGCTTACAGCAGTGTGTTTATTCTTCTGATTTTTGGCGGATGGATCATTCTGGATGGAGTGCAGCAAAGAAAAAAATATAAACAACTGAAAAATATCCAAAAAGAAGCAGAACTTTATCTGGAAACGGAACATTTTGGAAAGCCGGAAAACGCTGTTGAAAAAGAATATCAGAATCTTGCAGAGATGCTGGGAAGACAGTGGGAAAATGCCAGGCAGGAAGCGAGATGTCAGCTCAGTGAAGCAAATCGTTATTACATAAGGTGGTCACATCAGATCAAGACGCCGATCGCTGCACTCCGCCTGCTTCTGGAGGAAGAAGAGCCGGATCGTGCTGCCATGGAAGGAGAAATTTACCGGATCGAACAGTATGTGGAATTTGCACTCCAGTATCAACGTTTGGAAGGAGGGCACAAAGATCTGGTATTTGCCCATTACAGCCTGGAAAGTATTGTCAAAAAAGCTCTGAAAAAAACAGGTGTTCTCTTTCGCCAGACAAAGCTTGCCCTGGAGCTTGGCAATCTGCAGACAGATGTGCAGACCGATGAAAAGTGGCTGGTCTTTGTGCTGGAACAGGTGCTTACCAATGCCGTGAAATATACCAGGAAAGGAAAAATTTCCATTTATCTGGATCCGAAAAAAGAAAAAACGCTGGTCGTGGAAGATACCGGCATGGGAATCCGTCCGGAAGATCTGCCGCGTATCTTTGAATGGGGATATACCGGGTACAACGGAAGGATCAAGAACCGTGCCACCGGCATCGGACTTGCCCTGTGCAGACAGACCATGGAAATGCTGGGACATCGTATTTCGGCAAAATCCGATCCGGGAAAAGGGACATGTATTTATCTGGATCTTGCAGTCGATCCAGTCCGGGATTACTGAAAACTTACACAGATGTAAGGTTAAAAAAGGAATTGTAAGCCATTTCGATGGATTTGCAGTTCCTGTTTTTATACAATAACGGATGTCAGGAATGAAAACCTGAAACGATCATGTGGATGGTGAGTATCAGATACAAAGCAATCCACAGGACATTATAAGATACAGTAAAAAATGGCAGGAGGACTGGAAATGGAATTATTAAATGTTTCACACTTGAAAAAAATATATACCACAAGATTCGGCGGCACGCAGGTGCAGGCACTTTCGGATGTGAATTTTTCCGTCGAAGAAGGAGAATTTGTGGCGATCATGGGAGAGAGCGGTTCGGGAAAAACGACGCTTCTGAACATTCTGGCAACACTCGACAAACCGACAGCCGGAGAAGTTCTGCTTTCCGGAGTGGATATGGGCAGCATTCCGGAGAAGCAGCTTGCCATGTACCGCAGAAACAATCTTGGCTTTGTTTTTCAGGATTTCAACTTGCTGGATACGTTTTCGCTGAAAGACAACATCATGCTGCCGCTGGTCTTATCTGGCAAAACTTACAGTGAGATGGCACCGAAAATGATGGAACTTTCACGCAGACTGTCCATTGAAAAGCTTCTGGAGAAATATCCGTATGAAGTGTCCGGAGGTCAGAAACAGCGTGCAGCGATCGCAAGGGCACTGATCACAGAACCGAAGATCATCCTGGCGGACGAACCGACCGGAGCACTGGATTCCAGAGCGGCGGCAGGTGTGATGGATCTGTTTGAATCCATCAACCGGGAAGGACAGACCATCTTGATGGTAACACACAGCATTCAGGCGGCAAGCCATGCATCCAGGGTTCTGTTTATCAAAGATGGCGAGGTATATCATCAGATCTACCGCGGAATGTCCGGACAGAGGGAAATGCTGCAGAAGATTTCAGATACACTGACGCTGATCACAGCAGGGAGGGAAGAGGCATGAAACGATTCTTTTATGCGAAAATAGCACTGACAAATCTGAAAAAAAACAGACAGACCTGTTTTCCATATCTTCTGACCTGTATTGCAACGATCATGATGTTTTATATCATGTCCAGCCTTTCCACGAATTCTGCACTGAATAAAATGCGGGGCGGGGCAACGATGAGAATTGTGCTGATATTTGGAACTGTTGTAGTTGGGATTTTTGCAGTTCTGTTTTTATTTTATACAAACAGTTTTCTTGTGAAACGCAGGAAAAAAGAGTTTGGTCTTTATTACATTTTGGGTATGGAAAAACGCCACATCAGCCGTGTGATGCTGTGGGAAACAATCTATACTGCAATACTCTCTCTCCTGTTTGGAATCGCATGCGGAATCCTGTTTTCCAAGCTGGTTTTTCTGGGACTTCTGAAAATCCTGAAGATGGAGGTTGTGATCGGCGTGGAAGTCAGTGCTTTTACGCTGGCAGAAACCATTGGACTTTTTACAGGGATCTTTCTTTTGATCTTCTTTAACAGCGTCCGCCTGATCTACATGGTACGTCCGGCTGAACTGCTAAAGGGCGGTCAGATCGGTGAAAAAATGCCGAAAACAAAATGGCCATTGGCAGTGCTTGGTGTCGTGACGCTTGCAGGCGGCTATATCCTTGCACTGAAGGCAGATAATGTTATGACCGGGCTGAATACTTTTTTTGTGGCAGTACTTCTCGTTATCGTCGGAACGTTTTCCCTGTTTACGGCAGGGAGCATTGCCTTTCTGAAACTGCTGCAGAAAAACAAACGCTACTATTATAAAACAAATCATTTTATTTCGGTTTCCGGAATGATTTATCGCATGAAGCAGAATGCGGTCAGTCTTTCACTGATCTGCATCATGTCAACCGGAGTCCTGCTTCTGATCTCTTCTACAACAAGTCTTTATGTCGGACAGGAGCATTCGCTGTACCTGCATTATCCGAAGGAATTCAGAATTTCACTCAGCCTTGGAACGGAACCGGATGACAGTGCACAGTTTGAAAAAGAATTAAAAGAAATCGGTACTTATGCAGAAAATTACCTGAAAGATAACAAAATTGACGTAAAAAACGAAGGAAGCCAGACAGTGATCGATGTGGCTGCATTGAAGAAGGATGGAAATGTGCAGATTACATCAAGCAGAAACGATGGCTCTGAAGATTTTGAAAATCTGTGCATGCTGCAGGCAGTCACGCTGGAAGATTATAACCGGGAAACAAAAAAGAACGAGACATTAAAGGATGGAGAAGCACTGGTATTTCTGGAAGATGTCCCACTGCAGCAGGACACGTTCTCTGTCAACAATATGAAGTGGAAAGTGAAACACCTGCCGGAGGATACCAGGATGGGAGATACTGGACTTGAATTTTATGCAAATCCGGTATACCGTATCGTGGTAAAAGATTTTGCACAGCTGCAGGATCTCTGGAAAACAAACAAAGAAGTATACAGAGAAAACGCATCGAGAGTAAAATATGAATACAGCTTTGATCTGGATCTTCCGGAAGAAAAAATACAGGAACTGACAAGCAGTCTGCATGCTTATCTTGGAGAACAAAAAGATGCACCACACGCTTTTGTGTATGGAATCGAGAACAGGACAGAAGGCAGAGCGGAATTTTACAGCCTGTACGGCGGACTGTTTTTCCTTGGGATCTTTCTGGGACTTCTCTTTGTCATGGCAACCGTCCTGATCATCTATTATAAACAGATATCCGAAGGTTATGAAGACAAAGAACGCTTTGCAATCCTTAAAAAGGTCGGTATGGAGCAGGGGGAGATCAATGCCTCTATCCACAGCCAGGTTCTGATGGTGTTCTTCCTGCCGCTTGCAGCAGCCGGAATCCACAGTTGTTTTGCGTTTCACCTGGTCAAAGAAATCCTTGTGGGCGGTTTTGGGCTTCGGGATGTGAAACTTCTGGTTCTCAGTGCAGTTCTTACGTTCCTGGCATTTGCCGCATTTTATGTGATCGTGTATCTGATCACTGCCAGAGAATACTATAAAATTGTAAGTGAATGATAACAGGATGTCGGAACTACATCCATTTATGAACAAGCTCATGTGGATTTAGACCTTCTGCCCCTGACATCATCTTAAATATTTTACAACATATGCACCCAAATGCTGTACAGCCTCGTCTAATAAGTGAAAGACGCAAAAAGAAAGGAGGAACAGAAATGTTTCTGGTAAAGCAGGCACAGAGGGGAGATGCCGATGCCTTTGTCGCTCTGATCGAAAAATATAAAATGGATCTCTACAAAGTCGCAAAAGCCTGTCTGAAAAATGAAGAAGATGTGGCAGATGTGATGCAGGAGACGACACTTTCGGCCTGGGAACACATAGGCGAGCTGAAAAAGGCAGCTTATTTTAAGACGTGGCTGACCAGAATCCTGATCAACAACTGCAACAACGTGTTAAGAGAACGGAAACGCTGCATTGCCACGGAAGATTTTTCCATGCAGGGCAAAGAGCCGCAGGAAAAGACCGATGCAGAATTTTATGAGATGCTTTCCTGTCTGCCGGAGAAATATAAACATATATTTCTTCTGTATTATGGACAGGGATTTCGAACAAGAGAGATCGCAGAGATTCTGGATCTCAGTGAGAACACGGTGAAGAGCAGACTTAGAAGGGGCAGGGAAAGTCTGAAAAGTCAGTTAATACTTTGAAAATACTTATAAGGAGGCCGGGAGTATATGTTATATACAGAAAAAGAATTACAGGATACATTAAAAAAAGACGTTACGATATCAAAAGAAACAGAAAAGCGGATGCAGGAAACTTATGCACAGATCAGAAGAGATACAAAAACATCAAAAAAGCGGGGCAGAAAGCATAGCAGTATGGCAGCCGCTGCGGCACTTGCCGTGATTCTGATCTCTGGCACAACCGCAGGAGCTGCGTATATCAGTGCACATACCGATCTGCTTGGCAATGTGTTCGGACAGCAGAGCCGTACGACAAAAGAAGCTTATGATACGGTCGTAGATAATGGAAAAGGCGGCACGACTGTGACGATGCCGTCAAGAGAATATGTGGCAGTCGATGAGGCACAGGCAGAAAAACTGGTGGAGCCTTACGTAGAAGATTTAAATATCACAAGAAAAAGCGGAGATTACACCCTGACGATCATCAATAATATTTCGGATGGAAATGCAGGTGTTCTGTCTCTGAAACTGGAAAATCCAAACGGAATCAAAGCCATTCATGCAGATGAAGGAACAAATGAGGCAAAAGGTGCTTATTTTACACAGGATCGTGACTTCTATTTCTATCTGGAAGGTGCAGATGAGAGCCTTGTAGCAGACAAAATGACGATCGACAGCAAAAAGAGCAGCGACACCTGTTATTATCTTTATTCCAGCTATGTCTGCTCTGCTAAGAATACCGATCTGAAATTTCATCTGGAGCAGTATGGAAAACCAGTTTCAGAACTGAAAGATGACGATATGGCTGCGCAGAAAGAAAACATTGCACTTGGTATCGGAAAAATGCCGCTGACCAGTACAGTGAATCCAGAAAACAACAAAGAACAGTTTGCTTATTCAGCAATCTCACTTTCCCTGAATCTGGCAAATGGATTCGGACTGGACGACGAGATCCAGAAAGAAGACGGACAGACCTTTATAGATCCGTATTACCTGAAAAAACTGGTGCTGAAATACAAAGACGGAAGCGAATACACCGTTCTGGATGAAAATGTGGACAACACAAACTATGTCTGCGGCGAAATGGAGAACGGAGATACCCTCAAGATCGTGTTTAACCGCATGGTAGACTGGAGCCAGGTGGAGACGCTTGTTGCAAATGATGTGGAGATTTCGGTTCAGTAGTATAAAAAAGAGATGCCAAAGAAAGAACAATAAAAATTTACGGATATTTTAGCATGTGCAAATGAACGAATTCCCCGAAGGCACGCTCTCGCTACCTCACA